>NZ_JBEPDC010000010.1:0-303614 GCF_040300065.1 Nonomuraea sp. NPDC000554 | reverse complement strand
TGACCATCGACCCCACCCGCGACTACCAGCCCCAAGACAAGAGAAAACCCCCGAACCCGTAGGTTCGAGGGTTTCCGATGTCCTGAGACATCACAGAGTGCCCCCGGCAGGATTCGAACCTGCGGCACCCGCTTTAGGAGAGCGGTGGCCGTACGACTGGTATTCATACTGTGAGCTGTGGGGACACCTCGAGCAGCTCCCACCCTTCGCAAGATCATCCCGTGCATGTCCCGTGCTAGAGGTCCTAACAAAATGATCTAGAGGGCGTGACGGATCGCATCGTTGATCGTTGATCTCGTTGTGAAGAAGGGCGAACAACTGCCGTGGATCGTGCATGACAGTCTGTGGGAGCGGATCGAGCCGCTGCTACCGAAGGTGGAGCGGCGCACCCGTCATCCGGGACGTAAGCGCCTGGATGACCGCAAGGCGCTGTGTGGGATCTTGTTCGTCCTCTACACCGCGATCCCGTGGGAGTTCCTGCCCCAGGAACTGGGCTTCGGTTCGGGAATGACCTGCTGGCGACGCCTGCGCGACTGGCATCAGGCCGGGGTCTGGGACAAGCTGCACCAGCTGCTGCTCGCCGAGTTGCACGCTGCCGGCCAACTGGACTGGTCCAAGGCGGTGATCGACAGCTCCCACGTCCGGGCGCTCAAGGGCGGCCCAAAACTGGACCGAGCCCGGTCGACCGCGCCAAGACGGGCTCGAAACACCACGTCATCACCGACGGAAGCGGCGTCCCCCTCGCCCTGTCCCTGAGCGGCGGCAACCGCAACGACGTCACCCAGCTCCTCCCGCTGATCAAGGCGATCCCGCCGGTGCGGGGTCGCCGCGGACGCCCCCGGAAGCGGCCCGACTGCCTATACGCCGACCGTGGCTACGACCACGACAAGTACCGCCGCTTGGTCTGGCGCACCGGCATCAAGCCGCAAAATCGCCCGCCGCGGCACCCCACATGGCTCCGGCCTGGGCGTTCACCGCTGGGTGGTGGAACGGACGATCGCGCTGCTGCACTGGTTCCGCCGCCTACGCGTGCGCTGGGAGATCCGCGACGACATCCACGAGGCGTTCATGACCCTCGCCGCAGCGATCATCTGCTGGCGACGCCTCGTCCGCTGATCTTTCTGTTAGGACCTCTAAAACAGGCCCCGCCGAATCAGCGGACGAGGACGGACCTTTACCCAGATTAAATTCATAGAGTCATAGGGTAGTGATGGTCTGCCGTCACTCGTGTACGACCGATGCATGCGGTACGGGCAACGAGGCGGGTACACGCCCGCCGAGCAGGAACGGCGGAAACTGCTGCGGTTACAGGCCGCCGGGCGGTTCGAGGACGGGCACAGCACCAGAGACATCGCTCGTGAGCTGCGGGTGCACGAGCGGACAGTGGCCAGATGGCGCAAGACCTGGCGGGAAGGCGGCATCGAGGCGCTGCGGTCCAAGGGACCGGTGTCACGAGAGAAGCTGTCGCCGGCACAGTGGGCACGGCTGGAGGCCGAGCTGAGCCGCGGGCCTCTGGCACATGGGTTCGGCGATGACCAGCGCTGGACCCTGGGCCGGATCAAGACGTTGATCGGCAAGCTGTTCCACATCGGCTACACCATCGAGGGCGTCGGCAAGCTGCTGCGACGGCACGGCTGGTCGGTGCAGGTCCCGGCGCGGCGCGCGATGGAGCGCGACGAAGAGGCCATCGCCGCCTGGCGTCAGGAGGTGTGGCCGACCGTAAAGCCACCGCGGCGGACCTGGGCGCCCATATCGGCTTCGAGGACGAAGCGGGTCAGGGGCTGAGGCCGCCGAAAGGACGCACCTGGGCACCACGCGGCGCCCGCCCAGTGGTGACGGTGCGCGGCAAGGGGAGCGGCCGGGTCAACATCGCCGGAGTGGTCGGCTACCAGCCCGGACGGCGACCACACCTGCTGTACAAGCTGCTGGTCTACCACGGCCGCAAGGGCGAACCCAAAAGCTACGCCTGGAACGACTACCGCGATCTGATCGTGGCCACCCACCAACGGCTCGGCACCCCCTCGTGTGGTGCTGGGACAACCTCAGCGTGCATCTGGTCGCCGAACTGACCGACTTCGCCGAGGCCCACTCCGGCTGGTTACGCATCTACCGGCTTCCGGCCTACGCCCCCGAGCTGAACCCGGCGGAAGGTATCTGGTCGCTGCTCCGGCGCGCAGTGGCCAACTTCGTGGCCACCGACCTGACCGGACTCGTCCGGATCATCAAACGCAAGCTCAAGAAGATCCAGTACCGGCCACACCTGATCGACGGTTGCCTGGCCCAGACCGGACTCACCATCGAGGACATCACGTGATCAGATGACGTCTCTACGAATTCAACCTGTGTAGAAATTCAATGCCTTCAGCGCTTCCAGTACCTCGGCTCCTCCCAAAACTATCTCAGCGCCTGGGTTTGGTGCAGTTCGGAACATGGCGTGGAGAACGCCAATAAAAGGTTGTTCTTGGAGTGCATTTAGCATCTTGGTAGCCTCCCGCAAGTTTCCCGAATCTTGCATCCGTAGATAGTCTCGAAGCATTGCTTGGCATCTCGGAAAAGCTAACTCTCTTCCACGTTGAAGATCCCCGCGATTAAGCCGAAGGACGTCAATGGTTGTCTTTCCTTTAGGGGTATTTCCGCGGTAGAAGCCGGTGCTTAAGATCAGGCGCAAATGATCATATGGATCGTCTATGGTAGGGTCGATAAGCAGTGGGGTGCCATTTGCGTCACAGGGAAACTGGTCTCTCTTGGAGTTGCTGTTACATGACGAGCATGCCAGTAGATGATTCATCCAGTCAAACGTGCGTAATGGCGATGAATTGATAGGCTCAAAGTGATCGATGTCAGTACCGCGACTGTCGCCGCAGTACATGCATCGTTCAAGCGCTGCCGACATTTCTCGGAGCTTACGACGAATTCCGCCTGTTTCGGTGCGAGCGCCAGTCCAAGCGCGACGTGCAGCATGGGCGTCAGCGTTGATCATCTTAAGGCGTTCAGTGCACGACTGCAGTCTTTGAGACAGATCCGACTCAAGACCTAAACGAGTGATTCGAATCAATCACGTCTCCCAAACCGGGAGGAGATCTCTTCGACGCGAGCGCTAAGCGAACTTTCGAGCATCTCGCTAAGTCTTCGATACTGCTCAATCTCCGCTTTTGATGCCGACCCGCTGAGAACCTTTTCTTCAAGATCTCCAAGCGTGTGCCTGAGGTCTTCCGCATGTCTAGAGTAAGGGCTGTCGACCCCAAAAAGCTCCGTTAGAATGGCATCGTCGCCGCTGCCAAACGCTACCCGTTCGTATAGCTCTTGATCCACGACGTGTGGTGACTTTGACTCGTTCGGGCCTGGAAGAGAAATAATCCCGTTAGGATCGGCGCTTTGGCAGATGTAAGGACTATGGGTTGTCACAATGAACTGGACAAGAGGGAAATGAGCCTTGAGCCATTCGCCGATCTTCTTCTGCCAGCCGACATGCAGGTGGTTCTCGATCTCATCCACGAGCACAACCCCTGGATATTGTAGGGTAGGGGTAGTGCCATCATGAGTGATTCGCAAATCGCGGTAGGCGACGTGCATTTGACGAATTATATCGACAACGAGGGCAGTAACAGCCCTATAGCCTTCGCTCATCTGTCGGAGCGGGAGCTCGCTACCTTCGTTATTCTTAAGCCATAGCCCATCAGAGTCAACGCGAACGACCCTGTGCCCATCGGGCAGCATTCCATCAGCTAGGATTGCCAAAACAATATCGAGGAGCTCTGCTGCTCCCTGTCGTTCCTCCAAAGCGTATAGGTGCTGTTCAATTAGCCAACTTACGCCTTCAAGGAGGGGTATATCTTCATTGAAGAGCGTTCGCAGTCCGGCGTACATCGCGGTGCGTGAATGCTCTCCACGGCTAAGTGCTACTGTGGAGAGTCGCCGAAATGCTCCGTATCCCGCAAAGAACCATCCTTCGCCTGGGCCAAAGCGCGGACTCCGTGGTCCCTTATTTTTACTCGTCCAGCTTGGATGGCTATATGGGTCATCTGGATCATTCCAGCGCAGCTCAAAGTCTTGGGGCCCAAAATTCAGGCCACCATCGTAGTCGGAATCTTGTACAACGGTCACGCAGACCCGTGAACTCTCGCCTTCTCTCTCGCCACCCCAGCTAGCAAGGTCACGTACGAAATATCCCCCGACTATTCCGAGCGCGATTGCTTGCAGTATTGTTGTTTTTCCGGAGCCGTTCCGGCCAGCAAGAACAGTCCATCCTTTATAGGACCCATCTGGCCGAATAAAGTCAAGACTCACCTCTCGTGGGCCAGAAAACCCGCGAACCCCTTGGATAACAAGCTTCGCCACATACATGCTGAGCCTCCTTTCCAAAGGTCCTCAGGTCTGCAAGACAACTCTACGCGTCTACCACGGGACCAGCTTTTGCGAGTCACATACTTGCTTGGATTCAGCTTGGCGTCCATAGGACATGCTGCATGCCGGAAGGGTCTGGAGGCGACAGTTCGTCTCCTTGCCCGCTCGGCCTGCCATGCCCGTTGGACCGGTGCGCAAGCTGTCATCCCATGTCCATGTGTCGGTGAGTCTACGCGAGGTGGACAGCGCGCCACCGTATGACGCCTGACCTGGGGGCGGGGTCGGCGTGCCTCGAGCTACTAAGCACTGATATGGGTGGCACTTGGTGCACAGGCCAACCGGAGGCCTGGTGGGTGTGGAGGCGAATCCCAACGGGTTGGCAGGCCATCGACACTCCCTACAGTGCCGGGCTCAACCAGCCGCACCACTTGATGCTGGTCGAGGAAGGCTACGGCACAGGAGCCGCGATCAGCTCCTTGTCGAGCTGGCTGCGTTAGCTGCGGTTGAGCGCTGGGCCAGGTTGTTCGCGGATATTTCTCGGACGCGGTGAAGTCGTCGCAGATCAGCATGAAGGGCTGGTTGTGCCCTAGTCCGGGCGTAGCAGTCCAGCGAGGAAGGCCTGCAACTCGGGGCCGACTGCATGGATCACCGTGCCACGCATCCCTCGAGTGAGCGGAACCTTCGTGCACACTACGAACAAGCTGGTTGAAGTCGATGTTGGGAACGCGCTTGCGGCTCCTAAAGGCGGGGATCCTTGCCATCCGCGTACACAGTGATCAGCTGACCATCACGGTGGGTGACGCGTGCCTTCTGGGAACGAGCCCCTGCTCTCGGATGTCCGTTATCCCCGATCAAGCCAACGGTGTCATGCATACCGGGAATGGCGCTGCCAGCCTCAGAACCGTGAGGCCTAAGACTCGAAGCGGCGTGACAGATCTAGAGAACACGCTGTAGGAGAGTAGTGGCGCTGATTCTGTCTCACGTCCTTTGACCTGTGGGAAACATCCGGACAGGGCCTCACGGCTCGCAGGATCGTCCCGCGAATGTCGCACCCGCAGCGGGCCGGCCAGAGGAGAGTGCTGGAAAGGACCAACCCGGCCATATCGAGCGTCTTCGTTGGTGATTGTCAGTCACGGCTCATAGGGGCTCATCAGTACGCTTTCGCTACCCCCTTCACCTTCTCCCTCAATCGCACCACTTCTCGTTCCGCGCCGCGAACCCCTGCGGACAGTGCCGTCTCCGCCGCCTTTGCCGCTGCTTGCATGTCGCCCGACCGCTCGTGCGTCCGTGCTATATGCAGCAGGCAACTTAGTTCCCCGAAGTCGACTGCCCTCATGAGTAGTGCTTGGGCGCGTTCATAGTCTTTTGACCGTTCGTGGTGTTTGGCCAATTCGGACAGAGGTATGCTGTCGCCGCGCTTCTCCAAAGCCGACCCGGCCAGGCGCTCGGCTTGCTCTACATCCCCCGCGCTTGCGATGAGCTGGACGAGTTTGCCCAAAACGAAGACCTCTCCAGCCTGCCATGCATTCCAGAGCAGTGCCTTCGCCCCTTCGAGGTCTCCGTCTTCTTCCCACATTCCTGCAAGGTCGAGCAGGGCGTCGGTCCTCCCAGCGGCGACGGCTCTGCGCCAATGGAGCTCCGCGTTCTTTCTATCTCCTCGTGCCTTGCTAATCTTTCCGAGGCTCTTGAGGACATGAACGTCGCCAGCGGCTACAGCCTGTTTGGCGTAATCCTCGGCTCGTTCGTAGTCTCCGTCCATCTTGTACAACAAGGCGATTTCCCGTAGGGCGGCTTTGTCGCCGAGCCTGAGCGCGTGATCGAAGATCCTGAGACGGTCCTGGTGATCAGGATACGTCCAGGCGAGCCCGGTAAAGGCTTCTTCGTTGCCTGCTTGGAAAGCCATCTCTGTGAGCTTCAGCGCGCGTTGGTGCTGCCCCTGCTTGGCCAGATGCCGGGCTTGGTATTCCACGGCACGGGCTCCGCTCCAACCAGTGGCGCAGGCCTGGCGATAGAGACGCTCGGCCTCTTCGTCACACCCACTATGGTCCAATACCGATGCAAGACCGACTAGGCCATTGATGTCGCCCGCTTCGGCTGTACGGAGATAGAGGAGGCCAGCCTCATCCATATCGCCAGCAAGTTCGTGTCGCCAAGCCAGCCTTGCCATAGAGTTGATATCCCCCATGGCAGCGGCCTGCTTCAGGTAAGGGATGGCGTCCTCGATCTTGGACGACTCCTCAAACTTGCGCGCCAAGGCATGCACGCCGCCTACGTGTCCCCGTCGTGCAGCTGCCTGAGCCAATAGGTCGGAGTCCGAAAGTCGGCCGCGATCATAAGCAGCCACAGCCAGAGAGCTCATGTCCGCGCCCGATGCGGCATGTTCCGCAGCCGCGAGCCAGAATCCTTCCGGCGGACATTCCAATCTACGCAAGCTGCGCCCGTGCTGCTCGATATAGTCGGCCAGCCGATAACGCTCCTGGCCTCGCTCCGGTACGAGGTCGCCCGGAAGTGGACGGATGCGGGAGAGCACGCCTCGCGCTCCCCGGCAAGGGTGTGAAAGGTATCCGATTGCTCGCTCAAACCAATCTTCCGGCAGCGCATCCCATTGCAACCGCGTGAGATAGCCAGGAGCGGCGTTGGCCAGAAACGCGGCGGAAAGGCCGAGCTCGTGGCCGAGCCGCCGGGCGTCCATGGCCGCATGCAGCACCGCGCGGGCCGGAGCAGAGGCGCCGACGCATCGTTGTAGTTGTTCGGGAGCCCCGGACAGAAACTGAGTGACATGGCCTTCTTCGGCCTGGTCCAGCGCGGCCTGGAGTCTCGGATCGCTGTGCGCGAAGCGCCGTAGGTTGTCCAGCGCGTCGGCGTCGAAGGTCTCCGGTACGTGGATTCCGCAGCCGGAGAGCAGTTTGATGGTTTGAGGACGGTCTTCTGTGGCGCGAGGGCCGATTGTCAGGTTGTCCCAGTGCTCTGGCCAGATGGTGCCAAGCACGAGAACAGGGCCGCGGTCGTGATCGACGAGTAGATTCCTGATGCCGGATGCGACCTGTTCAGCAAGCACCGGATCCTTGGTGGGCAGGTAGTGCTGGAGTTCGTCCAGCCAGACGACCGTACGAGGGCCAATGGCTTCGAGAGATTCCGCTGCAGCTTCCGCCCTACCGGAATTGGTCGGGTGCCACAGCAGCCAGTCCGGTGGGAGTGTCTGGACGAGTTCCCAGCAGGCTCGGGTCTTGCCGGTCGATGAGCCGCCGATGAGGACGGCCAACTTACTCTGTCCAGCGAGAACACCGCCGAGTACGAGGCGCAACTCGGCATCGTGTTCTCGCTGAACATAGGTTGGCAGGAGCGAAGCGTCATCGTTGCCTGGTACGTGGATCGCTTCGTGTACGTCGAGCAAGTATGGATCGGTACAGGCATATACCGGGTGTCCGATTGCCGCTCGAGTGACTGCGGCGCGTCTGACTAGTCCTTCGGGGATGTTCCACTCGGCCAATGCATGGGCGTCGCAGAAACGCCGTGCCACATGTTCCCCGAAGAATCGGGCGACTATCGTGGGGCGCGATCGCAGCAAGCCATTGAGGTGGTCCGCGTCCCAAAGCTCAAACGCCAGGTCGGCGTGCTTTTCTCGGTATTCCGCCAGCGTGTCGCGCATCTGGGTAGGGGTCGCGCAGGCCGTTACCACGACCAGACGTGCCGCTCCGAACGGCTGTCGGCCGTTGATGAACTCGTCAAGTGCGCGGGCCAAATGCCGATCGGTAAACTTCTCGACCTTCTTGGCCTGATAGGCCGTCCACGTTTCAGATCTGCCCGCCACGTCGAGGCCCGCCTGCCGCTGCCCCCCCACGCCATACCTGAACGCCTCGATCAAGCAGTCGACGTCTGACGCCAGGTCCAGCACCAATCGCTCAAAGTCCTCCCAGTGCTGACTTTGGAATGGCAGCGCTCTTATCTGAGGATCGCCCACAAGCGGGATCTCTGAAGGAGGACACTTCAGGGGATCGTCATCTCCGATGATTTTATAGTCCGCATCGATCTTAAAATCATGAGCGTCCGTGGCGCCCTCACTACCGTCACCCTCTGTCAGCATCCCGCCTCCTACCTGTATGCCTCTCTTCTCCAGGATGCCCGCGTCTACCGACACTTTGGCGCGTTGAGGATGAGGGCTTGCATCGTGGGTCCTGACATCGCTGAGCTTGTCGGTGCCCTCGGCTATCATCGATGCCGCTTCGACGCGGTCGACGGGCTTCCGCTGAGCATGATCTGGTGAACCGTCTCGGGTTCGGTGCAGGTCTCCTGCAAACCCGAGGTGGTTCAGCGGGCAACACCCCGATTTTCAGGCCCGAAAGGCCTCCTTCAGCAGCAGAGACCGGAGACTAAGGCCAAAGCTCTCCGTCATCAGGCGGCACATCGCGGTAGTAAGGCCCTTGGACGAATCGCGTATGTTCACGGCTCAGCCACTCCGTGGTCAGACGGACTCCGGTGATTCGCTCTACCAGGATGAGGGCGTGCGCCTTCCACTCCTCGAACGGCGGCGTCCCTGATGCCACGGACAGCCCTGAAAGAAGGCCGGCGAGTGGGGAGGGGTCACCGTCGGGCTCGGCACCCCACCGGAAGCGGCACAGCTCTTCTCCGTCTCGGGCGTAGTGCAGGTTGTAGTGCCTGAGGGTGTCCCCGAGGTACAAAGACATGGCCCCGCCACCGCCGGAGAGCTGCGGCAGGGCTTCAGAGCCGGTCCAGTCGTCGGGTTCCATTACGACGAACCACGAGCTCAGCTCTCCGATGACCAACGTCTTTCCATGGCCAGACCATTGGATGTGGTACCCCGCCTCCCCACTCGCCTCGGTGAGGGAGCGAGGCGTGGCGCTGGGAAGCTCTCCTCCAAGCGCAACGGCCACGTCGTCGGCGCTCGCGGCGTGACACCAGGTGATGCTTCCGTTCGGAAGGGATTCGGCGAGGTCGGCGACGACGCCACGGTATAAGGATTCGAGATCCGTCGACATTGATGTCCTTGATAAAGAACTGTTCGCTGCGGCCCTCCGCCAGGGGATCGGGGAGGGCCGCAGCTTCTATGATGCTGGTCTGTTCAGTTGGGAGTCTTCACGTAAAAGCTCTCGAAGGGATGCAATCTATCCCCTCCGTCGGCTGCGTCCGAGCCGAAGACTCGGTAGCTCTGCCAGAACCACCTCAGCTTGGAGCCGACGGACCGGTTGTGGTCGTGAGCGATGAAATCGACCGCGACGTTCCTGTTGGTGGTCGCCCCAGCAGATCCTTCGTGTGTGGCGGCAAAGGGATATTCGTCGCAGTCCTTACCCTTGGGCGACGGTTCTCCCCCGGTAAGTAGCTGCGCACAGTACTTGACCGACTGCGCACGGTTTGAGGTGTCCCGAGCCTGGCTACTAGAGCGGTGAAGTGGCCCGACGTTGCGTGCACCTGGGATCACCTTTGGCTCGTCGGTCTTCTTGGGGTCGGTTTTTGCTGGCTCCTCCAACGCTCGCCGGATCAGGTCGGTCGACTCGTTCATGATGGGGGAGCCGTCCTTCCAGCCGTAGATGAGCGGAGCCTGGAACGTAGGCACGAATGCCGAGTAGACGCATCCCCCGTAGTAGCTCGCTAGTTCCTCCGATGTGTCGCAGCGTACCGGCATGTCGATCATCTTCGTGTTGATGAAAGGGGTCCGGACGTTTGCCTGCCAGCCCAACGCAAGGGTCGGCGCGAACGTGCATACGCTAAGCCGATGTGGTCCGGCGCTGGCGTTCTTGTTGGAGACGAACTCGAAGTACTGCTGCCGGTTCGCCGGGTCTCGCCATTGGGCGATGGTGGACGTGCGAGCCCCGCCACTCGATGGTGCGCAGTGCATGCCGCTTGGTGCGCCGCTCGCAATATTCACGGTCAGGTCTGTAGTCTCGGGGAACGAGATAGGCCCGGATGGACCTGTTATTTTTATGTCGTCGACTCGGGCCCACATCTTGATTGTGCGGCTGTTGATGTTGCCGTTGTTCTGGTCAATTTCGGCGTAAGGCTTGCCTCGTTCGCCGCCCGCGAAGGTGTGGCCGGCCACACTGAAGAGGAACTCCAGCTTCCCCTTGACCTTGTAGGTCGTTCGCCAGCCCCCGGTGGTAGGGCAGCCGCACCATTCTCTCACCTTATCGGTGCTTGCCTTTCCTACGGTTCGCACTGAACACCAGTTGTACGAATCCCGAACCCAGCCGTGCGGATATGTCGACTTGCTGTTCGATTTCTTGTTGTCCCAGCACTTCTGGAAATCGAGCCGATTGGTGGGGAGCGTCGGCAACGGTCCTGGAGTAGCCGCAGCAACTTCGGTTCGACTCACCTTGGGTTGAGCGGCGGAGTCCGACACCTTCACGTCGAGCGCTTGCCAGGTGGTCCAGGGACCATTTACGCCTGCGGTGGTTGCTCGGACTCTCCATCTCACCTCCTCGCCTGCCCGCAGCCGGTCCTTGGCGACCTGCAGGGTCACCATGGAATCGCCAGGCTTGACAGTGGCTCGGCTTGACCAGATCAGCCACTTACCCTCGGCTGTCTTCTTGGATTTCGTCGGCTTGTGCGCGACTTGAACCTCCACCGTCGCCTCGGCGCCGCGGCCGTTGGAGAGCCAGGTGGTCAGGTGGGGGGTGAGGGTGGAGGCGACGGTGACGCCGTTCACGTTGCGGCTGCCGTTCACCGTCAGCTTCTCGATGGTGAGAGTAGGGTCGGCAGCGGCGCTCGTGCGCGCTGCGCCACTCGGCGCCGGGGCGGCGCCGATGGGGGCGTTCATGTCGGCCTGGATCTCGGCCGCGGTCTGGGCGCGGTTGTAGACGCGTACCTCGTCGATCAGACCGCTGAAGTACTCACCCCATGCGGTGTTGCCACCGATCCGCAGCGCGCCACCGTCGTCGACGAGCTCGCCGGAGAAGGGCGACGACTCCGCAACCTGGGTACCGTTTACGTACAGGCGGGCCACGCTGCCGTCGTAGGTGGCTGCCAGGTGGCTCCACTGATTCAGCGGTAGCGGACCGCCAAGTGCGACCCCGTGGACACCGTCGTCGGTCTTCAGCCAGCTCGCCGGGCCTGTGCCGTTAGAGGCGTACAGGCCGTAGGCGCCACCTTCGGCGTGGTCCTTCATGACCACGCTCCTCCAGCTGCTCACCGTGGTCGGGTTGACCCAGGCCGAGAGCGTCAGGGCATTCGTCAGGCGCAGCGACGCGGCATGCTGGACGGTAATCCAGCTAGAAGAGCCGTTGAACGACAATGCCTTCCCGTGCTTGCCCGTCGCCCAGCTGGTGTCACGGGCAGCCCCGGTGTTGTTCTGCCCGGAGGAGTCACCCACGCTCGTGCCCGTACCCTCTTCCATACCGTAGGCCGCCACCAGCCCCGGAACCGGATTCGGCGTGGGGGTCGGCGTGGGCGTGGGCGTGGGATCAGGATTGGGTCCTGGCGTGCTGGAGCCCACGGGAGTGTTCATGTCGGATTGGATCTGGGCGGCGGTCTGGGCGAGCTTGTAGACGCGCACCTCGTCGATCAAGCCGCTGAAGTACTCACCCCAGATGGCGTTGCCGCCGATCCGCAGCGGGCTGCCGTCGTCGTATAGGTTGCCGCTCAGCGAGGTCTGGGCGACCTGCTCGCCGTTGACGAACAGCCGCAAGGCGGTGCCGTCGTAGGTGAGCGCCACGTGGCTCCAACTGTTCACCGGCAACGGCGACAGTCCACTGACAGTCGAATGGCCCCCAGGGCTGGTTTGCACCCAGCCGGACGGAACCGAAACGCCATTGGCGGCGTACAGGTTGTATGAGACACCCCCAGCGCTCAGTTCCTTAGTCACCACGGTGCTCCAGTTAGCCACCGTGGCCGGGTTGACCCAGGCCGAGAGCGTCATCCCGGTCGTCAGGCGCAGCGACGCCGCATCTGCGACGGTGATCCAACTGGATGTGCCGTTGAACGACGCCGCCTTGCCATACTTGCCGTCGGCCCATCCGGTGCCGCTGCCCGTACCGGTGTTGTTCTGCCCGGAGGAGTCGGCCACCCTCGCGCCCGAGCCCTCGTTCATGCCGTAGGCCGCCACCAGCCCCGGAACCGGATTCGGCGTGTCCGCGGCCGTCGTGAACGACCAGGTGTAGGGCGCCATAACATTGCCTGAGGCATCCTTGGCGCCGCTGACCTCGACTCGGTAAGCGCTCTGGGCGGCAAGCGGGGAGGCCGGCGTAAACGTCCACTCGACGTTGCCGTTGCCGCCCACCAGCGACCCCTGCACGGCAGCGTCGGATGCGTCCTTGACCGTCAACCGTACTTCGGACACGTTTTCGCTGAAGGTCACCGTGATCGGAGCGTCATGTGGCACGTCGGCCGCATTCGCAGTCGGGACCGTTCCGGTCACAGTGGGAGCGGTGCCGTCTGATTGCGCGGTGGTGAAGGTCCACGAGTACGGCTCCATGGTGTTTCCCGCTGCGTCCTTCGCACCACTCACCTGTGCGGTGAAGGTGGTTTCCCTGCCAAGCGGCTGCTCAGGAGCAAAATCGAGGATCTCACCCGAGGGGCTTAGACTGGTGGTCCCCGGAATGGTCGTTCCGTCGGCGTTTTTCACCACCATCTGCGCGTCGGTCACGGCCTCGGTGAAGAATGCCATCACTGACGTGGTCGGCTGCACACCAATGGCGTTGCTGTCGGGAACGGTCGCCACGATCGTGGGCGGTGTCGTGTCCGGCTGCGTCGGAGGATCGGTCAGGGGCGGCTCGTCTGGAAGAGTATCGGGATCGACCTCGAACGTCTGGTCCGACTTCTGCTGGCGCTCGGCCGCTTCTTCGACGGTGATCGGCGTTACCTGAGGTTCAGTCGCGGTTTGCGGGATCTGGTTGGCTAGCAGTTCCTCGTACGTTGGGAGCTCGTCGTCGGGCAGCCCGTCGCGCTCGTAGGCGATCTCAATCTCTTCTACAGTCGAAGGTTCGTATCCGATGACCAGCTTGGGACCGTGAGCGCTGCCACTCGAGACGTACTCCTTCGAGCGGTATGCACGCCAGTTGGTGTAATCGGATTCGTTGCCTGCGGTGAGCTGGAAGCCGTAGTTGGGCTGGCCGTCGGCCCACGCCTGGGTGATCGTGTTGACGCTGTGGTACAGGTCCCATTCGTAGTCCATGTAGCCACGGCCGCATCCGGGGTTGTAGGCGCCGTACTCGGTGTTGGCGCCCTCGCTGGTCACTGTCGGCTGGTTGCTCCACGTGAGAGTGGAAACGTCCCACCGCTGGGTGATCCTGCGGGCGGTGATGCCGGAACCGACACTTTCGCCGCAGTCGTTGGAGGCGATGTTCCAGAGGATGAGGTCCGCGTTGGTCACCCGTCCGCCGCGCAGCGGGGAGTCCGTGGGGATCTCCTCGAAACGAATGTATGTGCGCCAGCGTACGGTGCCTTCGTTAGTCTTACCGGCCTGCAGGTGGTAGGCACCGCTGTTGGCGTAGCCGTTCTGGTAGGCGGAGTTGTTGATGAACGTGTCGTTGCCGACCGGCAGTTCGGTCCAGTCGGAGGCGGCAACGACCAGGGTGACCGGGTAGGTGACGTTCGGATCGGTGAGGAAACCCGCGTCGGGTTTGTATATGAGCGCCTGACCTGCTGTAGTTTCCTCTACCGCGGCGGTCACCTTGCCGACTTTTCCCTCCTCGCCAACGCTGAGATCCGCGCTGGCGTCTATCAGCAGCGAGGCTGGGATCTCGGTCGTGCGGTGCCTGGCTTTGGCGGTGCTGTCGTGCAGCGACAGCGTTCCCGAAGAGGTCTCGTCGAAGGAGAGGCCGGCGGATAACTGGATGGGGACCGGGAGTTTCAGCGGGTTGACCGGTCGTTGCCTGATGACCACTTCTTGCCGGAATCCCGTGGGCGTCGCGATGACCGCGAGGTCGATGCCGGGACCGTAGGCGTTCGCGTACTCAGCCCTGTTGGCCGCCAGCTTCGGAGCGGGCAGCTCTTGGGGAGCGGAGACCTTGATCGCCGATCCGTCGCGTCCGCTCTTCGCGGTGAGCAGGTCGGTGCCGCCGCCGGGTGAGAGCGTGAGGCCGGCCTTGGTGGCGCGTGGCTTGATGGTGCCGTTGTCGTTCACCAGTGTGGTGTCGACCGCTTGCCAGGCGTCGCCCCTTTTGAAGCGGATGGGGTCGGTGTAGAACTCGGTGCTGAGCGTCTTGCCGTCGCTGTTGGCGTAGGTGGTCGAGCCCTCGGTGTGCAGGCTGGGGATCTCCACCTGACGGCCGGCCCTTTTCGCCTCTGCCTTGGCCGAGTCGACCGGGGGGAGGGGCTTGGTCTCCTTGGCGGAAGCGCTTGCTGTGGGAGATGGCTCGGCGGCGGCTTGGTCTGTGGGGAGGAGTAATGCGGTTACGGACAGCGCCATCGCTGCGATCAGTAATCGTGAATGAGCACGGCGTGGTCGTCTTGATGCGTTCAAGTTCGCCTCGATCGATGTGAAGGAGAAGGGCGAGATGATCTTTACATTTTCCTTATCTCGAACACAAGATCGAAGTCGGTAAGACACAATTCCCGATCTTGTAGAATCCGAGTCTTAGCTCGCGTCGTACCTACCGAGTGGTCGCGCCTCGGCAGCGGTCGATCCGGACCGTGCCTACGCGCGCAGCGCCGCGAGGTTTTGGCATTCGGCCTACTGCGCCATACCAGGCTGATGGAGCAGGTTGAGATGCCCATGAGCGCTGTCCCAGCGTGCTCGGGGAACTCAAGATCGGTCCCTCCAGAGCGATGACGGGCGTTGACAGGGACCATCCCCGCTGCTTCCCGGTCGTCTGGTGGCAAGGCTCGGCGAAGGAGAGACGTGGCAGCGATTGTCTCAACGACGTCCAAGCCGCCGTCTTACGCGCCTGCCGGCTTGCCTGCGCCATCCTCACGGCACCTTGCCGACGAGCAGTCCTGCACTCTGGAGGCACAAGCACCACGGCATGAGCGTCCAAGTCCTCGCCGATCAAGCCGACGGTTGGTTTAGGGGGCACGTCAGGGGAGCGGCGCTGTTGGTCCAGACTGTCAGGCCCGAGCACCCGAAGCGGCGTGGCAACTTCACAGAGCACACGCTGTAGGAGAGCGCGGGCGGTACTGCTTGCTCACCATGAATGGCCTGCGAAAACACCCTATGTGGCACGCGCCGGTCGTGTGATCAGATCATCCCCGTGCATGTCCCGTACCCGCCAAGACGGCCACCTGAGGGTTCAAAGATTTTTGCCTTCAGGGCCGGGTCATATTTGGACTTGGCCAGCAGGAGCGATCGAGAAAGATCGCAATCTCCGGACGGAATCGCTTAATCCTGTTATCTTCCCCACATGGGTCTGGAAGCCAACCTGCGAGGCTACCTGCTTGAAGAAGCTCTGGCCTGGCTGCTTCGAAGCAGCGGCTACCAACTGCTGGTGTCAGCGGAGCAGGATTCCGCGGAGCTCGTCTCTGAGGGCAGTACCTTGAAAGTGCGCGGGCGAGGCACCTCGCATCAGGTCGATGTCCTGGGGGAGTGGGCGTTCAGTCCCGCTTTCTCGCTCCCCGTACGACTGTTCCTGGAAGCCAAGTTCTATGCGACGCCGTGCCGGATCGAAGTGATCCGTAATGCGCACGGCGTCATCCATGACGTGAACGAGAACTATGCGGCGCGCAGTACGGGCGGGCGGCCTCGGCGCCGGTATCAGTATTCCTACGCTCTGTTCTCAGCGAACGGATTCAGCCCGGATGCCCAGGAGTATGCCGTCGCCCACCAAATCTCCCTAGTTGACCTCTCTGGCGCGTCGTTCACCTGGCTACGAACGCTGCTTAGAAGCACCGCGGAGAAGCTCTACGCGGCACGAAACCCGTACTACGTAAAGCCGTTTCCGGTGAACTGGATGCGCACCATTCTGCGCCAGAGGCTCAGTACCGCGCCACCTCACCTGCTGTCGACCGTGACCACGAATGCACTCATGTTCAGGGCCGCCGCCACCGAGGTACTTGAGAGCTTCGCCGCGCATCTTTTGCACCATGAGGAGACCGAACTGCTCATAGGATTCCCGTCGGCCCCATTTATCATCCCGCTCGCTGCCGACGACAAGCGCCGCTTCGTGACTTACGCGGACGCCCATCCCACCCACCCGGTGCGTGTCCGCCGCATCGGCCACGACCCGCACGCCGAATGGACCGCGTCCCCGTGGAGTGATGAGAGCGCTTACCGGCTCACCTTCACCATGCCGCTGCATATCGAACGCTGGATCAGCGACATCGAAGAGCAGCGGATCCGACGATCACGAACGATCAAGACCGACTTCCTGTCCAACATCACCGTCTACCGAATGGACGGCGAAAAGCCTAGGGTCTACCAGCTGCAATACGAGCCTACGCAGCTACACCGATCGTAGGGCCTCCGCGGGTCTGTCGAAGAAGTGCGTCTCATTGATCTGATCTAATGATGCCGATCAGCTATCGTTCCCAGTACCTGGACCACTCAGCAGGTACGGAACCTGCTGATGGATCTGGGCGAGCGCGCCGGCCAGTTTAAGTCTTTGATCCGGGACCGCGATGGGAAGTTCTCGCCTCTCTTCGACGAGGTGTTTCGCCGACAGCGGCGTGCGGATCATCAAGACACTGCCCCGGTCACCACGCGCGAACTCATTTGCGGAGCGGTACGTGGGAACCCTCCGGCGAGAGTGCCACGACCATCTGCTCACGTGTGCCGTTTGTGCCCGGGCACGGCTTCCATGCTGACCTGGCCCAGGGCGATCTGGCCGGGCTCGGCCAGCAGCGCGCCAGCCGCAGCCTCCGATTCGGCCTCGTGGCCGAGGTCGGATCTGTCCAGGAGATCGAAGCGGCCGTAGGAGATCGGTACCTCGTCCTCGACGCTGAGGATCAGCTCAGGCATCTAGTCCCTCCATCGCGATCATAGCGGCTGGAGACCCTAGCGGCCGTGGGCGCCATTACGGACCTGTTGTGACCAGGGTGCTCGGGACAAAAAGCTTAATATACCCTACCGGAGTATTGATCTGAATTATCCTCTACGACTTGAGACATGATCTCGGCGGCAAGATAGAGCTTGGGGACGGCAAGATCTTCCTGTGCCCTGAGTCGCTCAAGAAGCAGGGGCGAACCGACCTCTGCATATCTATTCGCAAGGTCTACCACCTTGCGGATATCAATGACATCCGGCGAATCATAGCCAAACTCGTGCACCGCCAAGATAGTTAGTAGCTCCCCCCTCCACTCCTCGAAGTGCCTAATGTCACTGCTAGTCGGCCCGAGATTCACAAAGTGCTTTCCCGAGGCCTTCGAGACAGGTTGGAGGCCATGGTGAACTGCCCAGGCGATAGACGCAAACCAGAAGTCGAGGAGGCGTCGGAAAGCAACCTGATCTTGGGAGCGATGCGCCGATGTCGATTGTTGTTTAATCCAAGGAGCGATTCGGTCTCGTACATCTTCTGGCAAGAGCAGCTTATGTTGGGTGGCAGTGAAGATTAGTCTAGGCATCTCGTCCCATTAATCGATACGCGAACGTTCGGAGCGGCGAACGAAGCGCGAGTCTCCTGCGTATGTGACATGCTCGCATATGTCGCAGTACTCATTAATGCCACAATCGCAGACAACAGTTTGACGAGCGTTCTGCCGATTAGGCGCGGCCCTAACAACATCGCCGCCAACATGCGATTGGCTCGTAACGGTGTACGTACGACCTGCAGCGGTACGTAGAACATCACGAATGTCGTCGTCTAGCAGATCATGTGTATGGCCGAATATGATCGGCTGTCCCACCCGCTGCCCATCAACGAGATAGCTCACCATACGCCGAAGAACTCCACCCGAAAATGCATGCAGAAGTGAATCTGCTACGAAAGGAACGCTACTAGCAGTTGTCTCTGCAAGTGCTAGAACAAATGACACTGCTAGTGCTCGGCGGGATGCGCCGTTGGCCATAGCAAGAGGCTTATTCCTCTTACCATCCTTAGCGAAGAGCTCATACGTCATCTTCGAACCTATGACGCTTGGTATGCCTTGTACGCCGACCTCGCTGAAGTTGCTTTCTTCTGTCGCCCCGATCACGTTACGGAAGATGCGGTTCATAGCCCTAGAAAGCTCATGCACCTGCTCAGACTCTACTGCGTGGAGCGCTGTCGTGAGAATGATTTGAAGGTCTTCACTGACCTCAGCCTTATCTCGGAGGTCCCTGGATCGTTTCTCCCCGGTCTGAAGAACTCGGAGTTTCTCGCTGACACTTCGGAGCTCGGCAGCAGTCTCTTTTACGATATTCTCTGTGAGGAGCAACCTTTCCGCGCTTGCCGTGTGAAGACGGCGGAGCTCCGCAGAATGACGCTCTCGTTCTGCATATGCAGCGGCATCGAGTCCTTGGGCTATCTCGCTCGCCTTCACTTTAAGGATGTCTAGCTCGGATATGATGTCACTCATATCACGATCGACCTCGCCGAGACGGCTGAGGCATTCGTCGACATCCTCAGTCCAAGGCCGCCCACCTCTTCCGACGGCTTGATTACCCAGCCGTTGAGCACAGTTAAGGACTTCGTCCAGAAACTGAGCGCTTTCCAAATACCCCTCTGAGTCGCGTAGCCGCTTCTGTACCGCATGCTTCCGCTCGGGGTGTTCATCGAACGAGATGCCGCATACGCACTTACCTTCGCGGATCAGCCGCGGGAGAAGCGTGAGTTCAGTAGGCGGAATCAAGCCCTGCCTCTGCATCGGCTCTAAGGTAGCGATGACTGACTCAATAGCCGGAAGCATAAGAAAAGTGCTAAGTCGAGAGTCGCTGTCTACAAGGGAGCTAAGGCTGCCAATAAGGCTAGCTCGACGTTCCTGTTCGAGGCTCAAGCGGTCTTGCGCTTTACGGACCTGTTCATTGATTCCGGAAGCTTCAGTTATATGCAGAATATCCTTTTGGCGTTTCGCCTCATAATCGTTCAAGTCCTTTTCGATTGTTAGGTGCTTCTCCTGCAACGACTTAAGTTCGAGATTCGCCCTGTCCTTCTGCTGCTGAAGCTCTTCGAGCCTTGCGGCGAGCTTCACCTGATCTGTATTTCCTGAGTCGCGACCAGCTTGTCTCACGAAAACGCTCTGTCGCTGCTCAAGACGCTCAATTGAGCGATGCAATGAATCTAGGCCCAGAAGATTGTTGATTGCTTGAGTCGTCATAGTACGCATCACACTGTCATCGTGTGCGCCCTCTGGTCCACCGACAAATTGCACGGCTTTATCGGCGTCGATGAAGAAAAAATCGCGTAGCTCAGGACGAAAGAACCTTCTCATCAGAAGATCTAGCATTTGGCTATCCGCGGAATCCCAACTTCCGTCCCCCACGTTTCGATAGTAGAGCTTGACCTCCTCATCGAAATAGGAGACCCTCCCATTGCGGGCGGAGGTGGTAGCACGTCGAATGAGTTTGTAGTTCGAGGATCCCTTGCTGCTACGAGCTTCAAAACGAAGCTCGACAGAGGTGCGTACTGACTCTTCATCAGCCCAGACAGGCCGAATGGGGTGAAGGACACCTTTAATTTCGGGAAGCCCTTGTTCGCCGTAGAGCACCCATAGGAAGGCGCGCATCAACGTCGTCTTGCCGCATTCGTTCTCTCCCCGTATTACAGTCAGGGGGTGCTGTTCATCGGTAGAGAAATGGAGGTGTGCATCCGGATACAAGGCGAAGTTGCGAACCACAAGATCGTGAAAGCGAATCACGAGTAGTCTCCGCTCCGGCTCTTTTCAATGGCCTGTGCTATCGTGCTCACGATTTCATCGTATTTCTTGTTGATGTCAATACGCTTTTCTGAATGTTCAGCAGTTAGCCTGTAGCACTCGAGGGCTGCATCGACCAGCCGACTGCGGTAGCCGGGGAAACGCTCACTGACTCCGGCTATAGCGCGCTCCATCTCGGTTCTGATGCGTTCAGCGTTCGACGTACCCCCTTGACGATCAGTCGAAGTACGCACTATGCACCTCCCTGATGGCTGCCAAGACCTCGTGTGCATTTCGTGCATATCGCCCAAAAGATCTCACTCGATCAAGCTCTCGACTTATCGTATTAAGTACGCTCTCTTCGTATCGCATCTGCGAGGGAGGCGGCAAGGAGATTATGTCGTGGATTGTGGCGTACATCTTTCCTGGTGCTCGACGCAGGATGCGTCCGCGCCGTTGTATCCACTCGCGTTCGATGGTCGACGAGGCCATGAGGATTGCCTCTCGTGCTTGTGGGATGTCCACGCCTTCGTCGAGAACTTTCTTGGCAAGAAGTACTTCGATATCTCCGTCGGAGAATGACTGAAGAATACGACTGAGCTTCGCTTTATTTTTTGACTCGTGTTGTGTAACGCGCGCATAGGCAATGTGGCGTTCGTCCAAGACTTCGGCCGCCGCATCTATTTGAAGCGGATTTTTGGATGTGGTGTAGACAAGGAGATGGCGGGGCTGTTCATACCTTAGAAGAAGCTCTCGGAGACCTTGTATCTTCGCTTGAGCGTTCTCCGTAATCTCTCTCCTTCGGATGAGCCAAGTGCGCAGTATCTCGTCGCGAGGATCAAATCTTCCCGATGCGCCAACTCGACGCGATATTTTCTCAGAGAGTTCCCTAAACCTGGCAAGCTCGTGATCATTGAGATGTACGACATTAAAGTAATAGTCGTATGGCGTTAGGCAGAATCCAATTGCTTTATCGAGACCAAATTCGTAGGCGGTATCTCCGAAGTAGGCGAGCAGTTCTTGAGTACCGTCTTCGTCGTACTGTCGTACGGGGGTCGCTGACAGGCCGAGTCGAAGGTCGAGAAAGTCTGGAGTGTCATTTAGGAAGGATGGCGTTCCGAGTGTGTGAACCTCATCAGCAATCAACATTACTGCCAAGCCGGCCACTGTTTGCTGCGCATGTTCCAGGAGTCTTCTAAAGGAGGGATCATTAAGGGCATTGTTAGTTACGACAAAGCACTCGATCGCGCACGCTCTAGACTTCAACCGGCGGAGTGCGTTACCGAGCATGCTTCGCCCGGTCGCTGTCCCTGGGCTTGGGTTCAGCGGCTTTAGGCCGAACTTGGCGCACTCGGTGTTCCATTGAATGGTCAATGCTGTTGTTGGGGCAGAAACGACAATCAAGAACGGGCCGTCATGTTCTTGGCGAGCCCGATAAGCACATATGAGCGAACTGATAGTCTTTCCGGCTCCTGTCGCCATGGCGAGGATTCCGCGGCGGCCGGCAGCCTCCCATGCTGCAACGGCTTCCCCCTGGTGCTTGTATGGGCCTGTTTGCCACTCCAGGTGGCTCGGAATTGCAAAAACTGAATTAGACTGCCGTATTGCTGGAGGGTTAGTGTTATTCGGATGAGGGGCGGCGCGGCTGTAATCCAATGGACTAGGCGGCTGGGCCGGTGCAAGTTCAAGTAGGCGCTCCCTGAGCGCTAGGGGCAGTGGAACGGTCCTTTCGAGAATAGGGTCATTGCCGGCTGCCCAGTCCGTGATCATAACTTCAGCGCTTTTGACACGTTCGGCACTGGTTCGTAGCCACGAACAGTCCACATCCATGTGCTCGATCGCATACTCGTGTGCACGCGCTGTGGCATTGGCCGATCCCCGGACCGCAATTGAGTCACGGCCATCCGTGAAGAGCCACATCTTTGGATGATAGTTGGCTTGAGGGAGCGGAATTGCAATCGCAAGCGTCATAAGGTTCTTCGCGATCATCCACGCCAGACATTCGACTGCATGATTTGTCATGGCGCCAGCGTTAGGGTGAGCGGCCTTGAGGATTTCCGTTTCTATCCGCGTGACAACCTCGTCAGGCGTAAGAATCGCTGACTCAACCGCTTGGCGCTCGGCAGGAAAGAGGGCGGGAGCGATCGTAAATTCGATTGTTTGTACGTCATCGCGGCCAAGGTAATCGGCGAGACCAGGCGCGAGGCTATGAATCCAACCTGCCGTGAACCACCCAAAGGCTCCTCTCACTCGGGTAGCCTGGCGGAAGGCGGGAATCAGCACGTCAGCGGCCAATGGATCAGCAGGGAGCCGATACAAGGCGGGACGAAGAGTAGGTTCGTCACGGAGCACTGTTCAGCGGCCCCCTACGTGCCTTCCCTGAGGTGGCGTCAGCTGTCCCGTCACCGTGCGCCTGCCTTACCTGATCTCACGTCCGTGCCTTATCTCCCACGGCCAGTCAGCACCATGAGCACTCCGTCGCTCGGTAGTACATCTAGGTTGGCTCAAGTAGCGTTACACGGCCGCCCCAGAGATCCGCCATGACGCAAGGCCGTGGTGAAGTGCTCGCTCCTATGTGAACAGGTGTTCGGTTTCGTTGATCTGCTGTCCCTGTCGCGGGTGTCGGTTAGGATCTCCCTGCACTCCTGGTGGAACGAGAGACTCCACGAACGAGAGCTGCCAGGAGTGACCACAGAAGGGCAGCGCGATGGGGCAGACGATGTCAGACGGTCGGACGGATGTGGTTTACCTCGATTACAACGCCACCGCACCACTTCGCCCGGAAGCTCTAGAAGCCACCCTCGGTGCACTCCATTGCGTGGGCAATGCTTCCAGCGTCCATCATCTGGGCCGCGACGCCGCTAGTCGTGTGGACACAGCCCGCCGTCAACTCGCCGAGCTGCTCACTTGCACTCCGGGTGAGATTATTTTCACCTCCGGGGCCACGGAGGCTAATAACTTGGCTCTGCGCGCCGCTCACGCGCGCGGCGGAGTGTTCGTAACGACGGCGGTGGAGCATCCGGCGGTACTAGAAGCCGCCCAAGCTATCACTATGGAGACGCCTGGCTCCCTTGTCGTGCTTCCTGTGGACAAGGACGGCGTTGTCGGTCTGGAGTCTCTGGATGAGGCGCTCCGCCACCATGACGTGGGCGTCGTCTCCGCCATGATTGCGAACAACGAGACCGGTGTCCTGACCGACCTAGGGCCAATCGTCAAAGCGGCTCACGAGGCCGGGGCCTTGGTCCACACCGACGCCACTCAGTATGTTGGTCGGCTCCATCTGGATCTCAACGAGGTGGACGTCGACCTTCTGTCCCTATCGGCCCACAAGTTTGGTGGCCCACAGGGTGTGGGCGCCCTGTTTGTTCGTCGTGGCGTTCCTCTACCTCATCGGCCACTACTTATCGGCGGTGGTCAAGAGCGCGGGTGGCGTGCCGGCACTCTCAATGTGGCAGGGATTGCGGGGCTCGGCGCAGCTGCTCAGGCTGCACGACTACAACTAAAGCATGAGGCCGCGCGTACTACTACGCTGCGTGACAGCTTGGAGCAAGAGCTGATCTCCAACGTGCCCGGCTGCTGGATCAACGGTGCCCCTGTACCCCGTCTGCCGGGTGTCACCAGCGTCACCTTCCCCGGCGTACCAGCGGATGCCGTCCTAGCTGCTATGCCAGAGGTGGCCGCTTCCGATGGCAGCGCATGTTCCTCCGGGGCACCGAGCCCAAGCCACGTCCTGATCGCCATGGGACGCAGCCGCGAAGATGCCGACTCCACAGTGCGATTCTCACTCGGCTACGCCACCACCGAGTGCGACATCGATCGGGCTGTGGATGCCACTGTGCGTGCTGTGACGTACGTCCGATCGGTGATGGCCGGCCCCGCCAAGCCTTGATCGGCATCACCTCCGCATAGCCGCCCTCGTTTAGCCCCTTGTTCACCGAAAGGTCCTACCGCATGTCAGATAGCCGACTCGCTGAAGCCGCCGAACCGAAGTTTGCACGTCACGAAACTTTCGCCCCACGCTTCGGCTGGCTACATAAGGCGTACATGCAGGTCAAGGAGAATAGCGAGATCTTCCACCGCGAGGACGCGCCTGTCCTTCTCGGCGTGGGCAAGAACATGGTCAACGCCATGCGGTACTGGTCACAGGCTTTCAAGCTCACGCAGGAGCATCCCCATGAGGAGCCGTCCTATCGCGCGTACGTCGCTTCGCCTACATGGCGCGCTCGTTGGCTGCTCGACGAAGATGGCGCTGACCCCTACCTCGAAGACACGGGCAGCCTCTGGCTGCTGCACTGGTGGCTGCTCTCGTCCGAGCCCCAGGCCAAGTGCTTGGCACCCACCTGGTATGTGATGTTCCATCTCGCCCCCTTCTCCAGGGTCACCGCGGCTGAGATGGCCACCGTCGTCACCCGCCACGTCCGCGAGAACTTCGACGAAGACAAATGGCCTGCACCAGAGTCGATCAATCGTGACGTGGACTGTCTGATCAAGATGTATGCCCTCGATCAGGAGTTCAACCCGCTCTCTCCGGGCAGCTTCGAGGACTTGCTGGCCTGCCCCTTCCGCGAACTGGGTCTATTGGAAGGCGAAGGCAAGGGCAAGGAGCGGACCTGGCGCTTCACCAGTCGTTCCCGGTCCAGCCTGCCGGCATCGGTATTGGTCTATGCCTGCCTGGACTACGCCTCCCGGTTCTCAGCGAGCGCCGGCTCCATCTCACTGGCACGGCTCGCCAACGAACCCGGCGCCCCGGGACGCGCATTCCGCACACGGGAACCGGAGCTAACCAAGGCCATCGAGTCTCTTGTCAGCGAACACCCTGATCTGCAAATCGTCGAGGCTCTTGGCCAACGGAGCCTGGCCTTCACCAAGGCTGCTCAAGCCCTTGCCTGGGAAGTTCTTGACGAGCACTATGGGCGGGTTCAAGAGCGAGAAGGATTCCCAACTCCGCAGGAGTGGGCTAAGCAATACCCCGGCCTTGATGGTGGCAGCCACAAGCGCTCGCGCAAGAAGTTGCCCCAGCAGTCCGAGGAGCTGGAACTGATCGAGGAGAACGTGTGACCACGGCGACAAAGAGCCCCCGGCGTGCTCGCCAGGCCAAGGCCACCGCTCAGTTTCCGGCGGGCATCGGCCTGGTCGGTTCTGAGCTGCGCTCCACCAACCTTGAGCGCGATGTTCGCGAAAGGCACCTGAACTCCCCCTACGTGGGAGCACGTGCCCTGAACGTGCTCGAACGCGTCACCAATGCTGTCGCCGATCTAAAGCGCACCCGCGCTTGGTCCTTCACCGGTCCGTACGGTTCCGGCAAGTCGACCTTGTCGAACCTGTTCGATGCCTTCCTTGGGCATGACCCCTACCGCCAGGCCGAGGCTCAGGCGGCAGTGGCCGCGACCAGCCCTGACCTTGCCACACGCTTTGCTCAGGTCCGTGATGAACTCGCCCCAGAAGGGTTCCTGGGTGCTGTCGCAACCGCACATCGGGAGCCTCTAGCCGCCACTGTGCACCGGGCCTTGCAGACCGCCGCGGAGCGCAGATGGAACAAGCGGCCCCCGCAGGCTGTTGCGGAGGCACTCGCCGCTTGCATGGAGTACCAGGTACCGACGACGGCAAATCTCATCGACGCTGTCATCGCACTGTGCAGCGAGGCGCCTCTTCTGTTGATCATCGACGAGTTCGGCAAGACACTTGAGCACCTCGCCGTCGACGGAGATTCCGGAAGCGCTGAGAGCGACGTGTTCCTGCTACAGGTGCTCGCAGAAAGGGGCGCCGGACACTCGGGGCTGCCGCTGTTCATATTCACGCTGCAGCACCTGGCATTCACCGACTACGCAGCACGATCAAGCACCATTCAGACCCAGGAATGGGCCAAGGTTCAGGGCCGGTTCGAAGACATCACCTTCGCGCCGAACCTCGGCGACGCTGTTCACCTGATGCGGCGACGCCTGGACCTGTCGGCTGTCCAGGAGACGGGCCGTGAGCTCATCCAGGAGCAGGCACAAGCATCAGCAGAAGCATGGCGGGGACACGCCCTGAACGCCGTCGTGGACATTTCCACGGAGACATTCGCCAGCCTGTACCCGCTGCACCCGCTCACCGCTATCGCCGCTCCGCTTCTCGCGTCCCAGATCGGTCAACATGACCGCAGCCTCACCGGATTCCTCGCAAGTGACGAGCCGAACACGGTTCGCCGCACCCTGGAGACACTGTCGGCAGATACACCCGAGCGGGCCTCTACGATCCGCCTGCCGCAGTTGTACGACTACTTCTTTGCCTCCGGACGCACCACCATCCTGGCCTCAACTAACGCTAGCCGATGGCTGGAGGTTGACAACCGCCTAAACGAGGCACACGGTCTACCGCCCGAAGACCGGGATCTTCTCAAGGCGATCGGCATCCTGAACCTGATCGACGCCGACGGCGTACTACGCGCCACTCCGGCCATGATCCAATTTGCGCTGCACGATCCGGTTGACGCCCCGGCCCTCGAGCGCTTCGTTGCCATGCAAGAGCGTCTGAAGAAGCTCGTGGACGATGGGTTCGTCGTCCATCGCGCATACAGCAACGAGTACCGCATCTGGCAAGGTACCGACGTCGACATCGACGCTCGGGTTAGGGAAATTGCCACCCGTATCGACCCATCCGATGTTGTCCAGTACTTCAATAAGCACCTAGGAACGGTACTTCCCGCGGCCGTGGTTGCCGGCGGGCACAGCCAGCGCACCGGCATGCTGCGCTACTTTGTTACTGCAGTCAGCCACCAGACCGAGAAACTAGACGGCCCCGAAGTCGTACAGGACGCAGCGGACGGGCTCATCGTCTACCATCTTGGGACACTGGAAAACCGGCCCGTAGTCAACTCTCAGCTGCCCGTATTGATCGGCACCACCAAAAATCCTGCGGCTGTCCTTCAGTCAGGTATCAACCTCGTAGCGCTGGAAGAGCTCCTCGAAGACGACGCCCTCGACCACGTGGCCGCCCGAGAGGTCGCCGAACGGGCTGCGGATATCTCCCGCAACATCGGCACGCTGCTGGGCGAAGCATTCAATCCCCTAAGTCCGCAGTCCACCTGGCACCTGTGGGAAGAGGGCACCAAAAGCAGTAGCGAGCCGAGTGAGGCCATTAAGGCCCGCAGTTATGCCGGCCTGGCCTCCAGAGCTTGCGATCAGGTCTACCGGTTCACTCCCCACATCCGTAACGAGATGGTCGGGCGCCACCAGCTCACCAGCAATGCCTCCCGCGCCCGCCGTGAGCTGCTCACCGCCATGCTGCAGCGCTCGGGGTATCCCCTCCTTGGATATGCGAAGGATAAGTACACGCCCGAGCGGGCGATGTATCACGGCGTTGTGGAGTACCTAGGACTTCACCGCGCTGCTGGAGAGTCCAGTAGTGGCACTCAAACCGACAGCATTCTCACACACGGCATCTCACGTCCGAGCCCGCAGAAGAACGACAGCGTCATGGCCGCCTGGGAAGCTCTCGAAGAAGCGCTGACCAGTGCGAAGCAGCTCACGCCCATCGTTGACATCTACCACCGGCTCATGGCTCCCCCTTACGGAGTCAAGGCAGGCGTTGTCCCGATCCTCGTGGTTACCGCGCTCATTCTGCGCGCCCAGGACATCGCCCTGTTCGAAGACGGCAACTACTGCCAGAGGCTGACCCCGGAGATCGTGGAACGGCTCAACGTCCCATATCCAGACCGCTTCGCCGTAAAGGCCGCGCCTGTCGGACGTGGCCAGCGCCGGCTAGTGGTCGACGGCTTGGCCTCGTCCCTGGACGTAGATGCTCCCCGCTCGATCTCAGCGCGTAACCCCAAGCTGCTCGCTGTCACACGAGCGATGCTGGAGCGCGTCATGGTCCTGCAGCCCTACGCGCGGCAGACCCGGCGCCTCAGTCCCGAAGCTCTCGTGATCCGCGAAGTGCTGTCCACGGCGACTGATCCAGACGAGCTGGTTTTCACCTCTCTGCCTAAGGCTGTGGGCTTCGAACCGATCCGGACGAGCACTCCCGAAGATGAGCAGACCGCCAGCGCATACGTCTCACGCCTGGTCGCCGCCCTTGACGACCTTTCCGGCGCCAGCGCAGCCCTGCGGCAGGAAGTCGTGATGACGATCGGTCGTGAGTTCCGACTGCCAGCGGATCTCAAAGAGCTGCGGTCTGGTCTGACCGAGCGGCTCCACGGATTCTCGGGTAGTGCACTTGAGCTCAGTCTGCAGGGATTCATCTCCCGTGTGCTCAATGAGAGTCTGCCGGATGATGACTGGCTCGACCCGATCATAATCCGCCTCACGAACAAGGCACTCGGCGACTGGACCGATAGAGACGTCGAGAGCTTTCCCCGTCAGGTCAAGGAGGTGGCGCGTGCCCTCGACCGTGTCAGCCACCTCTATGAAATGCGCGAGACTTCGATCCTTGACACGGAGGTGGCCAAGCCTCGGCAGATCGAAACCCAGCTGCTGACACTCACCACCCCGGAAGGGACCGAAGAGCGCACCCTTATCCATGTGCCAAAGCAGTCCCGCCAAGCCGCTGATGAACTCGTTGTCAGTGTCATCAGGCAGGCTGAGAAAGCACTAGGCCCCGACGGCGCGCGCATCCTGCTCGCCGCCCTGGCCGAGCGCCTCGCCGCAACGGACACCGATGCGGCCCCCCAGAGGAAGGACAAGCTGTGACTGATACCAACAGCTCCAGCGGGAAGAAGCGTCACGTCCTCGGTCTGTCCGGTGGCAAGGACTCCTCCGCCCTCGCCGTCTACATGCGCGAACGTGAGCCTGACATGGAGTACTTCTTCTGTGATACCGGCGCTGAGCTACCGGAGACGTACGAGTACCTCAACCGGCTTGAGGCCGCAGTTGGCAAGCCGATCTTAAGGCTCAATTCAACACGCGACTTCGACCACTGGCTTGAGGTCTACCAGGGAACGCTTCCTAGTCCTCAGATGCGCTGGTGCACCAAGAACCTGAAAATCAGGCCGCTAGAGGAGTGGGTCGGTAACGATGAGGTGATCTCCTATGTCGCGATCCGCGCAGACGAGAACCGGCTCGGTTACGTCAGTACCAAGCCGAATATCACGGCGGTCTTCCCGTTCCGCGAGGACGGCATCGACCGTGCCGGAGTTGACCGAATCCTTGACGAGGCAGGTATCGGCCTGCCCGGCTATTACGAGTGGCGAACCCGGTCAGGCTGCTACTTCTGCTTCTTCCAGCGGAAGCACGAGTGGGTCGGGCTCAAGGATCGCCACCCAGAGCTCTTCGAGCAGGCCATCGCCTACGAAGAGAAGGTCAACTACAGGCGCACTGCCATGCAGGACCGGCAATACACCTGGTCCCAGGGCGAGTCACTGCATGAGCTGATAGAGCGGCGGGATGAGATTGAGGCAAAGCACCAGACCGCCCTCGAGCGGGCTGCGAAGCGCGTGAAGCCGAACCGCCCACTGCTGGAGATCCTTTCTGATGCCCATGACGAGGAGGACGATCAGGCGGGGTGTGCGGTGTGCCACCTCTAATGCGACGGCATGAAGAGGCTCGCTAGTCGACGCGCACACATGTATGGCGCACCGTCCCGGGTTCGATAATTATCGAACCCGGGACGGTTCAGTCAGCGAATGGGAGTGGAGCGGATGTCTTATCTGCTGGGTCACAGCGAGATCGCCTGCGTTTTCGACGTGGCTCCAGACACCCCTTGGCTTTGGTGTCGTCAGGATGTTGTTAGTGGCTGACGTTGCCATCAGCACTATCGTGTTCAGTGGCAAGGCCCGAAAGGAGGGCCGGGCAGTTCTCTGAGTCAACCCCTGTCTGGGATTAAGAGCGTAGTTGCTGGTCACGACCGCAGCATGAAGCGTCCTGAGTGCGGTGAGGACGCGGTGACTTCGATGGCAAGGTGACCCGGACCGCAGCGAAGCGAGGACCGGAAGCGCCGCGGCAGCGCTCTAATCGGAACATGGTGTGCGGCGTCTGCTGTGGTGGACGGTGGGATCGTAGGAGGTGAGTTGCGCCAGCAAGCGTGGATGACGCGTAGCCAGCCGCGCCCCAGGATGCGCACCGCGTTGGGGCGGCGTTTGCCGCGGTCGCGGGCGCGTTGGTAGGTCTCCTGGGCCCAGGGGTCGGTCTGCCGGCTATTGTCGGCGAAGTGGGGCATGGCTTTGTGGGCGGCCCAGTTGGCGTTGTGTCGGAAGCCGACGGTGTGCTTTGCCGCTGGCGCGGGTGACGTGAGCCATGCCGACCTCGGCGGCGAGCTGGTCAGCGATCGGGCCGCGTTCCAGCAAGGGGCCGATCTCGCTGATGATCTGGGCGAGGTTGACCATGCCGACCCGAGGCAGGGCGCGGAACAGGAAGGCGTAGGGGCGCTCGTCCAGTGCCTTGCTTAGGGCGATCTACAGGTCGGCGATGCCGCGGGTAAGGGCGCGAACCTGCTCGGTCTGCGCGTGATCAGGACGGTAGCGGTCTGGCGGTCGATCCGGCTGGTGGGCCGAGAGGCCTGGAGAAGGCTACCTACATGAGCTATCAGCTCATCGTGAAGAGATCGGACCAAGCGCCAGGCAACGCTCGACCACGCAGCCAAATGTTCTCGGCGCACCTTCCTCTGATTGATGTCCTGTCCGACGCCCTCGATGAGGATGACGACTCCACAGCATGCGCTGTTTGCCAGTTATAACCGTCTGCTCTCAAAGCAAACAATGTTGTAACGGGGGCTTGGTGATCCGTATGGACTGCCAAGCCCAATCGCAGCACTTACTGCACAGCTCCTAAACCGAGCCAGGGCGCTAGGGAGTCCCACGCGAGTCCGCTCAGTCGTTCCGAGCGGTCGTGGACAAATTGAGGGGTCCACTCCTCCTGTCGCTGCGCGACAGCAGCCACTAGTGGAAGATAGCGAGCTTCGCGGATCACATCGGCCCCCTTGCCGAGCAAAAGCCCTTGAGCCTCGGCATCCTGAAGCATCTTTTCGGCCTCCTCTACCGTTACGGCGGATAGAGCCCGGAACATCAATTTCTTAAGGTGCCAGGATCTATTGCTGGCCGAGGAGTTTTCGACGATTGGCAGAAGGGTTAGATTCCCCAGCCTATTGATCATATTTGCGTCGTCGTAAAGAAGTGAGCTCCATCCGCCATCTCCCGGGTTGGTCTGTGGGGCTACATGCTCGATCGTCGCAAAAGCCGTATCGTCCCAATGCTCAAGCTCCAGCGTTTCGAGAAGCCCACTCTTCCCTCGTATAACCAACCCTGGAATGGAAGTATCCGGTGTCGAATTACGGGATGCGGCGAGCAGGAGGAGTTTCGTGAGTGGTTTTGACGCCGAATATACAGGAGTTAGAGATGCCCGAGCTACCCACTGCTCTCGATTTTCGATGCTTTCGCTGCGAAGCTTTTCGCGTAGGAACTCTTGGAGTTTTTCTACAGGTGGAACCTCGGTCAAATCGGAACCGAAACGGGCGAACCGTCGACTCATCCCATCGAATGTATAGGTCATAAGCGACCGATAGATGCCATCGATGCCATTAGTGCCTCCGAAAGCGCCTCTCCACAACGCGTAGAAAGCACCGCATGATCGAGCAGCAAGAAGGAACTGCTGAGCTGTGTACTCAACATCTTCTTGAGGCCCAAGGCGGTGCGCAGCGAAGTAACGAGCCAGAGGGGCGACGACGATCTCATGACCACCATCACGGAGAACTGCAAGCGAGAGTCCAGCCTGCTTTCGCAAAGAGATATCTGCTTGTACGGGCAGCTTTGGGGGGTTTGCCCATGGGCCTTCATAAAAGCGGACGACTTGCGCTAGGCCAGCCAAAACCTTCCGGCGAGTTTCGATGTCGTCGTCCTTATCAAAAACTCCGCGCAGGTATTGGCGCTGATTATTTAGTCTTTTCGTGAGCTTGCTCCCATCTTGAAAGAGAGCAAATGGCAGCAAAATGCTGCTTGTAACTGTTTGGCGCTTGTCGGCAGACGAACTGCTTTCGCGGTCGAGATAAGCTTCAATAGTGTCGAAGTGTTGCTTGGATTCGGAATTTTGCCACTCATCCAAGCCTTCCGCTCGAATAGCGCGAGGCTTGAAAGTCTCGATTGCCGTTAGGGGCTGGCCGGTCGTATTTAAGGCCTCGAACATGTCAAAGCCATAATCTTCCCGCTTCGCCGTCACAACTGCTACCGTGACGCGATGCAGGAGATAGTTGGCGAAAACTATGAGACGAGTGAGCGATGAAATTCTAGCATCTTCACACAAGCTATTGATTACCGTTTCGGGGAACTCGCTATTAAAAAGTGCGAGTTGCAGATTGGTGGAGTCTCCGATATCGCTTCCCGAAGGAATTGCAATATCCTCTTCCCGTAGAGCCGCAGAGCCCACCGCTCTTCGCAGAATCACGCGCATCTGGTCGCGCATACGATCGAGGTGTTTATACGCCTCAAGATCGACGCTTCCAGCTTTATCTGCATCGATTGGCGGGTGTCTGTACGCCTTCGTAGCCTCTGCGCTTCGCGCATAGATGCCATACATGTGCAAGCAATATCCGATCGGCGACTTATAGCGTGCCTCGCCCTTGTTTCGAGACCAAACGTCGTAATACGATCGAATCAACCGCGGATAGTAACGGTGCTCACCGTAACGCATATCTTCTTCATAGCAGTCCGTCAAGCGGCCTGTGGCGTCGAGAGCCTGATTATAACACCAAATCGATGCTTCGTCGTTTTGGGGCAGCTTCTCGGCGCGAACTTTGATCTCTTCATGCAAGACCGTTGCGAGCAGGAGCAGTGTGGTTATCCTCTGCTGGCCATCGATGATGGTCATCACTTTGGATGGGACCTGAGAGCGAAACATCGGATCTACTGTTGTGTATTCCATATCGCGGAGCGCGATTACTGTGCCGAGAAAGCAAATGGAGTCCTTAAACTCCGTCAGCTGGTCCAGTCCATGTGCGACATCGCTCAATAGGCGCTTAATCTTTGAGCTTTCCCAACTGTATGCGCGCTGGTAGGGAGGAATGTAGAGTCCCTGCCCTGTTTCGCTCAAGAACTGCGACACGGAAAGGGGGGCAGCGTCGAAAATTTCTCGCGTTTCCATGTTACCTACTCTTGTCAATCTTCGCTGGGGCGATGACGGGAGGTGCGTGACCATCGTCGCACAAGGGACTAAATATGGGGAGACCTATCGGGCAGATCGATCGCTAGCCAAGGCGCCATGCGAACCCGTGAGGTGGGTCGGATATCGCGGCAGGATGTCGTGTCACATGTTCTCAGTGGTGTCCTGCGTGAGGATCAGCCAAGGTGCTGCCTTTTGCTGCTCTGCCATCTGTAACCGACTCATCGTGACGAGGGCCAGGGGCTGGCGGGACCCCACGCACTTTCTACCGTTATCCAAGGCAACCATTGGCGGCTCTGATAGCCGCACTGCCAGCTCATGCTGCTTCATCTATTTAGGTTCGCTATCTGGCGAGTTGCAGGCGCGTGGGCGGCGTTGGCCCGGACCGGCCGGAGAGCCGCAGCCGGGCCAGCCGGCCGACCGGCGCGCCGCGAGCCGCCGCAGGCGGGTCGCCTTGATGACGTGCAGATATTTGGCTTTCTGATCTTGGTCCCGCGCTGTTTCTTGTGATCTCTGATGGCTTTGACGGCCGCTCAGGTCGGACTTGTATAGGGCGTTGCGGTCGCCCAGACGCCTTCGAAGCTGGCCAGGTAGGTTGCCGCTGCTGCGGCTGGCTCTGCAGCTCGGAGATGGATGACGGGAGCCTCGGCTGCGGGTGTGCCGTAGGCGTGGGTGTTGACCAGCAGGTCGTCGTCCGCTCGGTAGATCGAGTTGTAGAGCACTGTCCGGTGAAGCCGGATCTCGGCTTGGTCGATGTCGCTGAGCATGCCGTACAGAAGAAGAGCGTTCCTTGCGCGCGCGGCCATGACGCCGGCGCCGATGCCCTCTTCGATCCCTCGGGCTGCGATCTGGGGGGCGTCAGCGTCGCCCAGGAGGATGCGCAGCTTCACGCCTGCGCGGGCTTGTCGGGCCAGCAGGCGGATGATGCCGGTGTCCTCGGCGAGGAACAGGCCGCTGTAGGTGAGGATGCCGATCTCGCGGGTCGCGGATTGAAAGAGGAGTCGCCAGGCAGATTGTGGGACGGCCCAGCGATGTGGATAGAGGGCCTGCACTTCATCGCAGAAGGCGCGACGTTGCCGAGAGATGGCCGGCCAGAGGTCGGCTTCGTCGACGTGGAGGAGGTCGGCGACGGCCCAGCGGTGGCGCGGATGCGGGGTCCGGCCTTGAAGCCAGCGGCTTACGGTCTTGGGATCGACGGCGAGTTGTGCGGCCACGTCTACGGGCTGGAGACGGGCGTTGTTCAAGGCGTGGCGAAGGTTGTCGTTCATGGGGGCGTACCTCCGGGGGACCGGGCCTTCTGCCTGGGAAGCTAACACAAGACGTCCCTAGACGTCCCCGAGTTGCGGTGTAAAGGTTCCGCGCAGCGAGCGAACCTCGACGTACACCTACCGTGACGGCGAAGGGACAGTCTGTTCATGAACGGCATCAAGGAACGCCAGCGCGCCTGCCAGGAAGTGCTGCTGGCGGCGCTACGCAATGAATTGGCGGGGCGGGACGTGTCCGCGGCGTTCCTCATCGAGGACGACGGTCGGCCGGGTGTCGAGGTGCTCGATGCGACGGAGCGCCCTCGCCGCGTCTACGTCCACCTTCAGTTTCGGTGGTTCTACTGGGGTGATCGGCCGGACGAGCGGACTTCCTACGTTCAGCTCTTCCACGCTGTCGAGCGGATCCAGCAAGCCGCCCAGCAGGGCTGGAGGCAGGGGGAGCAAGGGGAGCTCAGCTTCAGCCTGAACAAGATCGCCAACGCTTATCAGTTCTGAGATCTGCATCGACAGTGACCAAGTGGCTGACCGGTTGGCGGGTCTTCACGCAGATCGTCGACCGGCTACGAGATCGGATCGAGATGACCATGTACCCGGCAGGTTCGATGATGCCGTCAGAGGCGGAGCTGTGTGCGGAGTTCGGGGTGGCGCGCAACACGGTACGGCGAGCGCTGGCCATGCTGGAGGCCGAAGGGCTGATCCTGGCGATTCCTGCCAAGGGCCGGCTGGTCCTGGGTGGGGAAGCGCCGGAAAGTGAGCCGTATCTATATCAGACGATCGCGCGCCAACTGCGCGAGCAGATCGAGCGCGGCGACCTTGCGCCCGGCTGCCCCATGCCCAGCGAGTCTCAGTTGCGGCGACGTCACGGAGTATCGCGCAGCACGGTTCGTCAGGCGCTGGCCGTCCTGGAGCGCGAGGGCCTCATCGTGGCCGAGCACGGTAGGGGCCGTTACGTGCGGAGATGAGACGTCCTGGGACGTCTCGGCCCGCGTGCTGGATTGATCCCGGCACCTCATGCCTATCGTGGGCAGTGTGGGACAAGTTGAATGGGCTCATGGCCTCGCCAAAGACCTGCTAGCAACGGCGTTGCCGCGGCGCTGGGCGCACACCCAGGGCGTAGCCGCCCGCGCTATGTCGCTGGCACCCATCCTCGGCGACGAGACCGACACCCTGACCGTCGCCGCCTACCTGCACGACATCGGGTACGCCCCGAATCTGGTCGACACCGGCTTCCACCCCCTAGACGGCGCGCGCTATCTGCGCGACGTTCACCAGGCCGATGACACGATTTGCCGCCTCGTCGCTCATCACTCCTGCGCCGTCAACGAAGCGCTCGAACGATCGCTGTTCGATGAGCTCACCGTGGAGTTCGACGAGGAACAGCCCGTACTCGTCCAGGCGCTTACCTACTGCGACATGACCACTGGCCCTGACGGGGTGCACCTCGACGTGACCGAGCGGCTCGCCGAGATCCACTCTCGCTACGGACCTGAGCACCTTGTGTCCCGGTCGATCACTGCGTCCACGCCTTGCATACTGGCGGCGGTTCGGGAGATCGAAAGGCTGATGGCCGTAGGCGCTTAGTGGTTGGCTCCGGAAATCCTTCGGGGGTTGACGTAGAGCTGAGTGTTGTGCGGACGCGAGAGGCAGGCGATGTCGCCACCCTGGGCAACCTCGCTGTCCACGGCATCGACCACCGTCAGGCCATCATCGAGAACCGGCTCAAACGAATGCCACAAGTCGGCCTGCGACGCCAGATCGCCTACCTGCCAGGTAATCGCCCTGCCTACGAAGAGCGTGTCAGGATCGGCAGCGCACCGAACACGACTTCACCGGGAGGACACCATGCCGGCCTACGTCATCGCCCACCTGCAGGAGGCAGCCCCGCACCCGGAGATCGCCGAGTACATCGAACGGCTCCCCACCACCTTCGAGCCGTACGGCGGCCGCTACCTCGTCCACGCCACCCAGCACGAGGTGAAGGAAGGCAACTGGCCCGGATATGTCGTGATGATCGGGTTCCCAGGGATCGCCGAGGCACGGGCGTGGTGGGATTCTCCCGCGTACCGGGAGATCGCGCCGCTGCGCTCGCGGCGCATCGAGGGCGACATCATCATGGTCGACGGCGTGCCCGAGAACTACATCCCAACGGCGGCCGTCACCGCCATACGGGAGGCGGCGGCCCTGCCAGCGTAGGTCAGCGCCTGGGATGACAATGGCTATCTACCTCAGCCACTGACCCCCGAACGACTTACGGGCGGGACCACTTAGCCTTGGCGGGCTGCCTCGCGGTGGTAGGCGACGTGTGTGATGTTGATCGTGTGTCGTGGCGCTTGGCGGAGACGGCCTCTGATGTGGCCTGTGACTTCGTCGAAGACGAGGAGATCGTCCGTGAGGGTGAGGCCGCCACGGTCGAAGAGAACGTGATCGTTGGGGCACAGGCAAAGGATGTTTCCCGGCTCGTCGGGGCCGTTGTGTGGCTTGCCGACTGGGCGAATGTGGGCGCCTTCGGCGTACGAGCTGTTGGGGAGTCGAAGCCGCGTGCCGCAGATCTGGCAGTGGTGTCCGTGTAAGTCCTTGATCTGCTGCGCGAGGGCGGAGTCGCGGATTATTCGCGTCGTGGTGAGCTGGCGGCGCTGCGGAGTGGGCGAGCCGTCGCTCAAGGGCACTTCAGCGTCAGTGGCGCTCGACAGGCCAACCGCGGTGAGCAGCGCGTCGTGGTCTGCGCCTTGGAAGTACTTCTCCAGGAGTCGTAACACGATCTGCGCGCGCACGTCCGCGTGCTGAGTCACGATGGTGTGCACCCATGGTCGCAGGCCGCCGGTGGGTGAGTGGTCGCGCATCCATCGCTGGGCAGTGCTGGTGCTGGCCTGTGGGACGTCGGATTGATCCAGCTCCCAAAGGCCGTCGTGGAACAGCCTGAGGACAGGGAACCCGGGGTTCGGCTGGTCGTCGGCATGGCCGAACCTGTTGATGAGTGAGGAGATGGCAGCGCTGGTCCGCGGCCAGGTCTCCAGGCGCGGCTCGTCCCGTACGGCTCGTCCGAGTGCCTGTAACAGTGTCAGTGGCTGATGACGGCGAGGCTGGCCGGTCAGCTTTGACTTGTCCGTGCGGAGCGAATCGACCTTCAGGAGCAGGCCCTCGATAGTGTGCTGGCTGATCACCAGCCCGGGGGCAGCGACTTCGAACCCAAGGCGGATGAGCTGGCGTGCCACGGTGTCCCTGCCGCCGGAGAACTCCTTCGAGAGAAGTGGTTGGCCCGTGACTCCACGGTGGGCTACTCCCGCGATGGCCTTCGAGTCGTAGCGCCGGCCCTCGTGGACGAGGAAGTATCCGCGCGCTGGCCTGTACCCGTACGTGTCCAGGAAAGCGTCCCGACCCATCGTGTCGTACTCCGCGATGGCGGCGAGGATCATTTCGCGACGAAGATCGGAGAGTCCCACAGCGACAGCTTATGGGCCGATTTGTTGTGACACGGGCTTCTCGGTTACCTCAGACGGGATGCCCGCTGCGCTTCCTTGGTGCAGCGCTATCGACGATTCGACGGAGGTCAGCCAATGTGCGGCTGAGCGGCACCGGCTAGGTACTGGTCGATGCGCATCCGCATGGACCGATCCATGCGAAGGGACGCGATCTGCTCACGCGGCACCCACCGGACTTCGCGTGACTCGTCGCTTGGAGTCGGCTCGCCGCTGACCGCCTGGCCCAGCAGGACGATGGAGAACTCTTGGCGGGCCTCGCCGTTGGAGGTGTAGAGGATCACGTGTCGCGGGTCGCTGTAGGTGCCCACCAGGCCGGTGATCTCACAGACGATCCCGGTCTCTTCGAGCGTCTCGCGCACAGCCGCCTGTGGGATGGACTCGCCCAAGTCGATGGCGCCGCCGGGGACGGCCCAGTTGTCGTTGTCCGCGCGCCGGATCATCAGCACCTCGCCCTCGGCGTTGGTGACGATGACGTTCACTGACGGCACCAGGCTGTTGGCTGCCGGTGCGTCGGGGTCGTCGTAGTAGTCGATCCGCTTGGCCATGGCTCAGGACCCTACCGGCCGGGCACCGTCCCAGACCCGTTCGAAGCTGTCGGCATAGGTCGTGACCATGTCGCCTCCGATGACCTTGCGTAGGTGGAAGACCGGTGCGTTGCCGGCGGGCACGCCGTACACGTGCGTGTTGACGAGGAACTGGTCGTCGGCGCGGTAGATCGAGTTGTAGAGCACGGTCGCATGCAGCCGGAACTCGACGTTCTCCCGTCCGAGCAGGGACTTGTAGAGGACGAGCACATTGCGGATCTTGAATCCCATGCCGTCGCCGATGCCTTCGTCCGCGCCGCGCTGCGCCACCTCGGCGCAGTCCGGATCGCCGAGCAGGATGCGTACCCGTACGCCCGCATCGGCCTTCTCGCCGAACATGCGCACCAGCCCCGCGTCATCCGCAAGAAACAGCCCGCTGTAGACGAGGATGTCGATCTCCTCGGACGCCTCGGCGAACAGCCGTCCCCACTCGTCCCTGGGGACGGCCCAGCGGTGCGGGTAGACCTTGACGATCTCGCTCTCGGAGGCTGAGGCGACCTGGTCGCGGGTCAGCGCCTCCGGCCAGAGGTAGGTCTCGTCCGTACCGAGGTACGAAGCTACCGCATACCGGTGCTTTCGGTACGGCGCACGGGCCTTGGTGACCCACCGTTCGACCGTTTTCGGATCGACCGAGATTGCTTCCGCCAGCTGAGAAATGCTCACCCCGCGCTGGAGAAGAGCCGCTCGCAACCTCTCGTTCGCCATGTCACCTGCCAGAAGGACGTCCGGGGACGTGGACATCCTAGGCCGGACGTCTTGAACATGTCCCGTCGTGTAGTGATCACGTCCTAACTCTCCGTCGCATTCTCGGTATCGCAAGGCAACACCGACCGCGACCGAAAGGAGAGGTGATCACATGACTGACGAGATCTACCCGGACCCCACGTGCGAGTGCCGCGCGCTCCTCGCCGAAGGGCAGGACCGCTGCCACAAGTGCCGGGCCCGCGACCGCTGGGTGAAGAAGCAGGCGGCCAAGCGCCGGGACGGACGGCGTCGGGGCGAGACCCGCCGTCCTCCGCGAACCTCCCGGCGCGCGGCTATGGCAGGGGTGACCTGGACGTGATCCCGCTGATCATCGCCGGGCTGCTCGGCACAACGCTGCTGGTCGGCTACGTCGCTGTCCTGGTCGGCATTTGCCGTGAGGACAGGGCTCTGAGTCTGCGGCGCCGGCCCGACGGGGCTTCGGCGTCGCTGGCCAGGAAGGTTACCGGCTGCTACGTCCGGAACGGGGTTTCGTGGACGTAGCCAACTGCTCCTCCACCCGCGCGAGCCGTACGGACATCTCCTGTACGGCTGAGCGCAGCTCGGCCACCTCGCCGGCCAGGTCTTCGGTGACCGTGGCCTGCTCGGGGTCGCTGACGAACACGCCTTTGCCCTGCTGGCCGATCACCAGGCCCTCATTGCGCAGGATGCCGACGGCCATCTTCACCACCGACAGCGACGCGTCGTACTGCTCGGCGAGTCGGGTCGTGGACGGCAGGGGGCTTCCGGGCGCGAGAGAGCCGCCGCGGATCTGCTTACGCAGGTCGTCGGCGATCTGGAGATAGCCGGCCCGCCCGGTGTGCTTGACCATCCAGGCCATCTCACCACACCAAGTTGGCCACGCCAACATTGACAACTGGGCCAACTAGGTTAACTATGTTGACTACGACGAATAAGGAGGTCACAGCCCATGCGTACGATCCCGATCCCCGTGGACGTCCATCGTCTGCGCTTCACCTGCGCCAAGGCACCCAGGCCGCGCCTGGCCAACCAGGACACCGGCGAGATAAAGACCGACAAGCACGGCAACACCATCTACGAAGTGATCCTCATGGCCGAGGACGAGTTCGGCCGGATCGAACTGGTCCGCGTCAGCACCACAGGCGAACCGGCCGTCGCTCAAGGGCAGGACGTCCTGCCCAAGGGGATGATCGGCTACGTCTGGGAGATCGCCCAGCGCGGCCAGTCCCGCTGGGGGATCAGTTACAAGGCCGCCGACATCATCGACGTCTCCGCTGGGGCGCCCGAACGTGTCTGACGCCCTGCGCCTGGTGCTCACAGCCCTCCCGCTGGTCGGGATCGGGCTGTGGGCCTGGTGTCGCCGGCACCACCGCTCCTTCTGGTTGCTGTTCGGCTTCCCACTGGCCGCGCTCAGCGCGCGAGCGTCCTGGAGGCGGGTGGCGCTGGGATGCGGGCTCACCAAGAAGCGGCAACGCTGGTGGTTCACTCTCGCGCCCGGCGCGGTCGCGTCCACCGGACTGGTCAAGGTACGCCGCCGCTTCCAACGTGTCGCCGTCGACACCAAGCCGTTCATGTGGCTGCCGCTGCCTACCCGATACGGCTGGCGTGTCACGCTGTGGACGCTGGAGGGCCAGATCCCCGGCGACTACGCCGAGGCCGCCGAACGGCTCGCGCACTCGTGGGGCGTGCACGCCGTGCGCGTCTCCTCTCCGCGGCCGGGCCGGGTCGTCCTGATGGCCACCATCCGGGACCCGCTGGTCAAAGTCGATCAGCTCCCGGCCGGTCCGGAACTGCTCAAGGTCACCGTGGGGCGGCTGGAGACCGGGCAGCCATGGATGATCGACTTCCGTACGGTGCCGCACTGGATGAACGCCGGCGCGACGCAGTCCGGCAAGTCCAACCTGGCCAACGCGCTCATCGTCGGACTGGCGCCGCAACCAGTGGCGCTGGTCGGCTTCGACCTCAAGGGCGGGGTCGAGTTCACTCCATACGGTCCGCGGCTGTCGGCCCTGGCCACCTCGCGCGCCGAGTCCGTCACGTTGCTGGATGACCTGGTCGCGCTGATGGTCGACCGCATGGGGCTGTGTCGCCAGGCCGGTGCCCGCAACATCTGGCAGCTTCCGGCGGCGATGCGTCCGGTGCCCGTCGTGGTCCTGGTCGACGAGCTGGCCGAGCTGTACCTGATGGCCGACAAGTCGGAGAAGGAGGAGATCGCCAAGACCTCGACCGCGTTGTTGCGAGTGGCGCAGCTCGGCCGGGCCTTCGGGATCTACCTGTTCTGCTGCGGTCAGCGCATCGGTTCCGATCTCGGTCCTGGCGTCACCGCCTTGCGTGCTCAGTGCTCAGGACGGATCTGTCACCGGGTCAACGATCCCGAGACCGCAACCATGACGCTCGGCGACCTCGACCCCGCCGCCCTCGCCTCCGCTCGCACCATCGCCGCCGAAACGCCGGGCGTCGCGATCGTCGCCGGCCAGGACGGCCAGTGGTACCGCGCCCGCTCCTTCTACGTCAGTGAGGCCACCGCTGAACATGCCGCCCGCGCCCACGCTCACCTCGCCCCGTCCTGGGACGAGATCACCGCTCACCTGCCCGACTACGACCCGTCCGAACTGCTCGACGCCTGACGTGAAAGGAGGGTGCGACGATGCGACGCTTCGACTGCTGGCTGCTCGACTCCGGCCCAGTGGTCGTCCTGGCCGCCATCGCGGGCGCCGGATCGTTCACCCACATCCGCGACACGGCGACCGACCACGGCCAGGGCGGCTGGATGTCCTGGGCCATCGCCATCTGCGTCGACCTGACCTGCGTCATGGCCGCCCGCGAACGCCAGCGCGACAAGAGGATGGGACGCGTCCGACGCGGTCCTGTCTCATGGCCCGTCCTCGTCCTGGCCGGTGGTGTCGTCCTGTCCCTGGCCGCCAACCTGCAGCAAGCCGAGCCGAGCATCTGGGGCTGGATCACCGCAGCCATTCCGGCAGGCGCGTTCCTGATCGCGGTCTCGATGCTCGAACGCCGTGCTTCCGTGCGTCGTCCCGAACCGTCCCCGGCCGAGGACGCGACCGTTTCAGCCGTCCTGGAACGTTCCAGCGACACGGCGGCCGTCCTCACAAGCCAGGACGAGACCGCGGGACCGTCCCCGGTGCTCGTGGACTACGCCCGCCGTGTCGCCGCCGAACACCAGACGGCCCATGGCAAGCCCATCACCCGCGACGCCTTGCGCGCCCGGCTCGGCGTCTCCAACCAACTCGCCTCCGACCTGCTCCGCACCCTGCGGACAGCCTGACCAGAAGGGAAACCACACCATGCCGTACAACCACCGCGACGCCTTTATTACGGGCCTCTACGAACTGGCCGACTTCCTGGAGGCCAACCCCGACATCCCCGCCCCGACACGGGGCGCCGTCCACCACTTCCCGCTATCCGGCACTGATGACGAGCAACGCGCCGCGATAGACCAGATCGCCGCTCGCCTCGGCGCACCGGTCGACGAGGACGACACCCCGTACGGCCACTACGCGACCTCACGCTTCTTCGGCCCGATCGAATATCGAGCCGTGGCCATTCCAGGTACCTCCCGCGCCCGGCACGCCGCCGACGCCAGCTACTACGGCTGCGTCCTGCCTGACCCCGACCCGGACGCCTGACCAGAAAGCAATGACCATGCGCATGCGCCTCGACGGCACTCGCCCCGAACTCATCGACGCCCTGTTCCGGCTACGCCTGAGCTTCACCGTCTCCCACGTCTCTCGCGCATATCCCGACCGCACCCGCCCGCATCACTGGCGGATCTTCCTCACCACAGCGCCCAAGGACAGGAGGTGAACATGCCCAGCCAGCTCCCGCAGCACGACCAGTGCTGCACCTGCGGAGGCACCGGAGTCGACTCCTGCGCCGACACCTGCCCCGACTGTGACGGGCTCGGCTTCACCTGACCGTCAGCGCTCCCGGCCTGGCCGCACATCCGCCAAGACACACGCCAGGTCGGGAGCCGTCCCTCCACCCGAACGAGTGAAAGGAGGACTCCATCTTGCCTGCACACCGAGCCACTTCGCACGCCATCACGGGCATGATCACCCGACTCAACCATCCGCAGTACGACCGCTGGGCCAGCCAGATCAAGCGCACGGGTGGCTGCCGCCAGCCGATCCACCTGCGCGGCAAGGTCGAGCACTACGACCGGGCCACTCGCCAACTCCTGCACCGCTACAGCACCCTTCACGAACCCGACGGCATCTTGCGCGTCCCATGCAAGACCCGCCGCGCCTCTCGCTGCCCGTCCTGCGCAGAGACCTACCGCGCTGACACCTACCAGCTCATCCGCGCCGGCCTGATCGGTGGCAAAGGTGTCCCGGAGTCCGTCACCGCCCACCCCTGCCAACTCGTCACCCTGACCGCTCCGTCCTTCGGAGTCGTGCACGCCCGCCGCGAGAAGGACGGCAGGGTCCACCCGTGCCATGCTCGCCGCGACGCGGTGACCTGCCCGCACGGCCGCGGCATCTCCTGCGCCGAGCGCCACGGCACCGACGATCCACGCCTCGGTGAACCGCTCTGCCCCGACTGCTACGACTACTCAGGCTCTGTCCTGTTCAACGCCCTGGCGCCGTTGCTGTGGAAGTGCTTCACCAACTCCGTCCGCCGCCACCTGGCCAAGCTCGGCGGCATCTTTCTCAAGGACCTTCGTCACAACCTGACGCTCTCCTTCGCCAAGGTCGCCGAGTACCAGCGCCGCGGCGTCGTCCACTTCCATGCCGTCGTCCGCCTCGATGGCCCTGATGGGCCAGTCTCACCGCCGCCGGCCTGGGCCACCGCCGACGCGCTGACGCTCGCGGTACAGCACGCGGCAAGGGCTGTATCCGCCACCGCACCCGCCCACGAAGACCAGCCTGAGCGAGCTTTCCGCTGGGGCGACCAACTCGACATCCGCACCATCACCCTCGACGGCGACCTCACCGAACAAGCCGTCGCCGGCTACATAGCCAAGTACGCCACCAAAGCAGCCGAATGCGTCGGCACCCTCGACCGCCGCATCAACCCCCTGGACAACCTTGAGGCCTTCAAGCTCCGTGACCACGCTCGCCGCCTCATCGCCACCTGTATGCGTCTCGGCAGCCTGGGCGAGCTGGCCGAACTTCGTCTGATGGAGTGGGCCCACATGCTCGGCTTCCGCGGCCACTTCTCCACCCGCTCCCGCCGCTACTCCACCACCCTCGGTGCCCTTCGAACAGCCCGCGAACGCTTCGTGCGGGACGAAGAGGTCACCCATGGGCGTCTTCCCCTCTTCGACGAGGACACCATCCTGGTGATCTCCGAATGGGAGTACGCAGGCAAGGGCTATTCAGCCGGAGACCAACTCCTTGCAGCCGCCCTCACCGGAACTCGACTCCCGGAGATCGGCGGTGGTGCCGGATGAGTCGCCAGGACGAGCTGCTGACGGTTCCTCAAGTCCTCGATGAGCTGGGCGGAGTCTCTCGCCGAACCTTCTACCGCTGGCGCGAACTCGGCCGTGCTCCGGTCTGCATTCAACTGCCCAACCTCGAACTGCGCATGTGGCGGAGCGACCTTATGGCCTGGCTCGACTCGCGGCGGGAGGGTAAGTGAAGACCACTTACGACGTGAAGTTCAGCCAGGTCCAGCAGCGCTCCAATCGCGGCACATTTGTCTACGTCGCCCGTTGGAGGGTCGCTGGCAAGGAGAAGTCGAAGAGCTTCCGCACCAAGGGCCTGGCCAACGCCTTCATGTCCGACCTGCGGCAGGCGGCCAAAGCGGGGGAGGAGTTCGACGTCGCCACCGGACTGCCGGTGTCGATGCTCGCGACCGGCTCTTCCGGCCCGTCGTTCCTGGAGTTCGCCCAGTCCTATGTCCTTCGCCGCTGGCGCACCTCGGCAGCCCGGACCCGCGAGACAGACGTGTACGCGCTCCTGTCGCTGGTGCCCGCCTTGGTGTCCGACGGGCCCGGCCGTCCCAAGGATGAGGATCTGCGGGAGGTCCTCAAGGTTCACGTGCTCCTGCCCGAGGGGCGACGGGCCGACCTCACGGTGACCCAGGCTGTGGCCTTGAGGTGGCTGGAGAAGGCTTCGCTTCCGCTGACGGTGCTGGGCGATGCGGCCGTCCTTCATACGGCGCTCGACGCCATCTCGGTGACCTTCGCCGGTGCCCCGGCAGGGGCGAACACAGTACGCCGCAAGCGGGCGGTCCTCCGCCACCTCTTGGAGCACGCAGTAGAGCAGAAGGTGTTCGGCACCAACCCGCTCAATGAGATCAAATGGACTGCGCCCAAGGCCGTCACGGTCGTCGATCCCCGTACCGTGGTCAACCCGACGCAGGCGAGGCAGCTCCTTGACGCCGTGTCGATGGTGGGCCGCAAGCGTGGACCCCGACTCAAGGCGCTGTTCGGCTGCATCTACTACGCCGCGCTGCGGCCGGAGGAAGCGGCGGATCTCCGAGCAAACAACTGCACCCTGCCCGAATCGGGGTGGGGCCTTATCGTCCTGGAGCGGGCACGGCCCCAGGGCACGAAGCGATGGACCAACTCCGGCGAGACCCACGAGTCGCGAAGCCTGAAGCACCGGGCGGACAAGGAAACGCGAGAGATCCCGATCCCGCCCGCGCTGGTCGCGATGCTTCGTGAGCACATCGCCGAGTACGGCACGGCGAAAGACGGCAGGATCTTCTGTACGGGCACGGGAGGTGTCTACTCCAGTTCGGCGTACTCCTACATCTGGCAGGAAGCCCGGAAGCTCGCTCTGACCCCCGCGCAGGTGGCGTCGTCGCTCGCTGCTCGGCCATACGACCTCCGCCATGCGGCGGTGTCGCTCTGGCTGAACGCTGGCGTCCCGGCCCCCGAGGTTGCCAAGCGCGCTGGGCACGGCGTTGACGTCCTGCTCCGGGTCTACGCGAAGTGCATGGATGGTCAACAAGAGCAAATCAACGGAAAGATCAACAACGCTCTCGACCCGTAGCTCGGCCCGCTTCGGCCCTGGCCATGGCTGGGGCCTTTCCCTTGTACGGGTTTGGGACGGGTCTGTCCCCGCGACGCGCGACATGTCCATGTCCGGTATGGCGACACGTATGACGCCGCCAGTGCGGCGTTCACCCGGAGGGCACGATGCCGGTCATGCGAGGATCCGTTTGAGCGTTTCGCGAGTCTGGTCGAACAGGCTGATAGCGGTGCCGAGGCGGTTGTCGATGGTGATGTGTGCGGCGGGCGGGCTGTTGTCGACATCCAGGCCGCAGGTGTAGACGTCCCAGTTGGCTAGCTTCCACGCATCACGGGCTGCCCTGCGGGCCTCAATGCGATGGCGCATGGATTCGATGTCGCAGTGCATCCAGATCACCGTCACGTCGGTGCCCATGGCCGCGCACCGGTCGGTCAGCTGGCATACCCAGTCGGGATCGGACAGCTCGGAGATGAACGGTGCGGACAAGATCGTGGAGGTCCCCGCCCGCAAGTTGTCGAAGGCACTCTCCATCAGGCCCCGGTACTCCAGCGGCCGAACTTCGCGCAGGTAGAGCTCGGTGTGCCGGTCGTGAGGATCTCCGCCGAGTGCGGTAAGCAGGCGTTCAGCCATAGCGCAGGTCATGGAGTCCTTGTCGAGGAAGGCCCAGCCGGTGATACCAGACAGGAACCGCGAGAACTCGCTCTTGCCGGATCCGGCGTAACCCCCGACGACGGTGAGCATCGGCCTGGAGTGGCTCCAGTCGTTGCAGGCGTCCACAACACGGTTGAGGAATGCCGTCTGTTTGGCGTTCGACCGGTGGTCGAAAATGTCTGTAAGGCTCTGTTTGATGGCCTTGGTAGCTATGTCGCTTACGGCGGGGTCGATAGGTGGGGACGAAGGCGAGATGGGGTTCTGCACCCTTGCATTTTGTCGGACAGAGGTAGCGGCAATCAGATATGTGTCCGTTCGGTGACTCAACTTGGTGATGCTGTCCTGAAACGTCGCCATACTTTCGCCGTGGATATCATTCCGGACACGTTGTGCCAAGTAGCTTCGTCATGTCGCTTTTGGGGTAGACCGATGGATTACGCCGTAGCGTTTATGGGCGATGCAGAGCAGCTCGATTGAGTCCTAGACCACGCTCCGCCCCTTCGCTGCCTCGGGAAAGTCGACGTCCATCCAGAGGCGCCTATTGCCGCATCGGAACAGAACGAAGGAGACGTACGGACCTCTTGCAGGAATGTCGCGCGTGTATGCGATCAACTGCTTCCGCACCAAGGGCCTGGCCTACGCCTTCATGTCCGACCTGCGGCAGGCGGCCAAAGCGGGGGAGGAGTTCGACGGCGCCACCGGCCTGCCGGTTTCGATGCTCGCGCCTGAGTCGGCCGGTCCGTCGTTCCTGGAGTTCGCTCAGGCCTACGTGCTTCGGCGCTGGAACACCTCGGCGGCCCGGACCCGCGAGATGGACGCGTACGCGCTCGGCGAGGCGGACAAGACCGGCCTCCTCAGCCCAGGCGGACAGGACCGGCGATGGCTTCTCCACCGAGGCGGGCAAGCCGGGCGACGAGGGCCCGCCACTCACCACCCGCCACGACGCCCCAGGGAACGCCGAGTGGGGAGTGCCGTCCACGATCGCCCTGACCTGCGCGCAGGCCGTACCCACCCGGAAGTGACGAGGTGCCCGTGCCGGTCTTCACTGACCGGCACGGGCGCGGGGCACCCTCGACCGTTCCCGAGCTCCCACCCGGGAACGGTCCGTCCCCTCTTTCAGCTCGCAACGGAGCGGTTCCTAACCCGCCGTCGCCTGTTTGGTGGTGCTCACCGTGCGGTTCTGGTCGTCTGTGACGATCAACCGGACGGTGTAGGTGCCAGTTGCCCCGTAGGTGTGCGTGGTGACCGGGTCCGTGGCGGTGGTGCCGTCACCGAAATCCCAGTGATAGGCGGTGATCGTGCCGTTCGAGTCGATGGAATCGGATGCGTCGAATTCGCATTGAGACTCGACGCATGTGTAGGAGATTATCGCCCTGTATTCGGATCCTTCGGCCGCCGGCGTTATGTCGACCTGCGTCGTGACCGTAGTCGTGGCGCCGTGGTCGTCGGTCAGCGTCACCTTGACGCTGTAGCTGCCGGTACTCGTATACGTGTGCGCCGCGTTTCTGTCCTCACCGGTGGTCAATGTCGCTCCATCACCAAAACTCCATTGGTGATTCACTATTTCCCCATCGGGGTCCGACGCCTGCGCATCCAGCCCGCACCACTTGATGGAGTTGTCGCAGCTGGCCACGATTTTCGCGGTGGGCGGTGAGTTATTGATGTCGATGGTGAGGTTCTTGTTGGCCGTGGCCGACAGTCCACTGTCGTCCACCACTTTGAGCGTGACCTGGTACGCGCCTGCGGCGAAGCGGTGGGAGACCACGTTCCCAACCGCTCCTTCGCCGTCACCGAAGTTCCACTCGTATTTTTGTATCGTCCCGTCCGGATCGCTGGAAGTGGCGGCGTCGAGGGTGCAGGTGAGGGTACTGTTGACACACGCGGTGGTGAAGGCGGCCGTCGGTGGAAGACCGAAATCGACTTCCTGCTTCGTGAAGCTGGAAAGGTTCTTCTCGTTGGTCGCAATAAGGCCGATGACATAGTTTCCACTCGCATCCCAGCTGTGGGAGGCCGTCACCCCGGCCGAGCTCGCACCGTCACCGAAGCTCCAGGAGTAAGCGGTGACGTTTCCGCCGCCACCTCCTGTAGATGCCGAGGCGTCCAACTGACACGTCCTGGTGGACTTGTCGCAGTTGACGGTGAAGCGTGCGACGGGATTGTCCGGGCCCTGAGGGATCACCTCGTCGGAGGGCGCCGACTCCTCACCCGGGCCCACTCCGTTCACCGCCACAACCGAGAAGGTGTACGTCTTACCGTTCTCCAGCTTCGACACCGTTGCGGAGGTGGCGTCTCCATCGACCTCGACTGGATCACCGGACGGTTGGGGGATCACCCGGTATGCCGTTATCGCGGCGCCGCCGTCGGCCGGAGGCCGCCAGGTGACGACCACTTGGCCGTCGCCCGTGGTCGCCTTTACGTCCAGCGGCGGCTGAGGTACGTCCGGCGCGGCGAAGTAACCGTAGACGTCGGCCCAGACGGTCACCGCGGAGCTTCCCGCGTTCCTGATCGACACCTTGCCGTCCGCTCCGACCTTCACCGGCACGTACTGCGCGTAGTAGTCGGTCGGCAGGTAGTCCACCGAGCCCCCACCCGGCGGAGTCACCTGATCCGATGGGTGGATGCGAAGGCTTCCGGAACCGGCGCTCTTCGCCGTGAAGTTGATCCCGACGGCGGTCACCCCGGCATCTGGGACTTCACCCTCGCCGAGCAGGGCGATCGTCACCGCGCCATTGGCCGGGATACTGATCGCCGAGGCGATACGGGCCGGAGCGACAGGTACCGCCGCTGACCCGGCCACTGCCGACCTCGGCTTGCTGAAGTAGCCCGACACATCGACGTATATGTCGACCGCTGCGGTCCCCGCATTGGCGAGGACGAGCTTCCCGTCACCGCCCAGAGTTCCGAACACCATGTTCGACAGGAACTGGTTCGCCCGGTAGTCCAGGACCGTGTCCACGGGAGCCGCCGTCCCGGACGGGTACGCTCGGATCTTCCCGGCGGCGGCGCTCTTGGCGATCAGGGCGAACGCCACGGCGGAGACGTCAGAAGCCGGTATTCCCCCCAGTCCCAGCGGGGATAACGTGTAGGTGCCATTCGCGGGAATGCTCACCTTGGAAGCTATCCGCGCGGTGTTCAGCGGGACATAGGTCGATCCCGCTGACGTGCCGGCATCGGAGAGCGTGTAGCCGTGGAGGTCTGCGTAGACCTTGGCGGCGACCTGCCCGGTGTTCGCCACCTTTATCTGCCCGTCCGCCCCGACCCTCACAAGCAAAAGCTCGTGGTTGTACACGTTGGACTGATAGGTCGCCCCGGTCACTCCGGGTTGTGCGGCGTCGGACGGGAAAGCTATCAATCCGCCCGCGCCGTCCGTTCCCTTGACCGCGAAGTTGATCGCCGCGCTCGCGATCCCAGACAGTGGCACGTTCGGGGCTCCCGCGATCTTCACTGTAACGGTGCTCTTCGCCGCGATGGTCACGCCGTCCATTACGCGCGCCTTGGCGGGGAAGTACTGCCCCGGACCGGGCTGAAGCCCTGCCACGGCCACCTGCGCCGACTGCCTCGAGCTCGCCGAGGCCGTATCGGCTCCACCCGGAGCGACGGTCCAGCCGACGGAGAACGAGACAAGAAGCGCGATGACAGCGGTGAGACTTCGGCGCGCCGCACGCCCGCCGGCCGTCATTGCCCGTTCCACGGCGTCGTGGTGGTGAACATGTACACCTCTTGGGCGTACGGCGCCCAGTCGTTGTTGCCTCCCATGCAATAGCCGATGAGTTCCGGATCACCGTGGACCGCGAAGTCGTATTCCATCGAGACGTTCGACGACCAGCCGCTGGTGGCTCCCAGCTTGAGGCCCGCCACGTACGCCGCCGCGGTGTACTTCCTGTTCTCCCCCTTGGTCTTCTTGAGTCCTGAGTTGTGTTTGAAATAGCAGGCGACGTGGCTAATACAGGTTCGGCTCGAACATCCGTTGACCCCCGTGGCATATCCGTACAGGGTGCCTGTCCACCTTGTCGCTACGCGCTTTGTGTACGCGACGGGGAACGCGGTCCCGATCCACTCCAGCCGGTCCTCGTAGTCCATTCCGGCTTGCATGTAACGGGCCGCCTGCGTGTTCAGGCCGGGGTCGAGAGTGTAGGGCACCTCGTACCCCACGTCGTTCCCGATATGCTGCGAGCCGCCAATGCCCCAGTGGTCCTCGGAGAACTCCACACCGACCTCGACCTCGCTGTCCGCGCGCCTGCCATAGGTGAACTTAATCTTGGTGTTCCTGGCGGCCTCGATTCGGGCGACGGTCGTCGGCACGTTGCTGTAGCGGGCGAGCACGACCGACTTCATGGTCACCTGGCCGGTGGAGACGGACTCGCCAGCGGCCTGGGACGCACGTGCGGAGGCGAGAAGCTTGGCGGCGGCGCTTCCGGCCGGAGGTGTGAAAGGACGCTTGTCCGCCTTCATCGTCATCACGTTCCTGGCCGCCGGCGTCCGCGCAGGGGCAATCCATTGTCCGTCGGCTTCCCGCTTCCGGGAGAAGAACCGGACGTCGAATTTCCCGTCACGGTTCATGACTGCCATGTAGTTGCTCCATCCGTCGTTCCCGGACGCCATGGCCTCGCCTTTCGTCATCGGCAACGACAGTTCGAACCGGCCGTCCGCGTTCACCTTTGCATGGCCGATGGACTGGCTCCGTTCACTTTGCGTGGTCACGTCGAATAGGTAGACGTCCGCCCCGGCGGCAGGGGCTCCCGCCGCGTCGAGCGCCCTGCCGGCCAGGAGTACGTCGGCCTCCGCCGACGCGTTCTCGGCTGGGACCAGCATCGCCGTGCTCAGGAGCGCAAAGGCGAGCACCGTCCGTACGATAATTCGAAGGGCATTCGTGCCCTTTCTGTGGCGGTGAGAGATGGGCAATTGTGGAATCACCTCTGGCATGATGGGGGGTGGCGACCATGAACATGACGCTGCCAAATGGCACATTTCTGCGGCCTTCTGCTCGCAAGCCACCTGGGCCTATGGCGGCCATATGGAAAGCAGTCTGCCAATGATCGCCTCGCTCTCATAAACGTTTGCATCTCAGTGCAACTTCGCAGTTGACGGCGCGTGGCCGGCACTGCATCACGAACCGGGTCGGTTAACCAGGCAGGGCTTCGGCATAGTGGTGTCGAGGGCCCCGATGGCCGATTCGCTGAGTGACGGTCATGTGGTTGGCCGGGTAAGCAAGCAGGCACGACCTTCGAGACATGGACCGAGCCGGGCTCGACCTCGCTGATCCACAACGGCAGGCCGTCTGGTGCCGAGAGGGCTTGGAGGTTGCCGGCGTGCTGGTGGGCCTTGCCTGAGTACCAGGCATCGATGGCCTCGCCCTTGACACTGATGGTCTGCTCGGCGCAGCGGTCGATCGGGATTAGGGTGCCGTCCAGGATCACATATGCCAGTCCCTCGGCGTGGGCGCGGTCCAGAGCTTCGGAAAGATCTGGGGCTTGAGCTGCGAGAACCTCGATTCCTTCGTGGATGTAGCGGTAGGCGGTGGCGCGGGAGACGCGGTGATCGCGGCCGAGCTTGGGGATGTCGTGCTCGCCGCGGAACCAGCGCACCGCCATGACCGCTTGCCGGAAGGGGCTCAAGGCCCGGCTGTCTTTCGGCGTGCCGCGCAGTCGGCGTTCTTCATGTAGGAGGCGGGCGACGTGCTGAACGAGTGCGCGGGAGACGTCGAGCGTGGCACGATGAGCAATCACGTGGAGCCTTCCGGAGGCTGGGATTTCTTGTGGTGAGAGCTCTTCTCCCGGGGGCTCCACGTCTGTTTCCGGCCTTCCCAACTCCTCCCGATAGGCCCGGAACGCCACCAGCGGCGTCCAAGAAATCCCAATTCGTCCGAACTATTTCGCTGAGATCACCTCAGTGATGGGTGATCCACCAGAACAGCAGGCCGATAAGGCAGGCACCGGTGGCATGTGCGGCACTGCGGGCAAGGGCAAGTGCGACTGTGAGGCGGAGCCGTTGGATGGTCGTGGGGCGTCGTCCCGGTGCGCGCGTGCTGGGCTTGGCGTTGTTGGTGTGCGTCATGACTGCAGGGAATCGAGGATGGAGCAGTTCTTGAAGGTATGGCGGATGGCTCCGGATCTGTGGGGTTACTAACACGTCCACGCTGATCACGCTCGAGCCGCCCACGTCCACTCGCTGCATCACCGCAGCCTTGCCCCTCGTAGCGTCAGTCCTTGATCACGAAGCTCTCCTCCATCGTCGTATCGGCCGGTTACAGATCGGGCGGACGGGCGAGGTCGGCATGAGTACCTGTCCTCAACAAAAGACTTCCTGTCGATCTGACAAAAAGCTATGGTGTGCTCATGCCCGACGACTCGTGGCAGCCGCCGCGCATCCTGCTCGCGGTCGACCTGGTGATCCTGACCCTGCGCGACGCGCGCCTGCATGTCCTGCTCGTGGAACGTGGCATCGACCCGTTCCTTGGGGCCCTCGCTCTGCCGGGCGGCTTCCTGCGCGACGAGCACGAGGACATCGAGGCGGCGGCGCGGCGCGAGCTGTCAGAGGAGGCGGGCCTGTCCGGCGTGCACTTGGAGCCCCTGGCCGTGTACAGCGAGCCGGGCCGCGACCCGCGCGGCCGTGTCGTGTCCGTCGCCTATCTGGCCATTGCGCCCCGCCTGCCAGAGCCGATCGCCGGCACCGACGCCGCCGACGCCTCCTGGACATCGGTGGACGACGCCCTGGCCCCAGGCACGAAGCTGGCGTTCGACCATCGCCGCATCGTCATCGATGGGGTCGAGCGCGCGCGTACCAAGCTGGAGCACTCTGCCCTGGCCACCGCGTTCTGCGCTGAGACGTTCACCATCTCGGAACTCCAGCAGGTATACGAGGCGGTCTGGGGCGTCCGCCTCGATCCCCGCAACTTTTACCGCAAGGTTCAGGGCGCTCGCGGCTTCATCGTCGCCGACGGCCCGGTGCGCAAGACCCCGAACGGGCGGCCCGCCCGGCTCTTCAAGGCAGGCCCGGTCCACGTCCTCAATCCCCCGATGACTCGGCCTTAGGAGGTCGATGGTCGTGATCGTGATTCTCACCGCGCTGGATCTGGAGTATCAGGCCGTCCGCGGGCACCTGACCGACCCGCGCGTCCACCGCCACACCGCAGGCACCCGCTTCGAGCTCGGCCGCCTCGCCGACGACGGACGCCGGGTGGCCCTAGGCCTGGTCGGCAAGGGCAACCATCCTTCGGCGGTGATCACCGAGCGGGCGATCGCCGAGTTCTCGCCGTCGGCGCTGCTGTTCGTGGGGGTTGCCGGGGCCCTATGGCCCGGCATCGGCCTGGGCGACGTGGTGGTGGCCACGCACGTGTACGCCTACCACGGCGGCACCAGCGAGGACGACGGCCTCAAAGCCCGCCCGCGCGTCTGGGAGATCGACCACGAGACCGACCAGATCGCCCGCCACCTCTACCGCACCGAGACATGGACCTGCCGCCTGCCTGCGAGCGCGGCCGTACCGGCGGTGCGCTTCGGCCCGATCGCGGCCGGCGAGGTCGTACAGGACTCCGCGATCTCCGCGCACGCCCAATGGGTGCGCCAGACCTACAACGACGCGCTCGCGCTCGAGATGGAGTCGGCCGGCGTGGCGCAGGCCGCCCATCACAACAGGTCGCTGCCCATGGCCGTGGTGCGCGGCATCAGCGACCGCGCCGACGGCACCAAGACCACGACCGACGGCCTGAACTGGCAGCCAAAGGCGGCGGCCAACGCCGCCGCCTTCGCCGTGGCCCTCGCTCAGGAACTGGCCGTGGAGTACGAGAACCATCCGGCGAGAGAGGCGAAAGGCATGACCGACAGCGTGAAGAACGTCGCCCGCGACAACGCCCGGGTGGGCGTGCAGGCCGGGCACATCCACGGCAACGTCACCATCGGCCACCCGCCCCAGACCCAGGCCGCAGACCCGGCCGGCCAGCTCGCCGAGCTGCGCGATCGGCTTGCCAGGGCGCGCAAGGCCCAGGAGGTGGACGAGGACACGTTCACCGCGGCGGAGGTGGAGATCGCCGTCGCCGCCGAGTCGCTGTCCGAGAGCACCGAGGAGGGTAGGAGCAAGGCGATGATCGCGCTCAAGAAACTCCGCGGGCTCCTGGCAGATGTGGCGGAACTGGCGGCGCACGTGTCGGCCGTCATCGCGGCCATACGGGGCGTCCTGTGAACGATTCCCACTCCGGTCCGACCAACCTCGCCACGGACTCGGCGAACGTCGCCGTCCAGGCGGAGGCCATCCACGGACCTGTCAACGTTTACCAGGTCGCGGCCACCCCTTCGCCCCAGGAGACCTTCAAGGTAGGGCTCAATTCCCTGCGTGGCGGGATGGCTTGGGAGGCGCGCCAGCACATCCGCGACGCCGTGGTCCTGCGCAACTACGTCAACGGCCGCTCCTGCTTCTACCTACTGTTGGCCCTGCTCAGCGGACGCACCCTGCAGCAGGTGCCGCCGAAGGAGATCGCCATGCTGCGCTGCGTGCGCGGCGCCGTCAAGGACGACGACGAATGGGCCGACGCGATCAAGCTGGTCGATCACCTCCTGAAGTCCCGTCCTACGGAGGGCGGGGCTGCCGGCATAGAGCAGGAGCTCCAGAAGCTGACCGATGAGCAGCGCAACGACGTCCTCCAGCACATGGAGATGTTCCTGGACAGCTCCGCCGAGGACGCCCTCTGGGCGCGTGCTTTCGACGCGGCCAGGAGCGACCGCTGCGCGAAGGACCGGCTGGGCCGGGCCTGGAAGTTCTTCCAGCCGGAGCCCATCGGCGCACGGGTAAGGCCGGCGGATCCTGTCCTCATCGGACTCGGCACCTGGACCGGAGCCACGGCGGCCACCGCGCTGGCCCTGGTGACCGTCGGCTTAATCGGCGCCACGGCATGGCAGCACAACGGGACGGCGGCGGTGTCCGCCCTGCTGACTCTCGCGGCCGGCTGCTACGCGAGCGTGCGCAGCGGAGTGGAGTGGCGGTGCAGAAAGGAGCGCCGCCAGGCAAAGGACCGCGAGTATCTGCGCCGGTCGGCCACCACGCCCGGCGATGGTTTCGCGAGCAAGATCGACCGGCAGTTCAACCACTATTTCGCGCTGTACACCCCGCGCGACGCGGACAGGGCCCGCTGGCTCTCGGAGACGGCGGGCGTCCGCCGGGCCTTGCGTGACGAGGTCGTCACCATCTACCGAGAGAGCACGGTCAACGCCAAGCGAGTCGCCTGGCTCACCAGATACCTGGTCGCCGACGTCGCGCGGCGCTGGCAGGCGGGCGAGCTGTGGGACTACCGCAAGGAGTTGCGCGTCCCCTTGCTCGTGAAAGCGATGTGTGTGCTGGCCGCGATCGCGGCGGCCGCGGCAGGCGCGTTCCTGGTCTGGAGCGGCGCGCACGTCAGGCCGTTCGTCGTGTCGCTGGCCGCGCTCGTCGCCGTGGCCTTGGTCTGGTTCGCGGCTCGCGTCTGGCTGCGCATCGCCGCGGAGTACAGGCGGCACTCCGCCGACAAGGCGGAGAAGAAGAGCCTGCTGGCCGGCCGCCAGGCGGCTTTCGACCGGTGGAAGCGCAAACTCGCCGACAGACCGGACGATCTCGAGATGGCCCGCTGGTTGGAGTGCGACCGTAAGGCGCTGATGGAGCAGGCGATGAGCCTTTACAGGCTGAAGCGGCAGGACGTCCTCGCCCACGCCTTCATCGAGGCGCCCGCCACGCCCTCCTACGACAGGGCACGCGTCGAGAAGGGGCCATGGCGCTATTCGAAATACAAGATCCTGCTTTTCCTGCTCACCAAGGACGGCGTGCGGCAGTTAACCGTGCACCTCGACTTCCAGAAGGCCACCTTCCGCAGCCGGGCACGCACCAACTACCGCTACGACGCGTTCACCTCCGTCCAGGTGGCCGAGACCGACAACGGAGAGAACGTCTTCGAGCTGACGCTGACCAACGGCGATCCGATCAAGGTCAAGGTGACCGATCCGCCCACAGATGTCACCGAGAATGAGGACAAGGATCCGCAAGGCGCCTCACAGGTGACCCTCGGCACGGCGGGGCTCGGCAACGCCCTGCACGTCCTGGAAGGGGTCGCCGCAGAAGGCAAGGAGTGGATCGCCTTCGAACGCCAACGCGAGAAAGTCCCCCTCGCGGAGGTGAGCAAGGCCGTGAACGCCATCTTCGCCTGACGAACCACGACCGATCGGTGAACCACTTCCGATGATCGTTCGTTCTCCAGACACGAACTGGGTGCGACAGAGGGGTTGCCAGGTGGCCGATCTGCGAGGCGTCATCGAGCGTTGATCCGCCAGCCTGCGTTCTGGCGGGCGGATCCGCCGTTGCTGATCGTGCTGGTGATCGGGGAGCATGCGGGCGAGACGGTCGGGTGGCTGGCCAAGCCGTTCAAGAACAGTGTGCAACACATGCTGATCAAGAAGTAGTACGCCTCCATCCTTGCCCTCGGGAAGATCTGGCCGGGGATCAGGGTGAGCTGGGCAAGCCGGTCGGCGGGTCGCTCCTGTCGCCACCGCGCTTCCTGTCCGTCCAGTTCGTGTTGTGGGCGAGGGGGCAGGCCGCCAAGAAGTCGCCGGGTAACGAGGAGTGGCCGCCCAACCCGAATTCGCGCAGCGGCCACTGGGAGTTCAAGAAATGGCTCCGTGACTGGCGCAGGCACAAGAGCGGCGGCAACCACGGCGTCAAGACCTCGGCCGACTTACTCACCCTGGCCGCCACGACTTGGTCGGGGGTCATGCCGTGGCTGTTCGGCGTGCTGGTGGCGTTCGCCACCACCGGCGCGTAAGGCCTGTGGATGATCCGAGCTCGCGGTTCATGCGCCCTTCGGCCCCGGTCCGATCCGGGTCGTTCGCTTCGTACCGCTCGCCATGCCGTGTCGTTCCCGCCACGAGGCGCTGGTTGCGTCACGCTGGCGTGCACGAGCAGCGAGAGGAAGACCATGGACGATGACCAGGACTGCCCCGCGGCGCCTCGCAGACAGGTAGGACGACCTCCCTACGGCCTGCCGCTCCGGAGCCGGCCTCGGCTCCCCGCCGCATCCGACTCAATGGGCTGGCGCACGTACTCGTCCCCGGTCCCGCCGTCGCGGCCATCCCGCCGCCTGACTGTGCCGACGCTTGTTGCAGGCTTCCTGGCCTGTGTCGGCATCGGTATCTGGAACGGATGGGGAATCGGCATCGCCTCACCTCGACCGCCGGCCGTCTCGGTGGCGGCGCCTCATCCGAGCGTTGCGGAACGCTCGGTCGTCCCAGCCTCGCCTCTGGCATCCACTCCGGCCCCTCGGCCGCCGTCACCTTCGGCGAAGCGGAGCTTGAAGCCCAAGGCGGCGAAGCGCTGGCTGGCCTCGTCGCGGAACGGTACTCGATCACCCGCCCTGGCTGTGCGGCGTGAGCGTCGTGAGGTTCCGGCGGCCCTGCCCGGGAAGACACCTCGGATCGATCGCGCGGACGAGTCCAGGCGTATCGATCACCGTCGCGAAAGACGATGAACTGTTCCCGCCTTCGCACCCGATTTTCAATCGCCCGTCCGCAGTAGCAGGTCAGAGAGGGTGACATTTCGGCACTCACAGGCTTCTGTGATGTGACGGACAGTGATCCGGGCTGTTCCGTCGTGGCCGTTGCTTTCCGCGCGGATGCCGCTGCGTCGTATGGGGTGGAGGGGCTTGGCCGCGGTGATGGGCGCGAGCATGGTCATCGCGGTGGGGCTCTGCTGGCGTCAGGGGGTGGAGGAGGGCTCGGGGGTTCCGTTGGGCCAGAGGCAGGTGGAGGTGGCGCCAAGGCTGAGCACATCATCGGCCGCCAAGCTGATGGTGATAAGGAAGTCGTCGGGGCGGGAGTGCCCGTAAAGCTGCAGGCCGTTCTCGTGTTCGACCGCAATGTAATGGCCCTGCTTCTGCCAGTACGCCTTCACCTCGGCGACCACCTCCTTGAGCGCCTTCTTGGCCGTGGGCAGTCCGCGCAGGAAATACGAGCGACTGACCACGATCCGGTCTTTGGAGCCTCCATCCAGCGGATCGAGACACAAGCCGTCGTTGAGGCTGGGCTGATACAGCTCCAGTTGGGGCTTGGGTTGGATGACACTTACGGTTTCGTTGATGAGCTGCTCGATCCGGGCGAGCGCCTGAGCCTTGGTGATCGTCGGCTTATCGGCCGATGGATTCATGGCTCCTCCCAGGGCTCCGCCGGGCGCGCACCCGGCGACGAGAATCACTGCTGCGATGATCAACCTGACGGCGCGGAACATCTAGTCTCCCGTCGGCGTAGGTGAGGACTGCGGGGCAGGCGACGGCGGGAACACCGGGTCCGGTGCAGGGTGCGATGAAGGTGGCGGCGTCAAGTGGGGCGTCGGAGACGGCACCTCCTTCGGCGTCGGGAGCTTCGACACTCGATCATACTGGCCGTTGATAATGAATCCCATGTTCTCCAGAGAGACCGAGCGCTGAGCCCAGTAACCGGAGTGTGCACCAATGTCGTACCCGGTGAAAGCCAGAGGGCCCGACACTGCCGTGGGACGGACGACAAAGCGGTTGGCGCCAAAGGCGATGTTGCTGGGGTCGGTCCCGAAGGGGCCCGCACCATTCGGGAACCAGGGGGTGAGCACGCCAGAGATGGGGTTCCGCCCGCCGCTGATGGGGAGATGTCCGAGGTCGGCGACGGGGTCCTGGGGTGACTCGCCTACCCAGACCTGCTTGACTCCGAGATCGCTCGCCCGCGCCGCCATCGTCCCGGGACTTCCTACAAGAATGAGTTGATCGGCGAACGTTCCTTTCCGTGTCTGCGCGGCCATGCCGGTCACCACGCTGCCGTAGCTGTGGCCCAGCACGGTGAATCGCGGTGTGCCGGTCGGCTGGTGGGTGGCGTGGAGACCGTCGAGGAAACTGGCCAGTGAGCCTGCCCCGGCCTGGGCGAGATTGGGCGATGCCACGGAGGTGTCGGCCCGGAGAATTCCCGCGTCGAGTTGTGGCGCCTCGTAGCCGAGCCAGATGATCGAAGCGATCTTCGTGTGGGAGTGGGCCGTAAAGTTGGCCTGGTCCCACAGGGTCGCGGCGCGGACCGAGTCGTCACCGTCGATCCCCTCTAATGTGGTGCCCGTACCCGGCACGGAGGTGACCACCGAGTCGGCCTTGTCGGGGTCACCGAAGGAGATGGCGGTCTTGCCGAGTCCGCCCAGTTCGAAGTGGAGCAGGAGCGCCGGGGGGCGACCGTTGACTGCGCCCATCGCCAGGCTCTTCTCGACGGCCCCGATCTGTCGCTGTTCCGCTTCCAACGCATTGATCTCCATGCGTATATAAGACTGCCGCGCCCCTTGCTTCATACGCTCCTCCAGCTCCCTCAGTTCCGCCAGCCGCTCGGCAATGACGCCCTTGCGTAAGCCCAGGTAGGCCCGGTTCACGCTGTCGCGGGTGGCGGCGGGTACGCCGTTGAGCGAGCCGATCAGATGCGGCGCGGCGTCGATGAGCCGCTGGCGGGCGGCCGGGTCGAGCAGCTGCCACCAGGCGCTGACCCGGGCAGCGAGGGTCGGGTCCTTGCCGGCGTTCTGCGCCGCCACCACCTTCTCCAGCGCCGAGGAGTCGCCGGCCGCGGCGGCGGTCAGCATGTTGCCGAGGCCGCTCGGGTCGGGGGCGGACCCGCCGAAGAGCCCGAAGCCGAGCACGGCCGCGTTGGCCATATCGCCGTCGGGACGCTGCTGGAGTACGGTCAGCCGCCTGCGCAGGTCGGTGGCCTGTCCGGTGGCCCAGGCGCCCACCTCCGCGACCTGTTGGGCGGGCGCGGCGCTGACGCATGCGGAGGCCAGCGCCGCGGAGAGCTGGCTTCCCGCGGCGGGGAGTTCATGACCGGCGCGCTCCAGGTCGGCCACCATGCGGGTCATCGCCTCCACGTTCATCCCGGCGTAGCCGCCGCCCGTGGACGTGGCGACGGGGAGCGGGGTTGACAGCGACGGCGCGGCGGCGTGGCCGCCGAGAGCGCGGATGCGCTCGGCGATCTGCGCTGCTGCAGTTTCGAAGGCCCCCTGGAGACGGGTGCGCTGGTCGCGGGTGGCTTGCGTGAAGGGGCCCGCGCCGCCGCCGACCCAGGCGTGGGCCGTCATATGGCGCATCGTGGAGTCGAGCGCGCTGATGTGGTCGCCCGCCAGCCGCACCACGCGGCTGAGGGCTTCTTCTAAACCGGCTGTATCGCCCTCCACAAATCCGAAGATGTCACGCTTTGCCGCTGCTCGTCCGCGCGACATGCGGAGTCGTTATGGAAGGCGCACCGACCGCAGATCCTTTTAGTGGGGGTTTGGTCCCTAAAAATGGCAATAAATGCCGTTCCTCCAGCGCGTCGCCGTCGGCCGCCGAGACACCAGAACAGATGTGTGCCTGCTGGGGCGCAGGAGATCTGCGAGAGTACCTTCTGAACGCGTTCTTCTGTTTGATCCCAAGACACCCGCAGCGCACACGTTGTGACGCTGGCCGAGGCGCCCAACTGCCTGGCCTGACCGATACGCATATAGCCCGAGGACTGCACAGAGCGTTACGCCAGGCTCATGACCGAACGCTCCGTGATTAGTGCATCATCGCATTATGGGAAGGGTAATGGAACTTCCATGTCGGATTCTTGAGACGGCCGGGAGCGCAGCGTTGGGCGGGGATGGTGCTGTGAGTGAGACAAGGCGTGGTCAGGGACCTGCGGCATGGGTCGTCCGCGGTGGACAGGATGGCGAGGTCGAGGCGCGTGCTCTCCGGGAGGGGATGACGCTGATCAGCTGGTTCGAACTCGGAGATCTTTCTGCCTATCCCACGAAAGAGCAGCTTCGAGCCGCTGCCGTCCGTGAGTACCCAAACTGGTCACCCGGCCATGTGGTCAGCCAGACCTGGGGATTCGCTCGTGAGATGGAACCTGGCGACTTCGTCGTCATGCCATTGAAAACTGAGCCCGGCAAGGTCGCCATCGGGAGGGTGGCCGGGAGGTACGAGTACCGGCCCGCTGAGGACCAAGAGTTCCCGCACGTTCGAGCCGTCGAATGGCTCACAAAGCGGCTGACTCGGGATCAGCTCAAGCCAGACCTTCGAGCAAGCATCGGATCCCTGCTCGCTGTCGCCCGGCTTCGCCGACATGAGATACCGAGGCGGATCGCACACCTTGCCGAAACCGGTATCGACCCGGGAGTCGCGGGCGACCCTGAGATCACCAGCGTCTCCCAGTTGCTGGAAGAGGCGGTGGCCCAGGTGGAAGCAGACCCTGGCTCGCCGAAGATGTTGACCATCCGTCATCTGCTTGCTCACTGGGGGGAATGGCGACGTACGGCGGCTGTCATCGAGCGGGTCAGCGGTGAATTGGCGGATGTTGGACTTGCGACGCGCCCGCACTTCACGGAGGGTTCCGTGGACACCGTCGTAGCCCTGGTGCCAGTGGAGAAGGAGCCGGACGACTCAACGGCGTCAACCTCGGACGGGGAAACTGTCACCGAGACCGCCGCGAAGGAGACGTCGGGCAAGCTCCGCCTTGGAGACCTGCCGTCCAAGGTGGTTTCTGTGCTTTCCAGCACTTCTCTGACCGCAGCCCGGACCTTGATGTTGAGAAAGAGGTTCTCGCAGGTCCCGGTGATCGACGAGGACGGTGTACTCCGTGGTGCGGTGACATGGGAATCGATCGGCAAGGCATATGTGTCCTCTGACACGCCGACTCTCGCCGATGCCATAACCAAGGCCCATGTCGTCGATCACGACGCGAACGTGCTGGACCTGATCGAATACCTACAGCGCGACGGATTCATCCTTGTTCGAGGTAATGATCGTAAGAGCGTGGAAGGCATAGTCACCGCTGCGGACCTTAGCGGAAAGTTCGGGCAGCACGCCAGGCCGTTTCTCCTGATCGAAAATGCCGAGACCAGGCTCAGGAACGCTTCGGAGATCTTCACCGTGGAGGAACTTCGAGCAGCCGTCCCTCAGCATCAGCAGAAGAAGGTGCATGAGGCGAAGGACCTCACGTTTGGGAACTATCAGCATCTGCTGGAGGACGCGACGCGATGGCAGACCCTGGGGTGGAGGATCGAGCAAGGCGATTTGCTCGGCCTGCTGGAAGCAGTCAGGAAGGTCCGGAACGCGCTCATGCACTTCTCGCTGGATGCTCTGTCACCTGAGCAGAGCCAGGCCATCGACGAACTGTTGCTTTTGCTGGACGCCGCGGCGCCGGAGGGGTAGCAAGCGTGATCATCATGTGAAGCGTCCGTCGCTCGTGGGCGAGTCTGTACGGTTGGCGTCACGGGCGCCAGACCCGACCCCTCAACTGGACCAGGGCACGCCGAGCGTCTGACTGGGAGGTTGAAGACGAGTACGCCAACGGCACCTTTCACCGACATGGAAGTCTGCGGGCAGGCCGATGGCCCGGATGGCGGTCAACGTGCGGATCTCAGTGAGCCTGGAGTCCAAACTCACCGCTACCCGGCACCGCCTTGATCACCGAGAGGACCGAACCCGGATCGTCCAAAGTGTCCTCACTGTCCTCGCCCCGCTGCTCTGGGCCCCGGATCGGCTCTTATCAGGGCGAAGGATGCGGGCCGTCTTTCTCGGCGTCCACCCGAGCCGCGATCTCGGCGATTCCGTCAGGAGGTGGGTTTGATGCGTGAGTGCTGCGCCAGGAACCAGTCGGCGGCGATGTCGGTTTCCGTGAAGCGTCCGATCAGCGCCAAGGCCGAGCTGACGCTCTCCATTTGCTCCACGCGATCGTTGAGGACGTCGTCATCGCTGATCTGGAAGCGCAGTCCATCCATCAGGTGATCGAGCGCGTGCGGGTCGTCACCGAACCGCTCCTCTGGCCAGGTTGGGTCGAAGGAGACGACCATGCGCCCGTCGCGGGCGTAATCGAAGTAGGCGTTGCCGTTGATGTCCATGCGGAGGCCGAGGGCCTGACGGCCGCCTTCGGTGATGGAGCGCAGGCGCTCGCCATCGCCATGCGCTGGCACGATGCCGATCCAGCCGTTGACCTCGGCCACCCAGGTGGATCCGTCGTCGATGTTGTGGTCGAGGATCTCGCTGAGGTAGCACGGGGTCCGGGTGGCGAGGTCCAGGGAGAAGACTCGGGCGACCGCGTCGAGGTCCGCGCCCTTGATCCACATGGCGCTGAAGCCCAGCGCCCACAGGTCCATCTCGCCATCGAGCCCCTCAGTGAAGATGGTCGAGACCAGAAGGTCGTGCAGGTAGGTCGGTGACTGCATGGCCGCTTCTCGGAGGAGGGGGCATCTCGCGAGACGCCCCTCCTGCACGGTGGGTAACGGGGTGCCTTACTTGATTCTTACGAAGAAGGCGTTGGAGGGCCTGCGCTCTATTCCTCCTTCGTCAGTTCCGTCGTGCCACACGCGATAGCGGGCGTAGAAGGCGTCCAGGTCGCGACCGGCGGCCTGGTTGCGTGCCCCGCTCACCATGCGGAGTGAGGCGTTGAGAGAAGGAACCCAGACGTTGTTTTGTAGCTGATGATTGAATTACTTTGATTCCCAGTCCCAGGGAGCAGCGGCGCTCCCATCAAGTTCCCGCCCGAAGCGGAACCGCTCTCCGGACTGGCCGTTCTCGATAAACAGATCGAAGAACCCTGCGGCTGGAAGGCGCTCGGCCAACACAGCGACCTGCTCGTGCGCCTCAACATCCCTCAGGGTGCCCAGCAGTCGGGCCACCGCATACGGATCGTCGAGAGCGACCTCGGCGGCGGCGCGCTCGGCCAGGACGGCGGCCTGTTCGTGTGCCCCAAACTCCCTCAGGGTGCCCAGCAGCATGCTCACCCCGAGCGCGTCGTCGAGAGCGGCCTGGGTAGCGGCGCGTTCGGCCAGGGCGGCGATCTGCTTCTGCGCCCCAACCTCCCGCAGCTTATCCAGCAGTCGGGCCACCGCATACGGATCGTCGAGAGCGACCTGAGTGGTGGCGCGCTCGGCCAGCGCGATGACCTGCTCGTGTGCCCCAACAGTCCACAGCCGGCTCAACAATAGGGTCGCCGCACGTGGGCCGTCGAGGATGACTTGGGCGGCAGGGTCACAAGCTAACAGCTCAGCGACCTGCTGTTGCCCCCCAACTTCCCGCAGCCTGACCAGCAGTTCGGCCAATGCGCGTGGGTCTTTGAGAGCGGCGGCACGTTTGGCCAGAGCGGTGGCCTGTTCCTGGGCCTCAACACGCCATAGCTCAGCCAGCAGTTGGGCTACGGCGTCCGGATCGTTGAGAGCGACCTGGGCGGCGGGGTCGCGAGCAAGTAGCTCAGCGACCTGCTCATGCGCCCCGACCAGCCATAGCCTGCCTAATAGCAGGGCCACTCCACCCGGATCGTTGAGAGCGACCTGGGCGGCGGGGTCGCGAGCAAGTAGCTCAGCGACCTGCTCATGTGCTCCGACCAGCCCCTGCATACCCAGCAACCGGGCCACCGCATACGGGTCGTCGAGAGCGACCTGGGCGGTGGCACGGTTAACGAGGGCGGTGACCTGCTCGTCCGCCCCAATCTCTCGGAGCCTGACGAATAGCTCGGCCACCGCACGCGGGTCGTCGAGGAGAATTTGGGCGGCAGGGTCACAAGCTAACAGCTCAGCGACCTGCTGTTGCCCCCCAACTTCCCGCAGCCTGACCAGCAGTTCGGCCAATGCGCGTGGGTCTTTGAGAGCGGCGGCACGTTTGGCCAGGGTGGTGGCTTGCTCCTGCGCCCCAACATGCCGCAGCTTGGCCAACAGCCAGGCCACTGCACGTGCGTCGTTGAGAGTGACCTCGGCGGCGGTGCGTTTGGCCAGGGTGGTGACTTGCTGGTCGGCTCCAGTCTCCTGCAGCGTGCTCAACAGTTCGGCTGCTGCATGCGGGTCGTGGAGGGAGGCGTGGGTGGCCGCGCGTTCGGCCAGGGCGGTGACCTGCTCGTGGGCTCCAACGTCCTGCAGCTTTACCAGCAGTTCGGCCACTGCACGCGGGTCGTTGAGAGTGACCTCGGCGGCGGTGCGTTTGGCCAGGGTGGTGGCTTGCTCCTGCGCCCCAACATGCCGCAGCTTGGCCAACAGCCAGGCCACTGCACGTGCGTCGTTGAGAGTGACCTCGGCGGCGGTGCGTTTGGCCAGGGTGGTGACTTGCTGGTCGGCTCCAGTCTCCTGCAGCGTGCTCAACAGTTCGGCTGCTGCATGCGGGTCGTGGAGGGAGGCGTGGGTGGCCGCGCGTTCGGCCAGGGCGGTGACCTGCTCGTGGGCTCCAACGTCCTGCAGCTTTACCAGCAGTTCGGCCACTGCACGCGGGTCGTTGAGAGTGACCTCGGCGGCGGTGCGTTTGGCCAGGGTGGTGACTTGCTGGTCGGCTCCAGTCTCCTGCAGCGTGCTCAGCAGTTTGGCCACCGCACGCGGGTCCTGGAGGGAGGCGTGAGAGGCTGCCCAGTGAGCGGGGTGGTGGTCAGTGGGATGCAAGTCATGTAAGTGGCGTATCAGGATCTCGGCGGCGTAAGAGTCGCCTTGGGCAGTGGCGTTCTTGTGAAGGCGGACGGCATCGCGGTACAAGCCGCGGTTCCAGGCGGCTTCTCCGAGCGCTTTTAGATCGCCGGGATGGGCGTGGGCGGCTGCGGTCCAAAAGGCGGGTGGCGGGATCTGGTGGGCCCGGTGGTGGCGACCATGCTGGTCGAGGGAGTCGGCCAGCCGGTAGCCGGCCACGCCGATGCCCTGCTCGGGAGGCACGGCCTCCAAGGCTTGAAACGCGCCCTTGAGAGTGCGTGTGGCGTACTTCCAAGCCCGCTCCTGCCATGTGGCGAGTTCCTCGCCAGCAAGGGCGCGGTGCCGGGGAGCCAGATAGCCAACGGCGGCCTGCTGCAGCAGTTCCCGCCCCAATAGGTGGGTGTGGCCCAGGCGGACGGCGTCCATGGCTGCGGTGATCAAGGCCTGCCCGTAAGGGTCAGCGCCGGGTCCCTGAAAGTGGTTCAGTAGGTCGGGAACCCCAGCCAAGGTTTGGGCGAGCCGCCCCGGCGTCCCGGCACTCTCGGCGGCGGCGAGGGCCTCCTGCAGTACCACATCGCCGCGACGGCGAGCCAGAGCGAGCTGCTTGCCAGTGAATCGATCGGGCACCTCGATAACTCCACCTTGAGCCACATCCAAGTGCCGGGGTGTCGGGTTGCTAAGCACCGGTAACGACCTGAGCAGGTCCCGGGTGGCTAAGGCCGGGTCGGCGATACCGGGTTCGCCATAATGATCGGCGGTGTAGGCGGCCCAGCGGTCCAGCCACAGTGTGGTGATGGCCACAACATAGTCAATGCCCCGCAGCAACTCCGCCAGCGCGGACAACGGTTGTACGCCAGCCGGATCATCGGCGTATTGGCGCAGTTCATTAAGCCACAGCACCGACCGGCGAGGTATACCGTCCTCCAACAGCCGGGACAGTGCGGCGGCTGTGGGCGGGTAGAACAACGGCCAGTGCGGCAAACGCGCCGCCACCGCCTGGTAGGCCGCCCGCGATTTGCCCGTTGAGGAATCCCCCAGCAATACCACCATCCGGTTGGCGGCCACGGCCGGATCCAGCACCGCATACAGCAGATCGTCATGCTCACGCCGGACATAACTCGTCAGCGCTTCGCCCCCGATCGTTCTATGCACTCCCAGCGCCACCGGGCCCCACCGCCCCACAGGCTGCCCCACTCGATCCGGCCGCTTTCCGCCCGGGTCAGCGTCCGCTCTGGAGGTAAGGCGCCCGGCGACACGCGAGTGACGAGTCTGCTTGGCCTCGGCCAGCAGATGCAGCCACTCTTCCGTATCACAGGGCACCATCCCGAGATCGGCACCTCGCTCGGCGGCCAGATCCAAGCACAGCTCGACCACCGACAACAGCGGCCCGATGCCTTCAGGAAGATGATTGCCCTTCTGCCAGTCATACAACGTGTTACGGGCGACCCCCAGTTGCCGAGCCGCCACCTCGGGCACACTCAGGCCCGCGACGTCCAATAGCTGGGTGAACGCCTCAGCGAAATCCTCTGGTGTTCGGGGCGATGCCATACACGTGCCCTCGCAATCGTCGCCCTTGGCGGCCTACAAGGCCGAGTGGCGTGATGGTGTCCGACGCCTTCGGATATTGCCGCATCCGGACGCTCGCTGCCCAGCCTGCGGCTCGATAAGCGTGCGTCCGACTTTGTCCGAACCCAGTACCGGACCGGCAACTGCCCACGTCAATCTGACGGACATGCCCGCTGCACCTACCCCTACCCGGCGCCGATCTTCCGCGGCTTCCAAGGGGGGCGTGGTCTTGACCATGGCCGGTGTCCACACCGGACTCTGGCTGAGCGCTCCCACCTTGGCGGTGATTCTCACACTGCTGGAAGCCTTGCTCACCGTCGTGGTCATCGTGACCGCTTTGTATGCACCCGAGCCGATCAGCGATCGTGCCTTTCGCATGCTGCCCTGGACAATGAGCAAGACCGAGAGGTAGAGCTGTCGGATGCCACCGAGACGTGCCTGGTTCAACAGCCCTGGCGATCAGGAGCGTTGACACCTCCGGATGGCTCCCAAAATAGTGCCTTACCTCGGGAACCACTCCCAAGATCATCCCGTATATATCCCGTGATCATGGTCCTACGGCTGCATATGGGTGCCCTCGGCGACCTATCAAGGGTCTGGACAGCAAAAGACCTGCGGCTGAGAAACCGCAGGTCAGAGGGTGAAACGCCTGGTCAAGATGAGTGCCCCCGGCAGGATTCGAACCTGCGGCACCCGCTTTAGGAGAGCGGTGCTCTATCCCCTGAGCTACGGAGGCGGACGCAGTAAGCCTAGCGAAAGTCAGGCACTGCGTGGGCCGCGGGGAGGGGGTGAGTTTGGTGGGGTTGGTCATGGGTGCTCTGAGCTGCGGTAAAGGGATGATAACCGATCATGCTGGGCTCCCTCGGCGTGGTTAGCGTTCGGCTCGTGTGCAGGAGAGATCGGGATCGGGGGCGTCGGCGGTCCGTGGTGTTGTTCGCGGGGCTGGCCGCGCCGGCCATTCTGGCGGGTGGGTTGTTGGTCGGGGAGTTGACCGGGTACGAGCGGGCCGGCTGGGCGGGGGAGGGCGGTCGGGCGTTGGGGACGTGGTTGGCGTTCGAGCCGATGGTCGTGCCTGCGCCCGCTCGGCCTGATCGGTGGTACGAGGGAAGGGTCTCCCAGCGGGTAGTGGTGGTGGCCGCGCCTGAGGCTCCTGCGAGCGCGAAGGCGAGCGCGAAGGCGAGTGTGAGTGCGCGCGCGAGAGCGAGGTCGTTTGGGGAGGCACCCGTGGTGGCGTCCCCTGGGGGCCGGCGGCGTGAGCCGGTGGTGCGGCGTTCGGCTGCGCCCGTGTCGGAGTCTGTGTCTGAGCCGTCACAGTCGAAGGCGCAGCGGCAGCGGTGGGACGGGTGTCCGGGGGAGTGGGCCGACACCTGGCTGTGGGAGGTCTGCCGGGAGCATGAGGGCTGGGTGGCTCGGGACGATGGTGAGGGGTGGGCCACGTCCGGCACCTGAGCCTTCGACGCCTGAGCGGGACGCGGGGTGTTGGGTTCGTCGTTGGGGTGAACGCCCCTGGTTCTGGCGGGCCGGTGACTCCCCGATGCCTGGCCGGTGGACTCCTTGGGCCTGGTGCGGGCCGATGGCTTCCTGGCGTCTGGCTTGGGGCGGATGGAGGCTGGTGCGGGTGGCGTCGATGCGGCTGGACGGGGTTCTGGCGCCGGTGAGCGACTGTTCTCAGGGCGCGTGCCGCCTGCAAGGGTGCGTGCCGCTCACCGAAGCCCGTGCCATCTGCGAGCCCATAGCACCTGCGAGCCAGCGCCACCTATGAGCTCGTGCAGCCCGTGCGTCGGCCTGTCGGTGATGGTGCCGGACTCAGACCGGTCGGTTATGAGGGTGGTGCACGCCGGGGCGTGCGAGGGTCGTGTGACCGATGGGTACCCGGGTGGGCGCCCTGGTCGCCGCTGGATGCCCCGGTGGCCGGTGGTGGCCTCGTCGTCGCTGGGGGCTCACTGGTCGGCGGGCCTGGTGCCCGCTAGGTGCTTGGTCGGCCCGTGGGTGGGGGCTGGTTGGTGAGTGGGTTTTGTGGGGCTTCTGGAGGTGGTGCGACGGAGTGGAGGAGCAAAAGCCTCTTTCACCTCGTAACGGCTCTCTGGAGTTGGGTCCGGGCACTCGGGGGGCTGTAGTAACGTGCGTGCCGAGCCTGGGTAACGAGTTTGCAAATGGAGGAGTCGAACGTGCCAGCCCCTCGATCAGCAGGCCTGATCGCGGTCGTCATGGCGATGACTTCTCTGTTCCTGATGCCTGTCGAGGCTCGGGCTGAGCGGACGGTCGCAGGTGGCCTCAGCGAGTCGCAGACGGTCCAGGGCAGCGAGCTGCGGGCGGATCCCAAGGATCTCGCCGAGCTCCGCAAGGAGGCCGAGCAGTCGGCCAAGGAGCTCGAGGACGCGACCAAGGCCCTGGAGAAGCGGCGGGCCGACATCGCGGCGGCCGAGAAGGAGCTGAAGACCAAGCTCACCGCCCTTCGGACGGCTGAGCAGAAGGTCGCGCAGATCCGGCAGCCCGTCTCGCAGCTGGCGGAGCTGCTGTACGAGCAGCCGCTGGGGGCCGACGGGATCGCGCCGTTCCTGTCTGGGGACGCCACGGGTGACACGTTGCGGGCGCTGTCCAGTGTGACCCACATGATGACCGTCCGGCAGGAGGCGGTGCAGCAGACCAGCACCCTGTACAAGGAGGCGGAGCGGCTGGCGGCCGATGCGCAGGAGATCCGGGCCGGGAATCTGCTGGCCGAGGCGCAGATGGCGGCGGAGATCGATACGCTCAGGCAGCGATCCGACAAGATCGTCAAGTCGTTGACCGCGGCCCTGGTGAAGATGGGTATCAAGATCGACAAGGTGGGCAGGGCCGCGCTCGGGTGCAATCCGTTGCGGGCGGCGACGGCGAACTCCTATCCGAACGGGTTGATCCCCAAGGCCATGCTCTGCCCGTTGCAGCAGAAGGGGTTCAGCCTCCGGGCTGATGCCACGATCGCGTTCGTCAGCCTGAACGAGGCCTACCGGAAGCAGTTCGGGCGGCAGATGTGTGTCACCGACGCTTACCGGAGCCTGGCCGAGCAGCAGTCCGTCTACTACCGCAGGCCCGGATTCGCGGCCGTGCCCGGTAGGAGCAACCACGGGCTCGGGTTGGCCGTCGACCTCTGTGGCGGGGTGGAGCGGTTCCGGTCGTCCGAGTTCGTGTGGATGGAGAAGAACGCCAAGCGGTACGGGTGGTTCCATCCGGCCTGGGCCTACAGCAGCCCGTTCGAGCCGTGGCACTGGGAGTACGACCCGAAGATCGACTCGGCTCTCTAGGCCGGCAGGCCTGGCGGGCGGGGTTTGATGGTGATCGAGAGGCGGCCGCCCGCCTGGGCCGCGGCCAGTTGACCGGCCTGGGCCGGAGTGGCCGCGAGGACGAGCAGGGCGCCGTGGTCGTCGTCGCCCCTGGGGATGGTGACCACGGTGACGTCGTCGGCGACGAGCTGGGCCGCCTGGTTCTCCCAGGCCGCGTAGACACCGATCGTCGAGCCGGGGGAGAGCAGGCGGGCCACCTGGGCGTCCGGGATGCGTACCGGTGCGGCCACCGTGCCCGTGGGCAGCGGCGCCGAGCGGAGCAGGCGGACGTCGGTGAGCGGCTCGCCCCTGCGCATGGCGCTCGCCAGCACCTGGCCCACGGCTCCCGAGCGCACCGCCCCGTCGGGAACCTGGGCGAGGGTGGCGGTGCGCAGGTCGCCGGGGCGCAGCGGCCCGGGCGACAGGTCGCGGGCGGCCACGAGGACCGGGGCTCCCGAAACCGGGCGTATAGCGAAATATCCGAACAGGATCCCCAAGGCGGCCACGAGCGCCGCGACCAACCGGCGTCGCCGCCCCAACCGCGGCCGGCGACGGCCCGCCGAACCGCCGCCTCCCGCCCATCCGACGCCGCCGGACGAGGGAGCGCCGGCCGGATCGCCGCCGAGCCGCCTCAGGACCCCGGTCACGGTAGCTCGAACGGCAGCTTGATCCCGTCGAGCGCCGCCCCGCACGGGCAGCCACGCTCGCTCGGCAGCGCCTCCACGGCCTCGGCCACGAGGGTGCGCATCCGGGTGACGTTCCGCGCGAAGAACTCCAGCACCTCGTCGTGCGTGACCCCCTCGCCCGTCTCGACGCCGGCGTCGAGATCGGTGACCAGCGACAGCGACGTGTAACAGAGCGCCAGCTCCCTGGCCAGCACGGCCTCGGGGAACCCGGTCATGCCGACGATCGTCCACCCGTTGCCCGCGAACCATCGGGACTCCGCCCGCGTGGAGAACCGGGGCCCCTCGATGACGACGAGCGTGCCCCCGTCGACGGTGTTCCACCCGGCGGCCCGCGCCGACTCCACCGCCACGGCGCGCCCGGACGGGCAGTAGGGGTCGGCGAACGAGACGTGCACCGCGCCACCTTCGTCGTAGTACGTCTGCGGACGCCCGGACGTGCGATCGACGAGCTGGTCGGGCACCACGATCGCTCCGGGCCCCAGCTCGGCCCGCAGCGACCCCACGGCGCTCGGCGCGAGCACCTGCCGCACTCCCAGGGACCGCAACGCCCACAGGTTGGCCCGGTAGGGGATGTGGTGCGGCGGGAAGCGGTGATCTCGCCCGTGCCGGGGGATGAACGCCACGGACCGCGACCCGATGCGGCCCACGGTGACCACGTCGCTGGGCGGCCCGTAGGGGGTGCTGAGCTCGATCTCTTGGGCGTCGTCGAGCAGGGAGTAGAACCCGGATCCGCCGATGACGCCGATTTCTGCGCTGGTGACCATGGCGCCGAGAGTAGCGGCATCGCGGGGAGTCCAGCGGAACCAGAACGCGGCTCTGTGGATAACTCTGTAGTGACGCAGTCACGAAGCGTAATATCGGGCATATGCGGCGAAACGGCCTCGGGTTCATCATCATCGCGCTGATGCTCGGCATGCTGCTGGCAGCGCTCGACCAGACGATCGTCTCGACGGCCCTGCCGACGATCGTGAGCGACCTCGGCGGCCTGGAGCAGCTCTCGTGGGTGGTCACGGGTTACCTGCTCGCCTCGACCGTTTCCACGCCGCTGTGGGGCAAACTGGGCGACCAGTACGGCCGGAAGAAACTGTTCGTCGCGGCGATCGTCATCTTCCTCGTCGGCTCGGCCCTCTGCGGGCTCAGTCAGGACATGGGCCAGCTCATCGCCTTCCGCTCGCTCCAGGGGCTGGGCGGCGGCGGGCTGATGGTGCTGGCGCAGGCGATCGTCGGCGACGTCGTGTCGGTCAGGCAGAGGGGCAGGTACCAGGGCTTCTTCGGCGCGGTGTTCGGGGTGGCGAGCGTGGTCGGCCCCCTGCTCGGCGGCCTGTTCGTGGACCATCTCTCCTGGCACTGGGTCTTCTACGTCAACCTGCCCATCGGCGCGCTCGCGCTGGTCGTGATCGCCGCCGTCCTGCCGGGCGACGCCACGCTCACCAGGCACCGCATCGACTACGCCGGGGTGGTGCTGCTCGGCGGCGCGACGTCCTGCCTGGTGTTGATCACGACCTGGGGCGGCACCGTCCGCCACTGGACCGACCCGGTCATCGTCGGACTCGCCGTGGCGGCCCTGGTCATGCTGGCGGGCTGGGCGCTCGTCGAGCGGCGGGCGGCCGAGCCGGTGCTGCCGCTCGGCCTGTTCGGCATCAGGGCGTTCACCATGGCGTCGATCGTCGGGTTCGTGGTGGGGTTCGGCATGTTCGGCGCGCTCACCTACCTTCCGCTCTACTTGCAGGTGGTTCACGGCGTGAGCGCCACCCTGTCGGGCGTGTACCTGCTGCCGATGATGGCGGGAATGCTGACGATGTCCGTCGTCAGCGGGCAGATCATCAGCAAGACCGGAAAGTACCGGTTCCTGCCCATCACGGGGACGGCCGTCGCGGCCTGCGGGATGTTCCTGCTGTCCACGATGACCGAGTCCACCGGCCTGGGGACGATGGGGGTCTACCTGCTCGTCCTCGGCGTCGGCCTGGGGATGACCATGCAGGTCCTGGTGATCGTGGTGCAGAACGCGGTGGACTTCACGGACCTCGGCGTGGCCACCTCGGGCGCGACGTTCGCCCGCTCGATCGGCGGCTCGTTCGGGGTGGCCACGCTCGGCTCGGTCTTCACCGCGCGGCTCAACACGGACCTACGGAGCGTCCTCGGCAGGACCACGCTCCCGCCGGGGTTCGACCCGGCGCAGGTGCGGCGGGACCCGACGGTCATCCAGCGGCTTCCGCCCGCGCTGGCGGCGGACTTCCTGCACGTCTACGCGGACGCGATCGCCGCGGTCTTCCGGGTGGCGACGCCGGTCGTGTTCGTCGCGTTCGTACTGGCCTGGTTCATCCCGCAGCAACGGCTCAGGGAGACCACCAAGGCGACAGACCTGGGCGAATGCCTGGGCGCGACGTCGGCGGAGCGCTCGTCGCTGGCCGAGGTCGAGCGCGGGCTGGTCAGGCTCGCGGACACCGACCTGCGCCGTGGCTTCTACACCAGGCTGGGGGCACTGGCCGGATTGACGGGCATCCCGCCGCAAGGGGTGTGGATCGTCGCCAGGCTGGGCGGCGAGGGCTGGGTCACGGCGCAGTCGCTGGCCGAGCGGGCGAACGTCAGCAGAGAGAAGGGGCGTCCGTACGCCGACCAGCTGGTGGCGGCGGGACTGGTCGAGCGGCGGGGTGACCTGCTGCGGCTCACCCCGGCGGGCCGACAGTCGGCGCAGCGCCTGCTGCGCTCCTCACGGGAGGGCCTGGCCAGGCTCGTCATGGACTGGGGCCCGAACGCGCAGCTCGAAGCCCTGCTCGACCGCATCGCGCCCGAACTCCTGGGCGCGATGGGCGACAGGCCCCGCTAGCTGGAGGCGGCGGCGGGAGCGGCAGTCGACGTCGACGAGGACGAGGACGACTCGGCGGGCTTGCTCTCGGCGGGCTTGCTGCTCGAGGACGTCGCCGCCGTGGAGGTGGACGACGAGCGGTTGTCGGTACGGTAGAAGCCCGAACCCTTGAACACGATGCCTACAGCGGAGAACACCTTGCGCAGGTTGCCCTCGCACTTGGGGCACACGGTCAAGGCGTCGTCGGTGAACTTCTGCACGGCCTCGAGCTGCTCACCGCAGTCGTTGCAGGCGTACTGGTAGGTCGGCACGCGCCCCTCCTTCAGGTCTGGCACTCGAGCCCGGTGACTGCTAATGGTAACCGATTAGGTCAAACGGCTATTCCTGTCCGCGCTCCCCGTACCAACCGGCCAGCTTGCCGCGCCGGCTGACGGCGCGCAGCCGCCGCTCGACCTGGTCGCGGCAGGCGGCGGTGGTGACCACGAGGAGCTGGTCCTCCGCTCTGATCCTGGTGGTCGCGGAGGGGACGAACGAACTGCCCTCCCGGACGACCAGCGTCACGGCGGCCCCCGCGGGCAGCCGCAGCTCGAAGATCTCCACGCCGTGCAGCCGCGAACCGGTGGGCACCTTGATCTGCAACAGGTCCGCCTGCAGCTCCTCCAGCGGCGCCGACTCCACCTCCAGGTCGTGCGCCTCGCCGGGGGCGGCCACGCCCAGCAGCCTCGCCACGAACGGCAGCGTCGGGCCCTGCACCAGGGTGAACACCATCACGATGACGAAGACCTCGTTGAAGACCTCCTTGGAGCCCTGGACGCCCGCCGCCCACGGGATCGTCGCCAGCACGATCGGGACCGCGCCGCGCAGGCCCGCCCACGACAGGAACGCCTGCTCGCGCCAGTTCACCCTCGCCAGCCGCAACACCCGGGCCACCAGCGCGCTCGCCGCCACCGACATCGGGCGGGCGAGCAGCACCAGGACCGTTCCCGTGATCAACCCGGGCACGATGGCCGTCGGCATCTCCTTGGGGCTGGCCAGCAGTCCCAGCATGACGAACAGCCCGATCTGGGCCAGCCACGCGGCTCCCTCGGCGAAGCCCCTGGTGGCGGCCCGGTGAGGCAGCCGCGAGTTGCCCAGGATCAACGCCGTCAGGTAGACGGCCAGGAAGCCGGATCCGTGCAGCCACACCGCTCCGCCGTACGAGACGAACGTCAGCGCGAGCACCGCGATCGGGTACAGACCGGACGCGGGCAGGGCCACGCGGCGCAGCGCGTACGCCCCGGCGGGGCCGATGGCCAGGCCGACCGCGGCGCCGATGATCAGCTCTTTCCCGGTGCGCAGGAAGAACGTGCCAAGATCGGGCGTCATCTGGGAGAAGCCGCTGAGCAGCACCACCGCGATGACCGTCGGCGCGTCGTTGAAGCCCGACTCCGCCTCCAGGATGCCCGCCAGGCGCGGTGGCAGCGGCAGCCGTCTGAGTACCGAGAAGACCGCGGCGGCGTCCGTGGAGGCGAGGACCGCTCCAAGGATCAGCGCGGAGTTCCGGTCGATGCCCAGCAGCCCCTCGACGGCCAGCGCCGTCACCAGGATGCTCACCGCCACACCGACGGTGGCGAGGATCGCCGCCAGGGGCACGGAGCCGCGCACGTGGTTCCAGTTGGTCGTCAGACCGCCCTCGGCCAGGATCAGGGCCAGCGCGGTCAGCCCGATCTGGTGAGCCAGGTCCGGGTTGCCGAACGGGATGCCGAGCCCGGACTCGCCCAGCACCAGACCGAAACCGAGGAACAGCAGGAGGCTGGGCAGGCCACTGCGGTGCGCGACCCGCACGCACGCGATCGCCACGATGACGATCGCGGCACCAATAAGAAGCCAGACATCAAGTGGCATCTGGCTCCCTCCTGCACGATAGTTCACATAAGCCTAGTGAGTCCCGCAGGGGTAACGGCAAAACGGACGTGTCGGTCGTGCGGTTCCGAGGGGACGTCGTCCCGAAGCTCCCCTTCGTGAAGCAGCGCGACCGTGGGGACGTTCGGCCCGACCCTGTCCAGCGCGCGGTCGTAGGAGCCGCCGCCGCGGCCGAGCCGCACGCCCGTCCGCCTGTCGACGGCGAGAGCCGGGACGATCACCAGCGCGGCGGTGCGGACGGCGTCGACGCCGCGCCGCGCGTCGATCGGCTCCATGATCCCGAACCGCCCGGGAGCCAGCGTGTCGGGACCGTCGTACACCGCCCAGTCCAGGTCGTTGTCGGCCTGCAGGACGGGCAGGATCACGGTCGCGCCGTGCTTCCACAGCGCGAACACCAGCCCGTGCGTCTCCGGCTCCGTGCCCACCGACCAGTAGCAGGCCACCAGTCCGGCCATCTGCACCCACGGCTGGTCCAGCAGCGTCTCCCTGACCTTGGTGGCGTTCGCGCGCAGCTGCTCCGGGGTGAGGGAGGCACGCGCGGCGTTCAGCTCGCGACGCAGGTTCGACTTGTCCACAGGTACCTCCACTAGGGTCTACTCATGGCTGACTTCGACCCTGTGACGAAAGCCGTGGTGCCCGCCGCGGGTCTGGGCACCCGGTTCCTTCCGGCGACCAAGGCGACACCCAAAGAGATGCTGCCCATCGTCGATAAGCCCGCGATCCAGTATGTCGTCGAGGAGGCGGCCTCCGCCGGGCTGCTCGACGTCCTCATGGTCACGGGCAAGAACAAGCGGTCGATCGAGGACCATTTCGACCGCGCGTTCGAGCTGGAGGAGGTGCTCGAAGCCAAGGGTGACGAGCATCGGCTGTCCCAGGTTCGCGAGCCCGCCTCGCTCGCCACGCTGCACTACGTGCGGCAGGGCGAGCCGAAGGGGCTCGGGCACGCCGTTCTCTGCGCCAAGCAGCACGTGGGCGACAACCCGTTCGCCTGCCTGCTCGGCGACGACCTCATCGACCACCGCGACGCGCTGCTCAAGCGCATGATCGAGGTCCGCGACCAGTTCGGGGGCAGCGTCATCGCGCTGATGGAGGTGCCCAAGGAGCAGGTCTCGCTGTACGGCGTGGCCACGATCGAGGGCACCGCCGAGGACGACGTGGTGCGGGTGACCGACCTGGTGGAGAAGCCGCCGGTCGACGAGGCGCCGTCCAACTGGGCGATCATCGGGCGCTACGTGATCGACCCGGCCGTGTTCGAGGTGCTGGAGAACACCCCGCCGGGGCGCGGCGGCGAGATCCAGCTCACCGACGCGCTGCGCACGCTGGCCGGACGCGGGTCCGAGCAGGGCGGCCCGGTGCACGGCGTGCTCTTCCGCGGACGCCGCTACGACACCGGCGACAAGCTCGACTACCTGCGCACCGTGGTGAGGTTCGCGGTCGACCGGCCCGACCTGGCGCCGGAGTTCGTGCCGTGGCTACGACGGTTCCTCGATGAAATCGGTTGACGCGCACCTGGCCGAGATCCTGGCCACGGTGCGCCCGCTGGCCCCGCTGGAGCTGGAGCTTGAGCAGGCGCTGGGCACGACGCTGGCCGAGGAGGTCTCCTCGCCGGTCCCCCTGCCGCCCTTCGACAACTCCGCCATGGACGGATATGCCGTACGGGCTGCCGACATCTCGGACGTGCCGGTCACGTTGCCGGTGATCGACGACGTGGCCGCCGGGTCCGACGAGCTGCGTGCCGTCGGGCCCGGGCACGCCGTCCGGATCATGACCGGTGCCCCCCTGCCTGCCGGCGCCGACACCGTCGTGCCCGTGGAGTGGACCGACGGCGGCACCGTCTCCGTCACGATCAACCGGTCCGCCGGCGAGGGCAACGCGATCCGGCGGGCGGGCGAGGACGTCAAGTTGGGGCAGACCGTCCTCGAACCGGGCACGGTGATCCGTCCCGCCCAGCTCGGGATCATCGCCGGAGTGGGCCGCCGCCGCGTCTGGGTGCGTCCGCGCCCCCGGATCCTGGTCCTGTCCACCGGCGCGGAGCTGGTCGAGCCGGGGCTCCCGCTGGGGCCGGGCCAGATCTGGGACTCCAACAGCTTCACGCTCACCGCCGCCGTCCGCGAGGCGGGCGGTGAGGGGTTCCGGGCCGGCACGGTGGGCGACGATCCGGCCGTCTTCCTCGAACAGCTCGACTCCCACCTGGTGCGCGCCGACGCGATCATCACCAGCGGCGGCGTCTCGATGGGCGCGTACGAGCCGGTCAAGGAGGCGCTCACGCCGCTCGGCACCGTCCGGTTCGACAAGGTCGCGATGCAGCCGGGCATGCCGCAGGGGTTCGGGGTCGTGGGCGAGGATCAGGTGCCGATCTTCGCGTTGCCCGGCAACCCGGTCTCGTCGTTCGTGTCGTTCATGCTCTTCGTCCGTCCCGCGCTCGACAAGATGCGCGGGCTGCCCGCCGGGCCTCCCGCGACGGAGACCGCGCACGTCACCACGCCCGTGCGCTCGCCCGCGGGGCGGCGCTCGTACCTGCGCGGGATGCTCGCCGCCGACGGCACGGTCGCGCCCGTACGGGGGCAGGGCTCCCACCAACTGGCCGCCCTGGCCTCGGCGAACGCGCTGGTCACGGTGCCGGAGGACGTCACGGAGCTGCCCGCAGGGAGCGCTGTGGAGGTGATCAGACTGTGAGCGAGTTCACCCATCTGGACGAGACCGGCGCCGCACGCATGGTGGACGTCTCGGCCAAGGAGGTCGGCGTCCGCACGGCCGTCGCCACCGGGCGGGTGCTGCTGTCGTCCGAGGTGGTGTCGCTGCTGCGGTCCGGCGAGGTGCCCAAGGGGGACGCGCTCGGAGTGGCGCGGATCGCCGGGATCATGGGGGCGAAACGGACTCCCGACCTGATTCCGCTCTGCCATCCGATCGCCTTGCACGGGGTGAAGGTGACCCTGGAGGTGGCCGACTGGGGGGTCGGGATCACGTGCAGGGTGAAGACCGCCGATCGCACGGGCGTCGAGATGGAGGCGTTGACGGCGGTCTCGGTGGCCGGGCTGGCCCTGATCGACATGGTCAAGGCGGTCGATCCGGCGGCGGTGATCACCGATGTGCGGGTGGAGGAGAAGACGGGTGGCAAGACCGGGGTGTGGACTCGTCCGTCGTAGGTTTCGTACGCCGTGGGAGGTCGGCTGGTGATCCGTGCGCTTGTGGTGACCGTGTCGAACCGGGCTTCTACCGGGGTTTATGCCGACAAGTCGGGGCCGCTCCTCGCGTCGCTGCTGGGTGAGGCCGGGTGCGTCGTGGAGGGGCCCGTGGTGGTGCCCGACGGGGAGGCGGTCGAGGTGGCGCTGCGCGACGGGGTCGCCGGCGGATACGACCTGATCGTCACGACCGGCGGGACGGGGCTGACACCGACCGACCGGACCCCGGAGATGACCGCCCGGGTGCTCTCTCGCGAGATCCCCGGCATCGCGGAGGCGATCAGGCAGGCGAACCGGGAGAAAGTGCCCACCTCGATCCTGTCCCGTGGGCTCGCAGGCCAGGCCGGGAACACGCTGATCGTGAACCTGCCCGGGTCCAGCGGAGGCGTCCGCGACGGTATGGCCGTCCTGGCGCCCGTACTGCGGCATGCGGTGGACCAGGTCCGCGGCGGCGACCACCCGCGCTGACAGGTCCCCGGAGCGATCCGTGGCGACATCCCGCCCGATAGGGGGATGATGAGAGGCGTGGATCGACTTCGTGGCTGGCCCGCGACCCTGAGCGAAGGTCCGGTAGGCCTGCGGCCGCTGCGGCTGGGCGACGTGCGGGTGTGGCGCGACACCAGGGTGCGCAACGCCGACTGGCTGCGTCCCTGGGAACCGAGCAACCCCGAGACGCCGCTGTTCCGCACCGGGCTCGGGCCGTACGTCTCCATGGTCGCGACGCTGCGGCGCGAAGCCCGGCAGGGGCTCGCGCTGCCGTGGGTGATCACTTACGGTGGTCGCTTCGCCGGGCAACTGACCATCGGCGCCATCGTCTGGGGCTCGGCCCGCACGGCCCAGGTGGGCTACTGGATCGACGGCGCCCTCGCCGGACGCGGCATCACCCCCACCGCCCTCGCCATGGCCGTCGACCACTGCTTCTTCACCACCGGGCTGCACCGGCTCGAAGCGAACATCCGTCCCGAGAATCAGGCCAGCCGCAGGGTGGTTGAGAAGCTCGGATTCAGGGAAGAAGGCATTCGGCGTCGTCAACTTCACATCGATGGAGCCTGGCGCGACCACCTCTGCTACGCACTGACCGTCGAGGACGTCCCCGGCGGGCTGCTCGTGCAGTGGCGTCGCGCTCGTGAGTCGGCCGCTCACGGTGGGTCTCCAGTAGAAGAGGTTTGACGATCTCGCGACACACCGCACCGAATGCTCGTCAATTAGTGACACGCGGTCTTACGGTGCGTGACGTGAGCACATCGAAGACGCCAAGAGCACCTCGGCGTTTTTGTGCTGCCCGGAGGTGGTCGTGAGCAGCGTCCTCCTCTATCTGGCCATCGTCGTCATGTGGCTCTGCGTCCTCATCCCGATGTGGTTGCGGCGCGACAAGAGCACCTTGATCGAACTGCACGAGCTCGAGGAACACTACACCGGCGAGCACCAGCTCCCCGACCTCGACCAGGTGCCCGTCGAGCTCTCCGACTCCGACGAGACCCTCGACGAGGAGGGCGTGCCTTCGCTCGCGGAGGTCGAGAAGGTCGACGTCCGGCAGTTCCGGGTCAGGCGCCGCGCCATCATCGTGGCCCGCCGCCGGCGCCTGCTGTTCTTCACCGGCCTGCTCGTCCTCGCCTCGGTGATCACCGCCGCGGTGGAGATGATCCCGTGGTGGGGGGTCGCGCCGTCGGTCGTCATCATGGCCGCCTACCTGGCGTTTCTCCGCATCGCCGTCCAGGTCGACCGGGAACGCCGCCAGCGCGCCGCCCAGGCCCGCGCTGCCAGACGCCACCACGAACAGCGGCGGGCGGCCCAGCTCGCGGCCGAACAGGCACAGGCGGAGATCATCGAACTCGCGTCCAGGCAGGGGGACGTCCTGTTCGATCAGTACGCCGATCCACCGAAGCGCGCGGTCGGCGACTGATCGGTGGCGCGAGAACCCCCAGGAGTTTGCTAACCTAGTCGAGGTCCTTGGGGATGTAGCGCAGTCCGGTAGCGCACTTCGTTCGCATCGAAGGGGTCAGGGGTTCGAATCCCCTCATCTCCACAAGGGGCCGTTCTTGAAACGGCTGGACTGAAGTTGACGGGATCCCGTCTGATCATCGAGATCAGGCGGGATCTTGTCGTTTCAGGAGTTTCCGAATTGGGTTCGTCCTGGTTTGGTAGCAGCGGAGTAGGTGTCCGGGGAGGCCCGGGTGGTGGCCTGCTCCGGCCCGCGAGCGGCGTGCGGTCGATGTGCCCTGCGGGGATGTCGGGGATGTCGTCGTTCCTCGACTGCGGCCAGTTGCGCCCGCAAGTCCTCGGCCTGCCGTAGCGCGGCCGTCTCGGCCTGGGGCGCGCGTTCCCACAGTGACGTCACCATCGCCTCCCATAGGAGAAGCAGCCGTACCCGCCTGCCGCATTCACGCCATGCAGCCCAACAGCTCCACAATGTAAACGGCGAAACACTGGCAGTCACTACGCGGTTGAAGATCCTTTCAGGCCACGCATCTCAATGGTGGAACAGTCGAAGGCCGGTGCGGGCGAGCGTGATCTGGTGCCCCCGGCAGGCGTCGTGCACCTCCGCGGACCGGCTCGAACCACCCGGCTCGCAGAAGGGCGAAATTGAGATGTAAGAAAGCCTTCGTCCGGACCACATGCTCCATGGACAACGTGCCTCCCCGACCGAAGGAACCGGCTTGCCCAACCCCCACGAGCGCTTCACCACGCTCTACAACACCTACCAAGCGCGGGTGTACGGCTATGCGGTGAGTCGAGCCGGACATCAACTCGCGGAGGAAGTGGTCAGCGAGACCTTCCTCGTCGCCTGGCGACGACTCGACGACATCCCCGACCACGCGCAGTTGCAATGGCTCTTCCGCGTCGCCCGGAACATCCTTCGTGACAACTTCCGGCAGGCCGCCCGTCGTGAATCTCTGGAGGCCGACCTGCGCACGTGGATGGAGCAGGCCGTCACCGACGTGGGCGAACACACCACCGAACGACTCACCGTACTTCGCGCCCTGGCCACCCTTTCCGAAGACGACAAAGAGATCTTGACTCTCACCACGTGGCACGGCCTGTCCGCTGCGGAAGCGGCCGAGGTGCTGAGCTGTACGAAGGCCACCTTCTTCGTCCGGCTGCATCGCGCACGCCGTCGGCTGCAATCGGCGATCGACACCGCAGGTACCGCCCCGTCTCCCAAGCCCGTGATCATCCCCGGAGGGAAACTTCGATGAGCGGTAAGCCCGACACCATGCGACTACTCGCCATGGCTCGTCCGGACTCGTTGGATCGCGGATCCCGCCTTTCCGCCGACGACCTGTTGATCAAGGCCGGCGACGAGCCACACCAAAGACCAGCCGGTAGGCCGTCACGGCCGAGATCGAACATCATGACCGCCATTCGCATCGCCGCCGTCGCGATGGCCGTCACGGTCGCGACAGTTGTACAGGTACGGAGCACAGGCACTGGGTCCTCAACGTCATATCCCATATCCGCCCGTACCGTCCTGCTTGCCGCCGCGGATCGGATCGAGACCACCAGCGCGGCGACCGGCCGCTACTGGCACAGCGCCGGCCAGAGCGTGGCAACGGGACAGGAAGGACGCGCACCCACCGGCATGACACCCAAGATGCTCAGCTATCAGGTGAGATGCACTCATGAAACCTGGATGGCCAAGTCGGAGCGGGAGCCGAGCTGGCTCTTGGTCACCGCTCAGTCAGGCAAACCGCTTGCCCAGGCCGATGAGGCGATCTGGCGCCAACAGGGAGCGTACCGGCTCGGCGCCTGCGAAGGACCCGGCGTTCCTGGCATCGGGGGCGTGGTGCCGCCGCCGCCGTTCGCCCTGCGACTCGACGACCAGCACAATCGCGAAGTTTCCTATCCCCAGGTCGGACCCATACACGTCACGACAAAACAAGTCATGGCCTTGCCGGCGGACCCGATGCGGCTCAAGGAAATTCTCCAGGAATGGGCCCGGCGAGGTGGTTACCCGGCCGATGAGGAGTTTCTGTACACCCAGGCCACCAGCCTGCTCTCCCAACTGCCGACCACTCCTCAAGTACGCGCCGCGCTCTACCGCATGCTCGCGAGTTTCCCGAGCGTCAAGGACATCGGGGCCATCACTGATCCCCTAGGACGGGTCGGAAGAGGGATCGAACTCTCTGGGGCAAGGCAGCTCATCATCCAGGAATCCTCAGGCCAGCTGCTGGCCGTGCAAGAACAATCCTCCGACCGTACGGGAACACTGACCTCGTGGACCGCTGTGACCGCATCCGGCTGGACGGACGCAAGCCCGAGGCTGCCCAGCACGATCGTGCCCGGCAACTGATGTGAGCGGCGGGTCTCTGCGACGTTCGGCGTGACGTCATCGTGGAGGCTGGAAGTCGAACCGGTAGACGCCCTCGGCTGGGAAACGATCACGTCGATCTCGGGAAGCGATCTTCTTCGTCCCTCTTCCGTTCGAGGCCGAGCCCATTCGTGAACACTCCTGGCCATGGTGGCGGGTCTTGGCGTGGGCGCCTTTGGTCTTCACCCAAGCCTTCCGGGCGGTCGGCAGCGTCTCGTGAACTCAATTCCTGACTCGTGTGAAAGACAGGCGACACTCCTTCCTCGAAAAGGCCCACCCACATGCCGTTCAGTACGACCCTGTCTGACGCCGACCTAATCGAACGGTCGTGGCGAGATCCCGAGGATTTCGCCTTGCTGTTCGACAGGCACGCAGGACACATCCACCGCTATGTGGCCCGCCGGCTCGGCGACGACACGGCCGACGACATCGTCTCCGAGACGTTCCTCGCCGCGTTCAGGCAGCGCCACGACTACGACACCGCCCGTCCGCAGGCCCTGCCCTGGTTGTACGGCTTCGCGACCAACTTCATCCGCCGGCATCAGCGCGCCGAGACACACCGCTACAAGGCGTACTCGAAAGTGGGCGTGCTTCCCGGAACCGACGACGCCGCGGAACAAGCTCTCGAGCGGGCGAGCGCGCATGCCGTACGCCGCCCTCTCGCCCAGGCGCTCGCCTCGCTGAAGGGCCGTGACCGTGACGTTCTCTTACTCGTGGCCTGGGCCGACCTCACCTACGAGGAGGTCGCCAACGCCCTGTCCATCCCGATCGGGACAGTCCGTTCCCGCCTCAACCGTGCGCGGGCCATCGTCCGCGACGCCCTCGGCAGCACCGACCCCACGACGGAGCAGACCTCATGAACGAGCCGACTGACCTGACCGATCTGAACGCGCTGCGCGACCTGTTCGCCGACAAGGCGCACCCCACGGCGGACCGCCTCGCCCCCGCCCGTACCGCCCTCCTGGCCGAAGCCCGCACGAAGCGCCGGCCCCGGGCCCGGGTGGCCGGCCTGCGGCGCCTGATGCTGGCAGGCGGCCTGGTCGCGGCGATGACCGCAGGAGTGATCGCCGTCCAGACGTTCAAGCCTGCCGCGCCCGCGAGCGCCGCCGAGGTGCTGAGGCTGGCGGCCGAGGCCGCGATCGCCACCCCGTGGCCGGAACCCCGCGACGACCAGTACCTCCACTACGAGCAGATCGCGGAGTCGCGCCCCGAGAAGGGGGTTCCCGATCCCGGTCCACGCCGCATCACGGGCGAGTTCTGGGATTCCGTCGACGGCTCCCGCCCAAGACTTAGCTGGGGCAAGCCGTCGAAGTCCCGCCCCCATCGCGGCCGCGGCGAGTACAAGGAACTCGGGCCCTGGTGCCCCGGCCACGGCCGCCCCACCTACGCCGACCTGCGTGGGTGGCCGACCGACCAGGAGCAGCTCCGGCACAAACTGGCCGAATACGGCAAGGAGATGGTCCTCAAAAAGGACACCGCGACCCAGATCTGGCGCGCCCTCGGCGTCCTCGCCCACCCGATGCCGCCCAAGCTGCAGGCGGCCATCTTCCAGATCGCCGCGACCCTGCCGGGCATCGAAACGGAAGAGCTCAAGGACGCCACCGGCAAAACGGGCATCGCCGTGACCCGGGTGGACAACCTGGGCCCCGGGGGCGCCATCTCCCGCGAATCCTTCATCTTCGACAAGACCTCCTACGTCTTCCTGGGCGGCCAGGAGCTCGTGCCGGGACAAGGGCGTGAAGTCTGGTCCGTCACCCGTCCGCAGATCACCGATGAACTTCCGGCCTGGTCCAAGTCCGTAAAGCGGAGAGGCTGCGTCTGAGCCTGCTTCCCCCGGACGACAGGCGGGTCGCGCCGGCCGCTTGGCTGCCTGCCAAAATCCAACAACCGAGCGGCTGGCGCCACGTCCCAGCACCACCCCCGAGTCGAACGCCTCGTGCAAGATCAGCGACAGAATCGGCACCATGGCCCTGTGTCCGCTGATGCAAAGGCACCGCTCGGGTATCTCCAGGCCGACGGCCGCATGATCGTGGTGATGTTCCTTTAGGGGATCCCCCACCGGAACACCAGCCGCCCGGGCAACCGCCCAGGTCAGATTGTTCCGTATAGGTGTTCCGCAAACTGTTCCGGTGGAGGCCCCCTATCCGGAACACTTGAGCGCGTGAACGGAACCCGCGTCGGCTACGCCCGCTGCTCCACCGACGAACAAGACGTCGTGATCCAGACCGAGCAACTCCTGACCCTCGGCGTCCCCGAAGACCGCATCTACATCGACCGCGGCTTCTCCGGCACCACCCGCCGCAACCGGAACGGGCTCGACCAGGCCCTCGCCGCCGTCTGGAACGGGTCGGTGTTCACCGTCACCAAGTTCGACCGGTTCGCCCGTAACATGGCCGAGGCCAACGAGATCCTCACCGACCTGTCCGGCCGCGGCGTCCTGTTCGCCCTGGGCGGCTCGGTCTACGACTGGAACGACCCGTTCGGGCGGCTGTTCTTGCAGACCCTCGCCATGGTCGCCGAGTTCGAGGCCAACCTCGGGAACCTGCGCACCCGCGAGGGCATGGCACTGGCCAAGAAGAACGGCAAGCTCAAGGGCAAGCAACCCAAACTGCCCGAACCCGCCCGACGCTCCATCCGCCGCCGCTACGCCGAAGGCGAGGTGTCCCTGGCCGACCTGGCCACCGAGTACAGCGTCGGACGCTCCACCATCCACCGCATCATCCACGGGCCAGACATCGCCAGGTAAACAGATCACACACCGAAGCCGGATGTCACGTTTCGTCCAAGATCATTCTCGGCGCCAACGGCTGTTCCTGGGTTCCTCACCCCCGTGATCGGCGCGTGGGCGGCTCATTGCATGGTGAAGCGCAGCGGATGGTCGAACGAGTCAGGACAGATGAACACATAAAGCGCGTAGCCGCGACTGATGACGATCTCCGTGGGCATGTTCGGTTTAGCCAGGGACTCGAACTCGCCGCTGGGGTAGTCCGGCTCCTCGACGGGCCGCCAGTACGGGCTCTCCCATTCGCAGGTGTCGATCGTGAGCAGCGGCTTCATGTCTCGGCCACACTCGCAGATCATCGGTTGCGGGCCGGAGAGGCTCCAGGAGGCGAAACCGCCGACTCTCCACCCGGTGGTGAGCGACAATTCTTTCTGGTAGTCATGCCCGGCGGCCTGCTCCCAGTCTTCGATCCGCTTTCGCAGATCCTGGGGGAGCAGTTCAACATCTTGATATTCGGTGACCACTTCGGGATGGAGCATGCACGGCTCCGGTACGTAATCGTCGTACTCCACGACCGCCGGCTCTGGCTGGTCGGCCAGGACGGCGGTCACGTCGGACGCGCGGCGCCAGCGCAGGTGCACGGCGGGCAAGTACAGATCGTGTTCGTCGTGATCGTGAGGACACCACAGGACCTGCAACAGGTCCATCCGCTCCGGACAGGTCAGCCCTGGGACGTCGCGAGCGTACAGCTGTGCCAGCGCCATCAATGGCATGGGATTGGCCTTCGCGTCATCCTCGTCCGTCGGCGTGGCGTCGGCGCGTTCCAGATCGGCTTGTTCCTGCTCGCTGAGTACCAGGCTCTCACCCCGTCTGGTACGGCCCCAGGCCTGCGCGAGGATGCGGCGCCTCAGCCGGACACCTTCGGTCGTCACCTCCCCTTTGTGAAACGTCTCGCAGGTCGGCCAGGGCTCATCTGCCGGCCACAGCAGCGGCCCGCCCACCGAACTGTCCCCAGGCCCCGGGTCCCCTGGCCGTGGATGCAGGCGCGTCGCCGTACGACGGTAGGCGGCCAGCTCTGGGAACGCCGCGGCGATGTCGACGGGCCGGGGTGGTGTGGTCCGGGAGGGCGTCATCCAGACAACATACTGATGGCAGGTGACCCAGTTCTGCACCGCCTGAGCGTCCGGACTGGGACTACCCGCCCCGACACGGGCGGGAAACGATCACTTGTCATACGGGAAAGCGATCTTCCACGTCCCTGGTTCGCCCAGGTCACACACACTCGTGAACCCCCACAAGGTCAAAAGGCTCGGTTCCGACACTGGAATCGGGCCTTTTTGCTGGTCAGGGCACGTGCGACCGGCTGGTGATCCTAGTTGATCAGTGGGGTGTCCGTTGGCGATTCCGAGGCCGGAGTCAGCGAAATGTCAGCGAACACCGCGCGCACTCCGCCGTTGCGGTCACGTTAGGCGTGTGTGGCGGTGAATGTGGTCGAGATCTGCTCATGGCCGATCGGGTGCGGCGACGTAGTTCAGTTGCAGACCACTCGCACGCCGTAGCGGTAGATGCCGATCCGGCAACGATGATCTGCACCGCCCGAACAACATCGGCATCCGACACGTCTCTTCTCGAAGCCCATGCCAACAGAGGGAGAGGCCTGATGCCGCCATTGATCGAACGGTGCAACCAGTGAGAACGCGTACAGAGCGATGCCCGATTTGGCAGAGCCTCGCCTTCCTCATGCTGGCTACGGCGACTGGGTGTATCCCTACCAGCCCGGCTCCCGGAGGAGCGACCGGGATTACGGTCAACGCCCAGGGAAGACTGACCGTAGTTGCCGCTTGGTGCCAACAGCCCCCCGATGGTGTGGTCATCTATCGGAGGGCCAACGATCAGCTCGTGCACCAGGCCGACATTAGAGCGCCGACGTTGACTGGGCCGATGGCCTCGCTGGACCTGGAGAAGATCTCCTCCGGATGGTCTCTGGCCAAGGGCGATCTCAACCTCCGGGAAGGGCAGAAGTACGTTGCCGGCGCGTACAACGCCAAGACGCACGTGAGAATGGCCGATGTCACCTTTACGAAGGAGTCCACGAAGCAGATAACGACGGGTCGCATACTCGTGCAGGATTACGACGGACAACGACCGGATGGCGTCGATGTCCTGCTCTCCGCAACGGAGTTCAGCGCTAGGGCGCAGCGTTACTGCTGACACTCTTCCGCGCTGCGGACCGTCGAGATACCCCGGCGGGTTCGCAGTGCACCAACGTCCTGAGACCCACGAGATCACGGCCCGGTTCTGGAGCCGGGCCGTGTTGCTGGTGGAGCTACGTGCGGGGGGTTAGCGTCTACGAGAACGGATCCATGTACGGGCGGTCTTTCACCGAGTCATAGATGCGGCGCAACCACGGCTGCCGAACCGCCGCCAGCCGCTCCAGCGTGCTGATGAACACTCGTCCATCGGGACGGAAAAGAGTGTGCGGCAGCAGCGGGGGCGGATCATCACGGCGAACGACGGCAGGCATCCCGTACGCCGCCGGCATGAGCCGGCGATCATCGTTGAAGGCCATGTACGTCCACACGTCCGCAGCCAGCGGCACCACCGTTCCTGCGTCACACGGCCATACCTCACCGGTCTGCGGATGCCTCGGCGCCAGTGCGATGTCCGTGATCGCGGCGGACAGGCCGGGCCCGGCCAGGGCGAGGTGTCGTTCCGGTGGCCCCGGAGGGAGCAGACTGTCGATCGTCCGGCGCAACGCCTGTGCGACAGGCCCCTCAGGGAGGGACACCCGCCTACCACCCGAAACCGCCAGCAGGTGCGCCAGTGCCACCGCGACCGCGGCCTCCCACACTGGGCTCCAGAAACCACGCGGATCAACGGGCGACGTGCTCGGCAGCTCCGCCCAGTCAATCACCCGCTGGACGGGGCCATCGACGGCGACAGGACGCACGGCGTCCGGCTCCAGCCACACCACCTGCCAGAACCCGCAGTCGTCGACGCGGGTCGCCACCGGACAGCCGCACCCCGCGCACGCCAGGTTGGGACCATACTGGCCGTCCCAGCCACAACAGCAGCCGCCCAACCGCTCCGGGATGATGACGGTTCCGCGGACGTCGCCCGGCGCGATCCCGATCCTGTTCGGGGGTCCCGAGATGCAGTACGTCTGGAGTCGGACGCCATGCTCTTCCGGCTCGGGCTTCAATGGTTCCCAAGGCCGGCCGTTTCCAGGGTCCACCACGTACGTTCCTGGCTCCAGAAGACCGGGGAGCAGGCCATGGCCGTCCTTCTGGCCAGAGTGGTCGGGAAGCGCCACCCGCGCCACCCTCGCGGTCATCACGGCGCCGCACCCCGCACAGGAGAAAACGACCAAGCAGCCTCCTTCGTCGTAACGAGGCGATCATGGTGGCACAACATCCCGCCTCGTGTGGAAGCGTTCAGAATCACCACGATGAAAGGCCTCAGTGATCATGAAGTATTGGTCGAGGGCTGAGATGAGCCGGTCGGCCAGCCCTGGGGTAGTGATCGCCGCCCATTGCTGGGCGAGGTCGAGGAACCCGGAGAAATGCTGTTGGGCTGTGGTGAGCAGGCTGGAGAGTTCGCGGCGAGTAATCTCGATGGACGGAGAGTCCTCATCGTTCTGCCGGAGCTGGATGACGTGACCCACATGTGTGATGTGTGGCGTGGGGTCGTGCCCGAGCCAAGATTCTTGCCCGCGAGCCACGTCCCGCCAGTCCCGCCAGTTCTCCAAGCCGAAACAGCAACCGGGCGAGACGTTGACGTTGGTGGTGGTGTCGCGGAAGCGCAGACCGCCCGGAGCGATCAGGCCTTCCGTTTCGGCGAGATGTTGTTGCAGATGCGCCTCGGTCAGGTCGGCGGCGTGCGTGACGGGGATGTTGTTGTAGCTGAAGATGACGGCCATGGCCGTCCCGACGTCGGCGGGAGACATCCGGTCGGACAGGGCGAGAAGGCGGTCGTTCGACGGCTCCGCGATCGGCCAGGCCGTGAAGTCCACCGCGTCGTAGGTCTCCAGGACGACTTCGACGATGACCATAGCTGGCAGTATCCAGGCATTGCGCGTGCGTGTAGTCACTGGAGGTGCGAGGAGGGCTCGCCGGAAGGTTGGAAGGTCGAGGGAGTCAGCGAAAAGTCAGCGGACTTGCTGACACGGGAGCGCAGCCGAGATCAACGGATGCCATCCTCTCGGCACTTGACGGCACCGGATGGCATTCGGTGAGCAGGCACGGTACGTCCCACCGGGGTTCGCATCGAAGGGGTCAGGGGTTCGAATCCCCTCATCTCCACCAGGAGCCGTTCTTGAGACGGCTGGACTGAAGTTGACGGGATCCCGTCCGATCATCTGAATCGGACGGGATTTCGCGTTTTCCGAGGTCTTCGGATCGTTGAACGGGTCGGTTCCGGCCCGTATGGCGTTCGAGGCGAGGGGCGCTGGTGGTGTTGAGCCGCTGGAAGCGCGTGGAGGGCTGGCGGCCGGGCCTGCGGGACCGGTCGGTCGGGGTAGTGCTGTCTGATTTTCAACCCAGCGAATCAAGCGCCCGGTGGTGGCCTGCCAGATGCTGTCGGCGGGTCCAGATCTGGATCTTGTGCAGCGGATGCGTAGGTGTCCTCGGGCGGAGGCTCGCGGTGCTCGTGGGCTTGCCGCCAGGCGAGCAGGATGAGTTCGTTGGCGACGGCGACCATGAGCGCGGCGAGCAGGGTCTGGGCGACGCGGCCGTGGGCGAGGCGGTTCTTGGGGTCGCCGAGGTCGATGTGGTGGCCCTTGAGGCGGCCGTTCGGCACCCGCGGGCAGCGGATCGACGGGCGCTTCACCCTGATCCCGACCGCGCCGCTCGCCTACAACGCCGAGTGGCAGGGCTTGGTGGCCACCTTGGAGAACGCGCTCCGCCTGCATGCACACCGCCCCGGCACCCTCACTTCCCTGGACCGCTACCTGCACCAGCGCACCGGCGGCATGATCGGTTCGCTGTCCCACCTGATTCGCGGCGCGGCCCTGGACGCGCTCCTGACCGGCAACGAGAAGATCACAAAGAAGAGCCTGGAGGCGATCCCGCTCGACCACAGCTCCGAATCCAACTGACCCGCCAGCTCTCGGAAAGGCTCCGGCATGCCGCCTGGCAGCCCGGACGACCACCGCCTACCGCCCGTCAACGTCCGCCCCCGCCAGGGGGAGACCGTCGTCTCCTACGTAAAGCGTCTGGCCGGTGCCAACCACCTTGCACCGAATCTCCTGCGCTCGCATCTGCAGGGATCGTCCGATTTCCGAGGACGCCCGCGGCTGGACCGACTCGCGGCCGCAAGCGGCCGCACTCAGGACGTGCTGCGGCGCACCCTTGCCGGATTCCTCTGCGAGAGATGCTCCGCCCCGCTCCGCCTTGGAGCTCAGGGAGCCGCTCGCTGGTGTTCGGCCACTTGCCGCCAGATGGCATACCGCCAGCGCCATCTCGAACCTTTCCGGCCAGTGCCTCAACCGCCGGTCGTGAACTCATGCGAGTCATGCGGAACTTCCTTCACCTCGCCTGCTCCGTCCCGCTGGTGCTCTCGCGATTGCCGTCGAGCCGGCCAGCCGCCGCGCCGACGATGCGGTCGATGCGATGCTGTGCTGCCTCGTGATGACCCTCGTGGTTTGCCTCGGCTCTGGTGCTCGGACGCATGCCGAGTATGGGCTTATCGAGAACGTCGGAAGCAACGCCAGAAGGCAGCTGAGAGCACAGCGGCCGTGCCTGATTCTGCCGATGAGCACGGGAGCCAGATGTCGGCGAGAATGAGTTTTGACGCCGGTACCCGGACCCCGGCTGTCTTACGCTCATGTCCATGACCGCGGCCATGATCGAGTTGGATGACGGTACGCAGGTACGCACTTGGACCACGGGCTCCGTGATCCCGCAGAGATTTCCCGTGGTCATGGTGCACGGCGGTCCAGGAGTCCCCGACTATCTCGCCCCAGTCGCCGGCATCATCGACGACCTGTGCCTGGTCCACCGCTACGACCAGCGCGGCACCGGCGGATCGTCCTGGGAGGGAGAGCACACGATCGCTCGCCACGTTGACGACTTGGCGTTGTTGCTTGATGCGTGGGGACACGACCGGGTTGTTCTGGTGGGGCATTCGTTCGGAACCAATATGGCCAGCTACTTCTTGCTGGCCCATCCCGAGCGCGTGGCCGGACTGATCCAGATCGCCGGGCCCTTCCTCGATCCCTGGCGGGAAGCCGACCGAGCAGCACAGCGAGCACGACGCACTGACGAGCAGCAGATCAGGCTCGACGAACTCGATGCGATCGAATCGCGCACAGACTCCGAGGAGATCGAGTACCTCACGCTGTCGTGGCTTACCGACCACGCCGACCAAGCTCGGGCATGGGATTGGGCGCTGACATCGGCCCGCACGCTGCGGCCCATCAACTACGCGATGAACGCCCAGCTCAACGCAGCGAAGAAAGCCGACCCGCTCGAATCACACGTGGATGAACTTCGCGAGCACCTGCCGCCCGGCGCGATAATCATCGGTGGAGCCGGCGATAGCCGCCCCGCCGATGCCCTGCGACGTCTCGGAACACGTCTCAACTGCGAGGTCGTCATCGTCCCGAACGCGGGACACCATCCATGGCTGGAAGCACCAGACCAGTTCGGTGCGGCGTTCCGCGCAGCAGTGGAGGGGCAGACATCCATCGTGTCACCCCAACCCCGGAGATGGAGTCAAACTCATCGACATCACTTCTCGGCTACATGAGGTGGCGCCACAGCTGACCAACATCTGGCACCCGAAGTCACGACAGACTCACGAGCCGCAATCACTCAAGCTTCGATGAGACTCGCTTAATCTTCGCTGCGACAGAACATTTCAGGGGATTCCGAATCGGGTTCGTCCTGGTTCGGGGTTCGTGGGGAGGTGCCTGGGGAGGCCCGGGTGGTGTCAGGCCGCTGGTCGAGGTCCACGTTCGCGTCGCTGGGCATGGCGAAGCCGACGCCGGGCTGGATGTTGCGAGCTTGTCTGGGGGCTGGTGGGTGTGGCGCCATTGGTCGAGGAAGTGGTCGTTGGTGACGGTGACGAGCAGGGCGACCAGGATGGTCTGGGCGACGCGGCCGTGGGCGAGCCGGCTCTTCGGATCACTCAGATCGAGGTCGTGGCCCTTGAGACGGCCGTTCAGCCCCTCCGTCATCGCTCCAGAGGTGGAGTACGTCCCTCGCCACGAGGAGCTGAGGTAGGGCAGATCCTGGCGGAACTTGTCGAGGTGGCCGAGGTCGCCGGGGTGCAGGGTGATGGTGCGCTGGTGGCAGATCTTCGGCAGTGCGCCGATCTTGTGGGTCGGGGCAGGACGCGGGGTTTGGCCGCTGGGTTGGCGGCTCGCTGCCGGGCGTCGGTCAGGTCGACCGCGGTGGGTCGGGTTCAGCCGGGCTCGTCGAGGAGCCCGGCCTGGTGGTGAGCAAGGCGGCCTGCGTGCGATCGCGGCGATGCCGTCCACACCCGGCATGCGCAGATCCATGAGCACCGCGTCGGGCTGGTTGCACAGGACCTCCTCGACCGCTTCCGCCCCGTCTCGTGCCTCGCCGACGACCTCGATCTCCGTGCTGGGAGCCGAAAATCGCCGTCAGATGCCGGCGCACTATCGGGTCGTCGTCGGCCAGCAGAACCCTGATCACGTCTGCACAGTCTGTCATCCGTCATCGCCCGCGATGGCGCCCGGCCCGGGCCCGGGCCGGGCCGGTGGTCAGCCGTCGAGCCCGCGCCAGAAGGCGCATCGGTGCTCACCGCTGACATCGGCCGGACCGATGCCGCCCTGGCTTGCGGGCTTCAGGCTGAGGACGGTCTGACCGGACGGCGTGAACGCGCGCCAGGCGGGTGCGCCGGCGGCCTGGGGCTTGCCGGTGTGGGCGAAGGACGTCCAGTAGCCGATCATCTGCTCCGCCAGGCGCCACTGCTCGGGCGTGAGCCCGTCCCATGGTTTGCCGTCCAGGTCGAACAGGTAGGGCAGGTCGCTGGCGTGCTGGGCGCCCAGCGGGAATTCCGACGGGGTCCCGAAGATGTTCGGGGCCTTGGCGTCGGCGAACTCGTAGGCGTACACCGTGGTGCGGGCGGCCATCGCCTCATCGCCCTCCAAGGTCGGGCAGGACCATCCGCGGTCACTGCTCACCGTCGCCCAGGCCAGGCCGGGGGAGGAGAAGTCAGTCAGCGGATATTCCTTCAGCACCTTGTCGGCATGCTCGCCGAACGCGTTCTTCATCAACGTCGGGTAGTTCTCGGCGGTCACCGGGAATCCGGCCTGCGCGGTGCCGGCGACGTAACCGGTGCTCTCGCTCTTGGTGGCGCCGGAGATCACCGGCACACGCAGGAACTTGCCCGCGCGCAGCGCCTGCGCCGGCTCCAGCGGCAGCAGCGGCGTGCCGTAGGCGAGGTTGTTGCCGAAACTCTTGTTGACCTTCATCAGCTCGGCGACCGGCTTGGCGCGCAGGCACTCCAGCTCCTTGCCCGCCGCGCAGCCGAGCTGCTTGGCCGCGGCCAAGCTGAAGTCCTGGCTGGTCTTCAGCGAAGGGTACGGCGCAATCGGCGGCATGTCCGGAACGGGGATGTAGGTGCCGGTCGGCCAGTTGAGCGTGCACGTCCCCGACTGCATGACGGCCTTGTCGATCAGGCCGCGCGCGGCCGGAGAGGTCAGCAGCCCGCAGGTGCTCTCCCCGCCGGCGGACTGGCCGATCAGCGTCACGTTGTCCTTGTCGCCGCCGAAGGCCGCGGCGTTGCGCTGCACCCATCTCAGGGCTTCGAGCTGGTCGGCCAGCCCGAACGTGCCCGAGCCCGGCAGCCCCGGAAGCGCGAGGTAACCGAGCGCCCCGAGCCGATAGTTGGGCGTCACCACGATCACCTCGCCCTGGTCGGCCATCCGCCGGGCGTTGTACATGCTGCCGGAGCCTTCGAGGAAGCCGCCCCCGTACAGCCACACCATCACCGGCAGCCGCTTGCGCGACGACTTGGCCGGCGCGGTGACATCGAGGAACAGGCAGTCCTCCCCGCCGACCAGCTTGCCCTCCGCCATCTGCGTGCACTGCCGACCGGGTTTGGTGGCGTCGGCCACCCCCTGCCATGGGACGACCCGCACCGGATCCTTCCACCGCAGCCTTCCCACCGGCGGCTGCGCGAAGGGAATCCCCGAGTATGTTCTGACCGTGCCGTCGTTCAAGCCCTGGATCCGGCCAGAGTCCAGCTTCACGATCGACGGTCGCGGCGTCGACGCCGCTTGTGGCTGCGCGGCGGCCTGCGTGACGCACGCGGTCATGGCGAGACAGCCGCCGCCGACCAGGGCGACCAGCCGCCGCATCGACGGCCCCGCCAGTGACATTCTTCCAATCATGCGGCCAGCATCGTGTCAGCCCCAGGCCCGCCGCGACGTTCGCACGTTGTGGCTTCGCGGCCGGTTGTTGCACATCGGCGTGACCAAAGTTACGGAATCCAGCCGAAAGATGGGCGTTACCCCTGAAGTGTGGACACCTTGAGCACCGGATGATGGAGATCCGGAGACAAGGAGTTCCACGTGGCGATGAAGTCGTATCCGCCGGAGTTCAAGGCGGATGCCGTCGCGTTGTACCTGTCTGACCCGGCGCGGACGCTGGCGTCGGTCGCGCAGGACCTGGGCATCAGCAGGGAGACCCTGCGTAACTGGGTGCGTCAGGCCCAGGCGGACGGCACGGCCGGGGCGAAGCAGGCAGGCCCGGCGAAGTCGCCGGCGCGTGGCTCGACTCGGCGGCCTTGAGCACTGCCTCTGCCTGTTGCCGGGTGAGTGCCTTGCTGACAGGGGAGGGGGACCTCGTCGTTTCAGAGGCTTCCAGGCTACCTTTGGGCGTCTTTGGGCCCTGTGTGGTGGGGTGTCGCGGAAGGGTCACTGTAGGCGGCGATGGCATTGCTGACCCCAAAGACTGCAAGATCCGTTTCCATCGCAAGAGGAAGGCCCTGCCACCTGCATGGCCTGCAACGCGTGTCGGTATGACTTGGTACACGTGCTGATCCGGATTTGACCCTAACGTTGCGTCAGGCACCACGATGAACGCATGACCGACCACTTTGAGGCATTCGAAATCAGCCCTGTCCCTCCGCCCGGACCCGACGCGACGCCACCTGAGATTTTCCGGGGCATCTACGGCATGCCGATGTTCGTCACCGTGCCGACGCCGGACCTGGCCGCGTCCGTGGATTTCTGGACCCGCGGGCTCGGTTTCATCGACCTGTTCACGGTCCCGGGCCAGGTCACGCACCTTCGACGGTGGGCGTTCCAGGACGCTCTGCTCGTCCCGACCGGTGCCCTGCCGGCCCTTTCAACGGTGAGCATCGGCTTCAGTTGCGTGCTGAGCCAGGTCGACGAGATCGCGCAGGCGTGCACCGCGCTGGTGCCCGGATGCACGACGGGACCGCGACAGACTCCGTGGAACACCGTAGAACTGGAAGTCATCACGCCGGAGAACGCTCGCGTGATCATGACCGCTGCCCGTCCCCTCGACCTCGACAGCGCCGAGGCGCGCTACCTCGAAGCAAACGGCTTCACGCTTCCCAAGGGGTGAAACCGTGTAGGTCAGACGCGCATGTCAGACTCGACAGCGTGACCGACACCGCAATGGACGATGCCGCGGGACCCGACGGGCTGACCGTCGGGGCCGCGGCATCGCACGTGGAAGTCACCGTCCGCACCCTCCATCATTGGGACGCGATCGGGCTCGTCCGCCCGTCCGGGCGAACCACCGGCGGTTACCGGCTCTATTCGGCAGCTGACGTCGCACGCATCCACCGGGTGCTCATCTACCGCGAGCTTGGTCTGTCGCTCGACGACATCGGTGAACTTCTCGATGCTCCGACGGTCGATATGACCGTGCCGCTGAGACAACAGCGTGCCCAGCTCCTCGATCGCATCTCCCGCTTGCAGGCAATGGTCGACGCGGTCGATCGCATGATCGAAGCCGCACGCGCCGGCATCCTGCTCTCCGCGGAGGAACAAGTCGCGATCTTCGGGCAGCGCTGGAAGCCGTCACTGGCCGCGGGCGCACGTGACCGGTGGGGCGACACAGCTCAGTGGGCACAGTACGCCGAGCGCGCCGCGAGCATGACCCCCGAGGACTGGCAGCAGATCGCCGACAACATCACAACGCTCGAGCACGACCTGGCAGCAGCCAAGCGCGCCGGCGTCAGGCCAGGCAGCGCCGAAGCCAACGCTCTGGCGGAACGACACAGGGCCTCCATGGACGCGTACTTCGACTGCACCCTTTCGATGCAGGTCTGCCTGGGAAGGAAGTACGCCGCCGATCCTGGCTTCACGGCCTACTACGACGAAATCGAGCCAGGCCTGACCATCTGGCTCCGTGACATCATCGACGCCAACGCCCGCGATCGAGGCATCGACCCGGATTCGGCGACTTGGACCTGACGCACCCGCGCCCGCGTCACCAAGTGCGCTCCCGGTAGCCTTATCGAAGCAATCCCCGGATAGGCCGATAACGTGCCTGCGTCGCGCGCTGCCATCGCGCTTGGAGGCGCAGGTCAGAGTTCTCGGACGTGCGGAGACCTCCCCAGGCCAGGCACTGGGTGGACTGCTACGCGATCGGGACAATCATGATCGAGACAGCCAGCGGACGCTGCCGGCCCGGAGTTCGCGGCATGTACGAGCTCAAACACCGCAGAGATGGCTGATCGGCCTCCCGTTTCGGCGCATGTCCGTTGACGTCGGAAGCGATCGCGTAAAGACCGTCCTCTTCGCGTCGCAACCACCCGTCGGCCACCAGCCGCTGAAGGCGGGACCGCATTCCTTCCACCTGCGAGCGGGTGTCCGGCTTGCCCCGCGCCTGCACGATCTCCCTCGTCCGCATCGGTTGCCGCGCCGTGGCCTGCAACGCCACCGCCTGCTCCCGCCCGCCGCGCAAGACAGGCAACGGCGATGTCGCATCTGGATCGTGAGGGTCAAGGCCGGGCTGCTCCCCGGCGTGATCGGCGAGCAATGTCAGGGTCTCCCGGGTGATGGACAACCGCCGGACCTGCTCTTCGGGTCAGCCGCGTTCGCAGCTCATCCACCTGCTGTAGTGCGGACCTCAGCCTGGGCCGAGCGTTCCAGTGGCGACGTCACCACCGTCTCCCTGGAGACAAGTAGTCACGCTCACGCATTCACGCCATGCAGTCAGGCAACTCCACACTGTGAATAGCAAAGCGCTGGCAGTCACTGCCGCCTGGAAGGTCCGTGCGAACGGGGCAAGACGGGGACCCTGGGTTCCATGCCGAAAGGCCGACAGATCGCTCAGGCGGGCACGGGCTCCTGGTCAGCATCGTCAAAGGGCGGATAGCTCTCGCTGGCCATTCGATCGGCCGCATCAATGTAGTCGGCAAGAGCGTCGCGGGATTGAGCGAGCCTGGCAAGCTGATCGTCCAGTCGCTGCAGCCGTGACCGCATCGCGGCCAGCAACTCGGGACATCCGAGCAGCTCCGGGGCCTCTCCGACCGCGCAGGGCAGCAGGTACGCGATGTCCTCGGAGGACAAACCGGCACCAAGCAGGTGCCGGATCTGCTTCACCCGCAGCACGGCGTTCTCGTCGTACTCGCGGTAACCGTTCGCGCCCCGGTCTGCTTCCAGCAGGCCCTGGGCTTCGTAGTAGCGCAGCTGATGGGCGTTCACGCCCGTCCGACGACTCAATTCCCCGATCAGCATCGAAACCTCACTTGACCTTCACACCGGTATCAACGTTGACGATGCTGCCATGAACAGCAAAACCGATACACCCGTGACAGTCATCGGACTCGGACTGATGGGTCGGGCACTCGCCGGCGCGTTCCTGAAAGCCGGGCATCCCACAACCGTGTGGAACCGTACAACCTTCAAGGCCGACCAGCTGGTGGCCGAGGGTGCACGGCTGGCGCCAACGGTTGGCGACGCGCTCAAGGCAGGTTCCCTGACGATCATCTGCGTCACCGATTACCAGGCCATGCACGAGCTGCTCGGCGCGAACGATAGCGAGCTGGACGGCAAGATGTTGATCAACCTGACCTCGGGCGACTCAGCCCAGGCCCGGGAAGCCGCCCAATGGGCCGAGCGGCGCGGCGCCCATTACCTGGACGGCGCCATCATGGCCATCCCATCGGCGATCGGGACCGCCGAGGCGGTGATTCTGCACAGCGGGCCGCAGCCGGACTTCGAGGCGCACAAGTCAACGCTCGACGCGCTCGGCACCGTCACCTACCTTGGTGCGGACCATGGGCTGGCGTCTCTGTACGACGTGGCCGGCCTCGCCATGATGTGGAGCGTCCTGAACGCCTGGCTGCAGGGCACGGCCATGCTCAGGACGGCCGGTGTTGACGCCGCAACGTATGCGCCGTTTGCGCAGCAGATCGCTGCCGGTGTGGCCGAATGGCTGCCTGGGTATGCCGAGCAGATCGACAGCGGCTCCTTCCCGGCCGAGGTGTCGGCCCTGGAGACCGACGCGCGGGCGATGGCACACCTGATCGAGGAGAGCGAGGCGGTGGGTGTCAACGCCGAACTGCCGAAGTTGATCAAGGCGATGGCCGACCGCTCGATCGCCGCCGGACACGGTGGGGAGCAGTATCCCGTGCTGATCGAAGAATTCAGCAAACCCGGCAACGACTGACCGATCCCGATACCGGGATCTAAGCGGTCTCTGCGAAGAGAACTCCGTGCAGGTTTCCTGGGAAACGATCATCTAAATCCTGGGAAGCGATCTTCTAGAGCTCCGACCCACCCCAGCTCGCACCCACTGCGATGGGGTGGCAGGATCTGCGGCTTCTGGGGTGGGTGGTGGCCTGCTCTGGCCTGCGGGTGGCGCGTACCGTCGAAGGGCCCGACTGGAGCCTGCGGGGTGTCGGCGGGTGTGACGGGCTCGTCTTGGGGCTGGCGGGTGTGATGGGCTCGTCTTGGGCTGGTGGGTGTGGCGCCACTGGTCGAAGAAGTGGTCGTTGGCGACCGTGACAGGCCGTGGAAGAGCACGTCGCCCGTCCCGTGTTCAGCGTCCCGGCCGCGCCCGCGCAGACCGCCACCGCCGCCCCGGCACCCTGTTCTGCGAGATCAAGTCCGGCAGCCGGTACCGAAGCCGCGTACGGATCTCATCCAGCTTTGACACCGAGGCTAGGTTGGCGGTGGCGGTGCGGTTCGTCTGTTCCCACCACGAGTAGCGCGCCGGTTCGTGGGGTCGGCCAGGTCAGCCGGTCTGCCAGCTGGGGCCGGTTTGCCCGGTCTGGTCGGCTGGGGGAGGGGCCTTGCGGGCGGGCAGGACGACGATGCCCTTGGCACTGTTGGGCGCGTGGATGTCGAGGGTCCCGCCGTACACGACGTCGCCGTGGAAGGTGTTGGGCTGGAAGGTGAACTTGTCCAGCGGCGGCGCGGTCTCCTGCGCCGACGTGACCACGGACACCCCGCCCTTCGGCCGGTACGTGAGGTTGCCGTTGAACGTGTTGCGCTCGGGCAGCAGGACCATCTGGTAGCCGGGCCAGTGGTTCTTGTAGAACCAGCCGAGGTGCATGTCGCTCTTGGCGTTGTCGACGAACACGTTGCCGGTGAACGTGCTGTCGGTCACCTGTCCGTAGTGGAAGAGATAGCCGTACGGCGAGAGCGGGTTCGGCTGCGGCGCGAAGTCGGGCGTCAGGTAGTCGGGCCGGTGGTCGGCGTCGAACATGTGCTCGCCGCTGGTGACCTTGAGCCCGTAGCCGGACACCCCGGCCACGTAGTTGCCACGGACGGTGTGGTGGTCGCCGCTGACCCGGATGCCCTCGCTGGCCGGGTAGCGCTCGCCCAGGATGACGTTGTTCTCCACCGTGTTGTAGTTGCCGTAGCGCAGCACCAGGCCGCCGCTCGACGCCTTGATCGTGTTGAAGCGAACGGTGTTGTGGTTGGACTTCAGCGAGATGATCTCGTCGTCGCCGTCGACGTGCTCGAAGAGGTTGTGCTCGATGGTGAAGTACGCGCCTTCTTCGGTGCCGAGGTCGCCCCACTGCCCGTAGCCCCAGATCCGCAGCGCTTCCATGCCGTTGCGGCCGACGTTGGGGACGTCCGCGAAGCGGGTGTGGTCGACCGCGTTGTACGTGGCCGCCGCTCCCCTGTCGTTGCCGACCAGCGGCTCCTGGTGGTTCTTGCCCTTCAGCAGGGCGTGGTCGAGCCGGTTGTGCCCGCCCTTGAAGAAGACCCAGTAGTAGGCGGTCTGTGCCTCGGCGGGGTTGAAGTCGACCACGGCGGTGTCGGTGACCCTGCCGTAGTCGCTGTTGAAGGTGATCACCGAGAGGGCGCCGTCGGGCGCCTGGCCGCCGGTGAAGGTCAGGCCGTTCACCGTCAGGTTGGGGCTGTTCAGCGACAGCGCTGACTTACCGGTCAGCAGCACCTTGCCGGGGGTCTGCGCCCGCAGTGTGAGCGGGCCCGGGGCGGTGAGGGCGATGACGGTGTCCTGCCAGGTGCCGTCGGCCATCACGATGGTGTCGCCCGCCGCGGCCGAGCCGATCGCCTGCGCCAGCTCGGCCGGATTCGAGACGAGCACCTCACGGTCCGCGGCCGCGAAGGCGGGGCCGGCGGGAAGCGCCAGGACGGCTGCGGCGACAAGGGCTGCTAAACGCTTCATACCGGCAAGGTAGAGAAGGTGCATTCCATTGGGCATGGCCAAAACTCGGGCACTCCTAGGACGATCCTCAGGAGGCCCGGTGCAAGGCCCGGTACTGCGTCGGTGTCAGTGAGGTCGCCTGCCGGAACACCCGCGACAGGTATGCGGCCTCCCACCCGACCGTTCCCGCGATCTCCTCGATCCGCTGCTCCGAGTGGATCAGCGCCTGCTTGACCCGCTCGACCCGCAATCGCCGGATGTACTGGTTGGGGGAGATCCCGAAGAGCTGGGCGAAGTAGGTGATGAAGTACGTCGGGTTGTAGTGGAAGGCCTCCGCCAGCCGCCCGACTGTGATCACCTCGCCCAGGTGCGCGTCGATGTACTCGAGGATCCGCCCCGGCCCTTCGCTGAGCGGCTTCAGCGAGCCGATCGGAGCGTGTTCCACCAGGTAGGCCATCAGTTCCATGAGGATCGCGCGCTGCCGGAGCGGCCCTGTCACCTGTGCCGTCCCCTTGCCCGCCGCCAGCAACCGCACGAACAAGTCCTGTACGGCGGGCGGATCCTCCACCTCGAGGACGCGGGGAAGCGCGACGAGCGAGGCCAGGTCGTGGTCGCCCACGGTCGCCGTGAAGTTCGCCCAGTACTTTCGCAGCGGACGCTCCCGTGAGGAGGAGAAGCCCAGGGCGGACCCGGCGGGCAGGAAGTAGAGCTGGCCGGGCCTCGGCTGGTATTCGACCCCGTCGAGCATGATCGTCGCCTCACCGTCGAGGATCAGGTAGAGGCGGTTGTAGCCGTAACTCCGTACCGGACGTGCCCAGTCATCGGGGACAGGATCGGCGTGCCCCGCCATGAGCAGGTCGAGGTCGAGCCGCTTGAGATGCTCCCTGAGCGCCGGGTCCACGCCGTCACGCCCGCAGGCTCGCCAGGGCGGGGTCCACGGCGTGGCGGAGCGGTTCCCCCGCGAGCAGCCGGCGGGCCTCGTCCAGCACCAGCTCCCCCATCCGGGCCCGCTCGGCGCCCATCGCCCCGGCCAGATGCGGTGTCAAGACGACGTTGGGCAGGCCGTACAGCGGTGATCCTGGCGGCGGCGGCTCCGGCCAGGTGACGTCGAGCACTGCGGTGAGGTCGGGTCTGCGGCTGAGGACCTCGACGACGGAGGGCTCGTCGACCACGGCGCCACGAGCGGTGTTGATCAGTGTGGCCCCGGTGCGGAGCCGGGCGACGAGGTCGCCGTCGACCAGGCCCTCGGTCTGCGGCAGGAGCGGAGCGTGCAGGCTGACGACCTCACACGTGTCGAAGAGCTCTGCGAGCGGGACGAGGGCGATGCCCAGGTCAGCGGGGGCGAAGGGGTCGGACGCGACCACCTCCAGGTCGAAGTTCCGCAGGTGCGCGGCGACCAGGCGGCCGATCGCGCCGAGCCCGAGCAACCCCACCCTCGACCCGTACGCCCCGGCGACGGACGTCTCGCCCGGGTAGCGCCCCAGCTCCTTGATCTCGCGGGAGATCCGGTGGAACTGCTTGAGCGCCAGCAGGACCTGGGCGAGCGTGAACTCCGCCACCGGGATCGCGTTGGCCGACGCGGCGGAGACGATCGGGATGCCCCGCGCCCAGAACTCCGGCGTGGTCAGCGGGCGCACGGAGCCCGCCGCCACCAGCACGGCGCGCAATCGCGGGGCGTGGCTCAGCAGCCCGGCGTCGAGCACCGGCGCGCCCCACCCTGAGAACAGGATCTCCACCTCGTCCAGCACGCCCGGCCGGGCCGCCAGTTGCTCCCGCGTCAGCGCGGGACCCTGCCAAACGACCAGGTCATCCAGCCCGTTGAGCACGCTCTCCGGATAGACGTCCGCCCGGCGCCGTTCCTCCATGACCAGCAGTGCGGTAGCCATCTCTCCCTCATTTCGTCCGATGTATGAGGGGACATCCTGCCGCACAACCGAACGGTTTCGTTCGTGATGTTTCAGTCATCGGAGCATTGACCTGTGAACGTGAGCACCATTACCGTCCGGGAAAACGCATCCAAGTAGAGGGAGCCATTCACATATGCGAACGTCCTCCACACACGGAACGCGATGGATCCTGGCTTCCCTGGTGGTGGCGCTGGCCGGGTGTTCGTCAGGAGCCGCAGGAACCAACGTCGACCAGGACGCCAAGGCCACGTTGGAGCTGTGGACCAGGACCACGCCGGGCGGGCCCGGCGAGCAGGGCACGCAGAGGCTGGTCGCCGCCTTCGAGAAGGCGACAGGCTACAAGGTCAAGGTAACGGCCATCTTCGACGACTTCGAGACGAAGCTGCAGCAGCGGGCCGCCCAGAAGGACCTTCCGGACATCGTCATGAACGACGTCACCCAGCTCGGCACCATGCAGAGCCAGGGCCTGCTGCGGGAGATCGACCTCGGCAAGCTGGCCAGTGGCAAGGATCTCGCCGACCGCGCGCTCGCCTCCGGCAAGGGCGTCGACGGCAAGCAGTACGGCGTGCCGTACTCCGCCCAGGCCAGCGCCCTGCTCATCCGCAGGGACTGGCGGGAGAAGCTGGGGCTGAAGGCGCCGAAGAGCTGGGCCGAGCTCGCGGTGATGGCCAAGGCGTTCACCGAGAAGGACCCCGACGGGAACGGCCAGAACGACACCTACGGGCTGGCGGCGCCGCTGTCGACCAAGCGCGGCTACGCCTCCTGGTACTTCTCCAACTTCCTCTGGGCGGCGGGCGGCGACTTCGTCACCGACGCGGGCGGGGGCAAGTTCAAGCCGGCCATGTCCAGTGCCGAGTCCGCTGCGGCGGTGCAGTGGTTCCGCGACCTCGGCTGCAAGGACAAGGTCATCCAGCCGGGCGCCGTCACGATGGACACCCCGCCGACCAACGAGACGTTCGAGGCGGGCAGGGCCGGCATGTACGTCGTCGGGCCGTACCTCATGCCCCGCTTCGACAAGTCACTCGGCAAGGACAAGTACGAGGTCGTGCCCATGCCCAAGGGTGCCAAGAACGCCGACGTGCTCGCCGAGGGCGGCGCGATCTACCTGATGGCGGGCTCGCCGAACAACGCCGGGCAGGACGCCTTCGCCTCGTTCGCGACCTCGGCGGAGGGCCAGAAGGTCGGCATGGAGGGCGACGTCGCCTACATCGTCCAGCTCCCCGTCAACAAGACCGTCGACATCGGCCAGGTGCGCCCCGACCCGCGCTGGAAGACCTTCGCCGAGATCTACCAGACCTCCGGCCACTACGCCCCGTCGCTGCCCAACTGGACCCCGGTGCGGCAGACCGCGGCCGAAACCGTCAACGCCCTGGTCGCGGACTGCGGCCTGGACCTGAAGGGAGAGCTGCAGAAGCTCGATACGAAGCTCGCCGCGATCCTGGCGGAGCAGGGCGTCGCCGCGTCATGAGTGTCGACCACGCGGAGCCGGTCGCCGTCGAAAGGGTCGCCGCGCCTTCCCGGCGAAGGGGCGGCGGCCGGGGCGGCCGGTGGTGGATCCCGTGGCTGTTCCTGGCCCCCGCGCTCGTCCTGTTCCTGTACTTCAAGTTCGTCCCCATGGCCGACGCCCTGGTGATGTCGTTCCAGAACGTGCGGCCGTTCCTGGGCAACCAGTGGGTGGGTGCGGACAACTACGCCAAGGTCGTCACCTCCGACGGCTTCCAGCAGGCCGCCTGGCACACCGTGCTCCTCGCACTGTTCCAGACGGTCGGTTCGATGCTGCTCGGTCTGATCCTGGCGCTGCTCATGGAGGGGCAGAGCCGCAAGCTGAGCTTCATCCGTTCTGCCGCTTTCCTGCCGGTCGTCGTGCCGATGGCGGTCGTCGCCGAGCTGTGGCGGATCATCTATCACCCGACCGGCGACGGCATGCTGAACTCCCTGATCGGAATCGTGGGGCTGGGGCCGTCCGGGTTCATCAACGACCCGCACACCTCGATGGCCTCGGTCATCGTGACCGGGGTCTGGCGCGGCGCGCCGTACGACATGATGATCTTCTTGGCTGGGCTGGCGGGGGTGAACAGGGACCTGTACGAGGCCGCGATCGTCGATGGCGCGTCGCGGATGCGCAGGCTGCTGCACGTGACGCTGCCGGGGCTGCGGTCGGTCTTCACGATCCTTTTCATCCTGGCGGCGATCCGCGGGCTGCGGGTCTTCACCGAGGTGTTCCTGCTGACGAACGGCGGGCCGAACGGCTCCACGGAAGTCGTCATGACCTTGATCACCAAGCTGGGCCTGGAGCAGAACCGGCTGGGCGTCGCGTCGGCCGGAGCGGTCCTGCTGTTCCTCGCCACGCTCCTGCTGACCGTTCTCGTGTCCATCCTCCGGAGTAGGAAGAGCCAATGAGCGTCGCCAGCGAGACCGCACTCGGGCTCAAGGAAAGCAAGACGCCCGCAGGGCGGCTGCTCAAACTCGTGATCTACGCGCTGGTGCTGGTGGTGTTCGCAGGGCCGTTGCTGGCGCTGCTGGTCAGCGCCTTCAATCATGTGTCCGACCCGACGCAGCTGAGCGTCGTGCCCTCCAAGCCGACACTGGACAACTTCACTGTCGCCGTCGACCAGGGGGTGCTGAAATACCTGGCGAACTCGTTCTTCGTGGTGGGGTTCGGGCTGCTCCTGCAGGTGGTGGTCTCGACGCTGGCCTCCTACGCGCTGGCGCGCAAGCGGTTCCGCTTCATGACGCTGGTGTTCGTCGCCATTCTGGCCACGCTCATGCTGCCGGAGGAGATCCTGGCGATCCCGCTGTCACTGATCCTGTCGGACCTGCCCGTTCTGCACATCAACCTCATCGGGACGCTCGCGGGCATGATCGTGCCGGTGGGCGCCTGGGCGTTCTCCATTCTGGTGATGACGGAGTTCATGAAGGACGTGCCACGCGAGCTCGAAGAGGCGGCGCGCATGGACGGGGCCGGCGAGTTCCGGATCTTCGCGCAGATCATCCTGCCGATGTGCAGGCCTGCCCTCGGGGTCATCGGGGTCTTCGGCTTCACCATGATCTGGGACCAGTATCTGCTGCCGATGCTGGTGGCCAGCGACTCCTCGACGTACACCCTGCCGCTGGCGTTGCGGACCCTGCGGATCGACCCGATCGTCACGCCCGGCGTGGTCATGGCGGCGTCGCTGCTCGCGCTGCTGCCCTCCGTGATCGTCTTCCTGTTCTTCCAGCGTTCGTTCGTGCACGGGCTGTCATCCGGCGCCCTCAAGGGGTGATTTTTCATGACGTGGTTTATTAGAGATCGTTTTGGGATGTTCGTGCATTGGGGGCCGTATTCGCTGGCCGCCCGACACGAGTGGGTCAAGACGCGCGAGCGGATGACCGACGCGGAGTACCAGCCGTATGTCGACCACTTCGACCCCGACAGGTACGACCCCGTCGCCTGGGCCAGGACCGCCAGGGCGGCGGGCATGCGCTACGTCGTGCTGACCACCAAGCACCATGACGGCTTCTGTCTGTGGGACAGCGACCTGACCGACTACAAGGCGAGGTCCGACCTGGTCAGGCCATTCGTGGAGGCGTGCGGCGCCGAGGGGCTCAAGGTCGGGTTCTACCACTCGCTGATCGACTGGCATCACCCCGACTTCCCCGTGGACGGGACTCACCCGCTGCGCGACTCCGCGCCCGACCGGCCCGGTGACATCGCCGAATACCGGCGCTACCTGCACGGGCAGGTCCGGGAACTGCTCACTCGTTATGGAACGATCGATTACCTCTTCTTCGACTTCTCCTACTCCACGCGCACTGAGTGGTGGGGCGGCAAGGGCCCCGCGGACTGGGGTTCCACGGAACTGCTGGCGATGGTCCGGGAACTGCAGCCGGGCATCCTGGTGAACGACAGGCTCGGCATTCCCGGCGACTTCATCACGCCCGAGCAGTACCAGCCGTCCGCGCCCCTAGACGGGCTCTGGGAGGCGTGCCAGACACTGAACGGCAGCTGGGGCTACGACCGGGACAACCTCGACTACAAGAGCGCGGACCTGCTCATCAAGATGCTCGTCGACGGGGTGTCCAAGGGCGGCAATCTGCTGCTCAACGTCGGTCCCACCGGTCGCGGGGACATCGACCCGCGCGCCTTGGCCGTGCTGGCGGAGATCGGCCTGTGGATGGACCTGCACGAGCGCTCGATCCGCGGGTGCGGGCCATCGGAGTTCACGGCCCCGCCCGACTGCCGGCTCACCCAGAACGGTGACCGGCTCTACCTGCACCTGTTCAGCTGGCCGCTGCGCCACGTGCACCTGCCCGGGCTGGCGGGCAAGGTCCGCTATGCCCAACTGCTCAACGACGCCTCGGAGATCAGGCGGGTCACGACGGACCCGGATCAAGTAGCCCACAACACCCGGATGAGCGGTCAGCCACCCGGCACGCTCACCCTGGAGGTCCCGGTACAACGCCCCGACACACCGGTGCCGGTCATCGAGCTCTTCCTGTCCGTTGCCGAAATCGATGATCCGCCATCGCTCTGAGGACGAATTTCTCTCCGATGACCAGGTCGCCCGGTACGGCATGGGGTCCCCTCCGCCACGGCTCGCGCACCGCGGACTTCGGCTGCCGCGCCTGGTGACAGGGCGGCCGAGACCTCGTTGAGCACCTGTTGCTCGGCGAGGTCCTCATGGCGTGACCTGCGGGAGCGGAGCAGGTCGGCGGCGCGCCCATGAGGGGGATCCGTGTTCTCTGAGCACGTAGAGTTGGACGAGTGTTGAGCTTCGTCCGCAGCGCTCATCGTGCTCGGATGCCTGGTTCGCCGGCCGATCCGGAGCGGCCCTTGGTGCCGCGACGCCTGTACTTCGTCGCCGCGGGGTTGGTCGCCTTGCTCAATGGATGGACGTTCGCGGTCGCTCTCGGGATGGGCGTTCCCGGGTTGCTGATCGGGGCGTTATACGCGCTGCCGGTCACCGTGTCCTGGTACCGGCCGATGGCCGCGTGGTGGATCATGCTGGGGCTGCTTCTCCTGGCGATGGTGCTCAACGTCGACGACTGGGGGCCCTGGCTTCTGAGTGAACTGATAGCGCAGGCACCGGTGGTGTTCACCCTGGCGCTGGTATCCACGCGGCGGGTTGCGGCCGTGGTGTTCCTGATCACGCTGGCGGCCGGGGTGTTGTCAGAGCTCTGGGTACGGACCGGGCAGCCGCATGTGGTGCAGGCCATGGTGAACTGGGGTCTGGGCCTGCTGGCCGTGATGATGATCGGGCACAATCTCAAGACGCGGCGGCTGAGCACGCTGCGCGTCGCGGAAGAGCACGGCAAGCGGCGACTGCTGGAGGAGCGCGCACGGATCGCCCGTGAGCTGCACGATCTGGTGGCGCATCACATGTCCGTCATCGCGGTGCAAGCTGCGACCGCCGAGTACCGGCTCAAGGGCGGGGTGTCGGGGGAGGTGCTGCAGGAGTTCCGCGACATCAACGGCGCGGCGAGCGCCTCACTGGCCGAGATGCGGCAACTCCTCGACGCTCTGCGGGATGGTCGGGATGACTCGCCTTCGGCATCGCAACCGAGGCTGGAGGGCCTGGCTGAGCTGGCGGAGTCGGCGCGCCGGGCGGGTACGCCGGTCCGGCTGGAACTGCCGGAGCGGACCTTGGAGGTCAGCGCCGCGACGTCGCTCACGGTGTATCGGATCGTTCAGGAGGCGCTGAGCAACGTGATCAAGCACGCCAACGGTGCCGCGACCCTGGTCACGATCGGTCTGGACGGCGGGAACCTCGTGGTCGAGGTGGTCAATGAGGCAGGTGTGAAGTCAGTGCCCGGGTCCGGGTACGGGCTGGTGGGCATGCGCGAGCGGGTGACCCTGGCGGGCGGTGAACTGTTCGCGGGGGCGCTGACTGACGGGCGTTACGCCGTGCGGGCCGTACTGCCGCAGGAGGCAAAATGATCTCTGTTCTGATCACTGACGATCACGCGATGGTCAGGGGAGGGTTCGCGGCGCTGCTGTCGGCGCAGCCCGACATCCAGGTCGTGGGCGACGCCGCAGATGGCCTCGAGGCGGTGGCCATGGCCAAGAGGACGCGACCGGACGTGGCTCTCATGGATGTCCGCATGCCGAATCTCGACGGGCTGGAGGCCACCCGGCGCATGATCGCGAGCGTTCCGGGCACCAGAGTGGTGATCTTGACCACGTTCGACGTCGACGACTACGTCTACACGGCGCTGCGCGCCGGGGCCAGCGGCTTCCTGTTGAAGGACGCGCCGCCGGCCGATCTGATCAACGCCGTGCGCGTGGTGGCCGGCGGAGAGGCGTTGCTGGCGCCGTCGGTGACCCGGCGGCTCATCGAGGAGTTCGCGGGCAGGCAGTCGATCGACGAGCGCGAGGCGTTGCGGCTGAACGCGCTCACCCCTCGTGAGATCGACGTGCTCAGGCTCATCGCCGACGGTCAGTCCAACGCCGACATCGCGCGCAGCCTGACCATCGCGGAGGAGACCGTCAAGTCCCACGTGGGGCGGATCCTCGGCAAGCTCCACCTGCGCGACAGGGCGCAGGCAGTGGTGCTGGCCTATGAGAGCGGACTGGTGGTGGCCGGGCGTCCCTCCGCAGAGGTAAGGCGGAGCAGGCGGTTGCGCTCCTGAGGGGGATTCGCCCGCGCCGATCTTCCTTCTACCGTCCTCGGCATGATCAGATTGTCGACGGCGAGCATGGTGGCCCGCACGCTCTCCCGGGAGTCCGAACTACGCGGGCTGTCGCAGCTTGTGGGGCGTGGCGACGTGTGCTTGGACATCGGCGCCGCCTACGGGATGTACACCTTTCCCCTCGCTCGCCTGGTAGGGCGTACCGGGCAGGTGCACAGCTTCGAGCCGCTGCGCCTGCCGTACCAGATCTTGGAGTCGGTACGGCAGGCCACGGGGGCCAACCACGTGATCGCCACCAATGCCGCACTCGGCCCCTCCAACGGACGACAGAAGCTCCGCTTGCCGTACCGGTTCGGACTGCTGCCCAACCACGGCTGGGCGCACCTCCAGACGGGGTTGAAAGGTCCGGGTAAGTCCGCCGGCAAGACCCTGGAAGTGCCCGTGTACACGATCGACCACGTCTGTGAGACCCGCAAGATCCCGTGGGTGAACTTCATGAAGGTGGACGTGGAAGGATTCGAGTCGGCGGTCCTGAAAGGCGGGCTCAACACGATCGAGCGCCACCGGCCCAGTCTCCTGCTGGAAATCGAGGACCGTCATCTCGAGAAGTACGGCATGGTCGCGGGCGACGTGACGGAGCCGCTGCTGACGATGGGATACCGGATGTATATCTGGGGGCTCGGCCGATGGCGGGAGACCAACGTGATCAGTCCCCGGCGACGCAATTACCTGTTCAGCAGCCGCCTCCTCTGAGGATTTTTTGCGGGGGTTGGACAGGGTTGCGGGCTTCCGACGTGAATGCCCAACCCTTATCAAGAAGTGGGGGTGCCCGTCGTGATTCGCCGCCCCAGTTGGAGGTCCAGGTCCTCTCCTTCCACGCAGCTCTCCTCCTCGACAATGCGGCCAAGGTGATAGGCGGCGGCCAGAACGGCAAGAGCCTCGTCCCCGGAGAACCCAATGGGGGATCTCCATATGAGCGGAGTCTCCGGGATAGTCGAGCTGAAAAACGCCGCGAGGCCCCTCGTAGCGCAGAACGGGGGCCTGACAGGTACTCCTCCGTTGACCTCGGTCGGTGTCAGTGGCACCAGAGCAGTTGGTCCGTCTCAAAGCAGACGGTCATCGTGTGGCACTCGTCTATCGGGCGGCTCCGGACAGCAGGTCTGCCCAGAGTGCCCAGGTTTCCTTCATTGACGACGGGCTCGTCTCGTGGATCTGGTGGCCGTCGTCGAGTTGGATGGTGCGGCGGATGAAGGCTTGGCCGCCGCCGGCGCATAGCTCGTACATCGTGGCGCGGCAGTCGCACGTCCAGGCGATCGTGCGTGTCCTATTGAGGCGTAGGTCCGACGGGTGCCACTCCAGTCGTAGATGGTCGCGCTGTGGCATTGCCACGTGTGGACTTATGCACCGGTCAAGGGCGATGGGGAACGTCTCCCAGGTAACCATGAACGCATCTTAGGCCGGGAAAGCTATGGCGCGCTATAGCGCGCTGTCCATCGCCATGGCACGCAACAGCTTCCTACTGTGCTCAGGTGGTGGAGTTGAAGGCGAATCAGCCCAGGTGGCGGCAAGTCCACGCGATCATCGCGGAGCGCATCCGCACGGGTGAATACAAGCCAGGCGAGCGCATCCCCTCGCTTGTCACGCTCATCGAGGAGTTCGGCATCGCCAACGCCACCGGCCAGAAGGTGATGCGTGCGCTACGAGCGGACGGCTTGATCCGTACCGAGCCAGGCATGGGCAGCTTCGTGACCACACCTGAAGAACGTCAGGAGAGCCGGGTCGAGTGACCAGACGGCTCGGATACGGCCTGACCAACAGCCTGACACCGTCCGCCTGCCTCATGCCAGACGTCGCGGCTTTCTATGTCACTCAAAGCGGCTTTCCGCTGCAGACGGGCTGGCCGCGCTCTATGCCGACTGATCCGGCCAGGCGGGGGCTCGCAAGCACTGTCCGGGGTCTCATGATCCATCGGTGGGAGGGCGACCGCTTCCAGTACGCCATCCCGAGGGATCGGCTCCGCAACGCCGCCGAGACGCAAGTCGGGTGGAACAAAGGTCCGCACAGTGACCTCTGACCAAGGACGGCCGGATCTGGTCACTTGCGTGCTGCGCCTCGCTGAAACGCTGGTGATGCTTGCCGCAACTGCTGATGAGCAGGTCGCGTGGTGTCGGCGGCATCGATGGAGCGAGGATGAACTGGCACTCGACTTCGACTGGGCCAAAGGGTGGGCGGTATGGAGCGTTGACGAGCAGGCGCCGGGACTCTTGTCGCCGTCGCTGCACGAGTTGTTGCAGCGCATCGACGACCGCTTGGATGGGATGAGCGGTGAGGTCAACGCCGACAAGTGGACCCCAGAAGGGCTCGCCGCTGATCCAGGATGGGCCGAGGTCCGATGTCTCGCCGGTCAAGCGCTCGCAGAAGTGACCAAGCCGGGATTGGTGCACATCCCCGCACCCGAGGATCTGTAATCGATGGTGCCCCAGGAGACCTGTGATGATGAACGTCTCGTTGCTGGCGATGCTCCGGTCAGGACGCTTTGGTCCCGTCGAGTTGGGAGCACCGCGAGAGTTCATCAGGGACGTGTTTGGCGAGCCTGACGATTACGCGGTCATGTCGAAGAGACGGCCGCACTTCCAGGACATTTGGGTGTTCGGCGACATCGAGTTCCACTTCGACGAGTCGACTGATCAGGTCTGGCTGATCTATACGGATACTTTCGAGATTCCGGCTGGAGGCGGGGCCTTCACGCTCGATCCGTGGGTTCTCCGCTGGAACCGACCTCTTGAAGATGTGTGCGCGGCTCTCAGTGACGCGAATGTCGACTGGGAGCCTGACCCCAAGCCGCCGCCGGACGTTGTCGGTGTGCTGACCAGCGGGGGAGTGCAGTTGGGGTTTCCGCGTAACGAGGGTCTGCAGGTCATCAGCCTGTCTCAGCGGCCATAGAGGTACCCGCCAGACCAGGTCGAACACATCGACCCTGAGATCGTTCGCGTCGCCCTGCGGCAGATTGACATCTCCTGTGCATCGGCCATGCGGGCCTCCCGAGCGGGGTGAACGGTTGCGTCACCATCGCCTCCCGACAGGAGAGGCAGCCATTCACGCCATGCAGCCCAAGAACTCCATACTGTAAACGGCGTGGCACTAACAGTCGCTACACACGGTCAAGATCGTCGCACATGAACGTGCTCGCACCAGGAAACGACCCTGCCCATCACCCAAGGCGCGGCGTATAGGGCGCCAGAGCGGCGGTGTCGACGTCTGCATCGGGCCAGCGGCGGCGTAGCGCCTCGGCCAGGCGCTGACACAGGCCCATCAGCTGCGGCAGAGCATGATGTTCCCGGGCGGTAGAAGCGGCAGCCTCCAAGATCGAGACGAGCTGGGCACGGCTGTCGTCACCTGCTGTACGCCTATCCAACACCTGCAGACGCCAGAGGCGGGCCAACGCGAACGCCACACACGCCGCCGCCAAGGCCATCCCATAGAGCCGCTCGTCCTCGGCCTGCGGCACCCCGACTGCCAGAGCACGCCGGTAGACCTCGCCAACCTGCGGCAGAGGTGCGGAACCGGCAGCCTGCGCCGTCGTACTCACCCGCATCCAGGCCGGACCGGGGACATGCAGGCAGACGGCATCGTGCAGAGCATGAGTGAAGCCGGCGAACTCGAAGTCGATCAGACGCGCATCGGGCGGCCCGTCCGCGCAGACCAGGACATTGTTGGTCTCCGGATCGCCGTTGCTCAGCGTCAGGAACGGCCCCGGATCGGCTAGCTCCGCCAGCGCGAGGGCGAACTCGCGCTCCACCGCCCCGGTGATCGGCACTCCCAGCACCTCGGCCTGCGACAGCCCCTCTCGGCGCAGTCGGGCGACGCGCCCAAGCCGGTCGGCCTCTGGATCGACCTGCCCCAGCCGCTCTCGCCGCCGGTAGTACAGCTCCGCCTGCCCGGCAGTGAACGCGCCAAGCTCGCCACGGGCACGAGCGAAAGCCTCCAGGCGTACTGCATGCGCGAAGACACCGTCCCCGCGTAACAGTCCGTCCAGCGCAACCCGCGGCGCTAGATCCTCGAGAATGATGCGCCCCGCGAGAAGATCCTCCGCCAGCACGCGTGGCGCTAGATCGACTCTGAGATCCTCTGTCAGAAACCGCAGCGCGCCTACCTCTGTGCGTAACCGCCACGCCTCGGTGTGCCTGCCGTCAGGATGAGGGCCCGCCCACTTGACGATCACGAACTCGCCGCGGTCGGTGCGCGCACGGGCGACCCGCCACGGCTCCAGCCTGGTCCACTCCACCAAGTTGATCATCGGTACAGCCTAGAACGGCACAGGCGAACACCTGCGGCGCACGACTCCCCGCTGCAGCCGTACCCGGACCAACTGCTCGACGAGCACCCCGGCCCCGACGCGACGGTCGTCGGCCGCGAGACGATCTCTCTGGCGTTCCTCGCCGCTATCCAGCTGCTGGGGACCGAGGTCAGCAGACGCTGGCCGAGGGTTCCGTGAGCAGCTCCGCCAGGCGGTCTGCGAATTGGGTGCGCCAGTCCAGTCGTGGTCCGCTGCGGGCGATGCGGAATCCGTGGCGGCGGCCCCAGAACGCAGCCTGGACGGCGTGGAACTGAGCCCATCGCTGGGCGCGTTCGCGATCGAGTTCCGCGGCGTCGACGAAGACGTCCAGGGTGCGGTGGAGGGCCTTGCGCAGGTCGTCCGCTTCGAGGAGCGTCAGCGCGCGCGACTTGAGCAGCGTGCCGCCGTCGTAGGCGGGGTCTCCCGCGTACCCCTTGGGGTCGACGGCGAGCCAGGGCTCACGGTCGGCGCGCAGGACGTTCCCGGCGTGGAGGTCGCCGTGGATGAGGACGTCCGGCTGGACGCGGCCCAACTCGCGGACGGTCGCAACGGCGGCGTCCACGACGTAAGGCGCCAGCGTATGGGTCAGCTCCTTGGCGTCCTTGCGTAGCTGCTCCTCCCAGGCGTCGGCCTGCTCGCGCAGCCGCGGCAGGCCAGGCGGCGCGGGGATGGCCAGCCGGCGGTTGATCCGCCCGGCGACCGCCACAACCTCGTCGCCGTCTTCGACCTCCGCCAGTCTCGATACCTGGACCCGCTCGAGCAGCATGGCGAACCGCTCATCGTCGCGCTCGTGCAGCAGAACGGCTCCGCGTCCGCCCCATGCTGCGAACGCGTCCGGCTCATGGATGTTGCCGGGATGCGGAAACGACACCTTCAGGACCGCGGTCCCTTCGGCCCGCCATCGCACCGGGACGACGAGCCCGACACCCCCGTGCATGACCTCGCCGTCCGGCACGCACTCCCAGCGCTCCAGCAGCTCCTCCACGATCCCAGGCAGTTCGGCGAGCCACGCCGCTCCGGGCTCTCCTTCACGCTCCACAGTGCTCCGCGCGAACGCCCTTGGTGTCTCGATCATTCGGGCACTCTAGGTGCCAGGCCGACGGCCGGCCATCAAGAGCGCGCGGCAGCACCTCTGCCGCAGAGGGAACCGGCGCCCCGGCCGAAGCTTCTTCACCGCCCGATGCGATAGCGCGCAGATACCTTTTGATCACGATTCACTCACCTCTCGCCGCGTTGGCCCCTACTATCGACTTGCCCGGCCGGCCGTGAGATCGACAGGAGGCGACGGATGGTCGCAGTGCCTCAGGCGCCCGTTGGGACACGGTGGCGCTGCTAGCGGGCCGCTATCGGCTGCTGTCGCAACTCGGCCAGGGCGGCATGGGCACGGTCTGGCGGGCGATGGACGAGCTCCTGCAGCAGGAGGTGGCCGTCAAGGAGGTCAGGCTCCCACCGGACCTCGACGAGGCCTCGCGGACCGAACTGACCGAACGCACGCTCCGCGAGGCGCGCGCAGCCGCGACCCTGCGCTCGAACCCGTCCATCGTCACCGTGCATGACGTGGTCCTCGATGGCGAACGGCCGTGGATCGTCATGGAGTTGGTCCGCGGCCGCTCCCTTGACCAGGTCGTACGCGACGACGGACCGCTGCCGCCGCAACGGGTCGCCGCGATCGGCGTGCGGATGCTCGACGCCCTCGCGGCCGCGCACGCGTCCGGAATCCTGCACAGGGACGTCAAACCCGGCAACGTCCTGCTCACCGACGACGGGCGGGTGCTGCTGACCGACTTCGGCATCGCGACCATCGCCGGTGACTCCGCGCTCACCCAGACGGGGCTGCTGGCTGGGTCGCCGGGCTACATCGCCCCGGAGCGCCTGCGCGGTGAGGTCGACGGCCCGCTCGCCGACCTGTGGTCGCTGGGCGCCACGCTTTTCACGGCGGTGGAGGGCGGCCCGCCGTTCGCCCGCACGAACGAGGCCGCGGTGCTGGCGGCCGTGCTGATGCAGGAGCCCGCCCCCTTCCGGCTGGCCGGCCCGCTCGCACCGGTGCTGGCCGCGGTCCTGGAGAAGGACCCGGCGCGCCGCTGCTCTCCCGAAGAGGTGGCCGGCTGGCTGGAAGCCATCGCACGAGGGGCCCCCACGACCGGCCCGGCCCTCAGACAGGAGCGGACCCAGCCGAGGCGCCTGCCTCGACGCCGTCGCACCCAGGTCGTCCTGGGCGCGGTGCTCGCGGTGGTGCTGATCGTGGCGGCGGGGGTGGCGGTCGTGCCGTATCTGTTCCCGAACGTCGTCCGCCTCATCGGGTACGCACTCGTGCCTCCTCCCACCTACACCGTCAAGCCTCCGACGTTGCACATCCCCTCGCCCTCGGCCACGCCGTTGATCGGGGATGACTTCGAGGCGTGCGACCTGCTGACCAGCGCCCAGACGCGCTCGTTGTTCGGTACCTCGATGAAGCGCCAGTTCTTCCTGGCTCAGTCCTGCTCCTGGAACGGGGCGGACGCCACCTCGCTGCACGTCTCGGTGACTCGCATGCCGGCTGACTCGTACGCCACCCAGTTCTACGACAGCATGGTCGACTTCATGAAGGACGAGCCGAGGCGCACCCCGGGGACCAAGGTCCGCAAGGGGCCGGACGTCGGCGACGAGGCGTTCAGCTACACCCGACGAATGCGCTTTATGACGTACCTCTACCAAACGAAGATCGTCTACCGGTACTTGAACGTCTCGGTGGTCATCGACGTCACAGCCCGGAAGCCCGGCTACGCGATCGCAGATCGGGCGGCCAAGCTCGTTGCGGCGGCCCTCAACAAGTATCGCCGGCCCAGGTGATGCCTCTACGGTGGGCGCCGACCTCTCCTGAGCTCGGAACAGAGGCGCCAGCGCCCGCCGGGTGGGGTTTTGATCTCTGTGCAGAGCTATTCCAGGTACTCTGCCGGACGTGCGGCGATTGATCACCTCCCGCGGCGTATGGCTCGCGCTTGGGGCAGCCATTGCGGCAGCGACCATCGTCGTGTTCATGCGCTCTCGCCGACGCCCGACGGGACGCCGTCCAGCCCAGCAGGACGACGCGGCTTCCCCAACCGAGGTGGAGAGCGGACCCGGATCCCGCTGGCCCCCGGTCCCGATCCTCGGCACTCCCACCGCCGAGGATCTCAAGCGCTACGATGCCAAGCCCTCCTTCGACCGCCGCCCGTTCGCGAGAACCGTCAAAGGCGGCGAGCCGCTGGACGAAGCCGCCCGACGTCGCCTGACCCGTTGGGGCATGGCCGGACTCGCGCTTCTCCTGCTCGCCGTCAGTACTCAAGCCCTTGAGTCTGCGGTCTTCTCCAAGGAAACGAGCGTAGAGGTTCTCGCAGAGTACGCAGATGCGCTCCAGGACGGGCCGTGCGCCAACACCCCCTCGAATGAACGTGTCAGCTGCCGCGTCATCGAAGTTCAGACGGAGTCCGCTCCAGACGGCGATCACGTCCCTCAGCCGACCGAGGATGAGGAGCCAGTTCCGGTCGATGAGCCGAGTCCCGACGCGGACTGCCGGCCCAAGACCGCCACCCCGCGCGTACGGAAGCTCAACGCGAAGGTGACCCGGGCAGTGGACCGGCAGTGGCAGCGGATCGAGGCGTGGCTGAAGACCAACGCCCCAAGGAGTTATCGCGCGCTCGGCAAGCCCGGAAAGGCTGAGACCATCGCGGCGGCGGAGGCGCAGATGGGCTTGCTGTTCCCCGACGACCTGCGGGCCTCGCTCCTACGGCACGACGGGGCCGTGTCCGTGAAGGACACCTGGGGCTTCGGCTTCCTGGGCCAGGAGAACCTGAGTGTCCTGACGATCCGTGACACGTGGCAGAGCCTGTGCGAGATCGAGGCCGAGGACGAGGGCGGCGATCCGCGAACAGACTGGTGGGACGGGCGCATGCTCCCTATCGGCGCCGACGGCATGGGCGACCACCTCGTGATCGACTCGGTGCGGCGTGACGTCGGCCGCACCGATCATGAGGGCGGTATGAGCTTCACGCCTGGAGGGCGCCGGATCCGTTCGTACTACGCCCTGCTCAAGGCCACCGCCGACGCCATGGAGAACGGCGGCTCCGTCGGCTACTGGAAGCCCCAGGCGGTCGCCGGCGGGCTCGACTGGAAGGTCCTCTGAGCCGGTGGGGTTGGCGATCAGCACCGCCATCGCGCTGACCGCCATCCACCGTGCCGGGATCCTGCTCCGCGCGCCGTCGCACGGTGGACCGGGCGGGAGAGGCGGGTCACGCCGGGTCGTCACGGCTTCAGCCTGTCGGCCTCCCGGACGTCGTGGAGGTGGATGAGGACGTCGAAGGAGCGGGCGATCGCGACGTCGGCGAGCGGGTAGGGGTACTGGGTGCCGAAGTTGCGCGTGGGGCGGGCGACGTCCAGCCAGGCGCGCGCGGCGGCCGGGGCGTTGCGGATGTCGAGGTAGTAGTCCTGGTATCGGACCTGGTCGAGGGTGTACTCGTTCATACCGGGCTCGGCCGCGCCCACGGTGAACTTCTTCCAGTCGCCGCCGAGAGCGGCGTCCTTCGACAGGAAGGAGCCCTGGTCGAAGGTGAAGCCGATGGGGACGTACTTCTTCCCCAGCGTGTCGCGCAGGTACGACCCCTGCGTCCTGGGGTACAGCGCGGGCTCGCCGGCCACGTATCCGACGTGGTCGTTCTGCGCCGACAGCAGAATCTTGTCGCCGGTGCGCCGCTGCCACCAGGCGGTGTTCTGGGCCATCACCTGGTCGCGGAAGCGCTGCGCGACGGGCAGCGAGGCCTTGTCGGTGAGGTCGAAGGCGAGGAACGTGGCCGTCTGGGAGATGGACCGGGCGTTCTGGACCGCAAGCTCGAACTCGTCTTCGTCCGTGCCCTGCTGGCCGCTGACCAGATCCAGGGCCTGCTGGGCCTTGGCGGCGAGCTGCTGCCGTTCCGTGAGGGGCTTGCCCAGGTAGGCGAACACGTCGTCGATCGGGCGCAGGCCGGTGTAGAGCTCGTTGAGCCGCGGCAGCGACTCCGGGTGGGTCCGCTGCACGTAGCCGGTCACCCGGTTGAAGAAGTCGTCGCTCAGCTTGGGGGCGCCGATGTCGTCGCCCATGAAGTGGACCGTGCGGCCGGGGTGGCGGCGGTTGTAGTCCCGCATCCACTCGATGAGGCTCAGGAACTCCTCCCGGTCCCACGGCGAGTTGGCCAGCGCCTCTTTAGCGATCTTGCGGGCGTCGCCCTTGCCGGTCTGGAGGTAGTCGTCGATCTGGAGTCCCGCGGACCAGCTCAGTTCCAGGGCGAAGGTGGTGAAGCCCTTCTTCTCGACGAGGTAGCGGAAGACCCGCTCCTTCATGGTGAAGAACTCGTGGGAGCCGTGGGTGGCCTCGCCGAGGCCGACCACCTCGGCGTCGTCGACCATCGCGCCCAGGGCGCGCAGGTCGGCCGTACCCCTCCCGGGCTCGGTCGAGCGCAGCGGGTGCGCCGCCTGCTCCAGTGCGCGGACCGGGTCCTGCTTCCCGCCGACCGTGTCGGCCAGCGCCGCCTGGGCCGCCACGGGGACGAGGACCGCTCCCATCGCGATCACCGCCGCCGCCAGCCCCCGCCGGCTGATGCGCTTCCGGTCCCTAGCCATGCTGTTTACCTCTCTCACGTGGAGAATCAGATCTCACGGTGAGATCCGTACGTCGACGAGAGTAGGGGCCGCGCAAGCGCCGCTCCCATGCCGCTGACCAGCGTCTTTGGGGTGAGGCGAGCTGGTTCGTCAGGGTAGGGCGGGCCCTACCCTAGGGGCCTGGGCGGCGACGAGGTCCCTGACGAAGACGTGCGTTCGGCGAGTTCGACCGGATCCGCCGGCGACTTGACCAGGAATGACCGGCTCGGCCACCTCCTATGTTAGTCGGCATAGAATATGAGTGCTAGCACAAGGAGGTGGCGTGACAACGCGACGAGAGCAGACGAGTCAGGAGAGCCGCGAGCTGATCCTCTCGGCGGCGGCGGAGCTGTTCGCGGAGAAGGGGTACAGGCAGACCACGTTCGCCGACGTGGCGGAGCGGTCACGGATCAGCAGGGGCTCGATCCCGTGGCACTTCGGCAGCAAGGAGGGGCTGCTGCTCGCGGTGCTCGAGCGCTCGCTGGACGTGATCCGCAGCGGGCTGCCCGAGGAGGCGGCGAGCTTCGACAACATGAGGCAACGCGCCGACGTGCTCATGCGGCTGCCCACCTCGAAGCTCTTCGTCACGCTCCTGGTGGAGGCGCTGGAGCCCGGCTCGCCGATCCACGACCGCTATGTCGAGATCCACAACACGTTGCGCGACCTCTGCAGGAGGTGGCTGGAGCGCGTCCCGCTGCCCCCGGGCACCTCCGCGGAGGCGCTGGCCGTCACCGTGGTGGGCGCCGTGATCGGCATCCACCAGCAGTGGCTCCTCGCGCCCGACCGCATCGACCTGGAGGAGGCGTTCGCTCCCCTGGGTCTGCTGGTGGCCGGCCCGCCGCAGCAGCCGTCCCCCTAGGTGAACAGGACCTGTTTGAGGTCGGGGAGCGTCGCGGAGATGACCGCCATGTCGAGGATCGAGTTCGCCTACGCAGCGCCGGAGCACGGCTGGGCCGTGGTCAGCATCGGCCACGAGGGCCGCGAAGCCCGGATGGACGTGTCCTATCTGACCGATGCGCTCCAGGAGCTCCTGTACAGCCTGGTGCGTGTCACCCAGGGCGACGACATGCGCTTTTCCTGGGACGGAGAGCCCACTGAGTACCGATGGATCCTCACGCACGAGGACGGCGGGGTACGGCTCCGCATCTTCACCTTCCCGTACCGGACGAGGCCCGAGCCGGACGAGATGGGCCTGGAACTGTTCACGCTCCAGGCCGAGGTGTGGTCGCTCGTGAGGGCGGTGGTCCGGTCGGTCAGGCGGCTGCTCTTCGAGATGGGGGAGGAGGAGTACTCCCGGCAGTGGGGAGGCCGAGCCTTCCCACTGCGCGAGCTGAACGTCCTGGAAGCCTGGCTCAAGGGGCGTTGACCCGGGGCCCGCTGGGCCTCCGCTACCGGATCCGGGTCGTACAGGACTGGGCTGTTTGATCCGTGCCCGGAATCTGTGCGGGTGTGGGCATGATCGATAGAGTGCCCGCCATGGGCGTTCTCGTCGACTATTTCACCGCGGACTCCGAGCAGTCCGCCCGGCTGGCCCTGTCGGGTGGGCCGGAGGCCGCGAACCTGCCGTACGTCGACTGCAAGGGGTGGCTCGTCGAGCTCGACACGCTGGCGGCCGAGCTCAGCGGACGCGACCTCAGCGAGTTCGGTGACAGCCAGGTCCTCATCGACGACGGCGAGGCGGCGGGCGTGGACCGGGCGGCGCCCGAGACCGTCGCCGCGCTCGCCGCCGTCGACGACGCGCGGCTGCGCGCGTACGCGGATGAGGAGCTGCTCGACGAGTTCGAGGTCGAACGCATGACGTCCCTGCGGGACCTGGCCCGCGAGGCCGTCCGGCTCAGCCAGGGGATGTATCGCTGGACATGCGTCTGAACGCGTCGAACAACTCCTGACGGAGTGCGGGCGGAAGCTTCCGGCCCATGTTCGACGGGCTCACCAGCGCCTGGTTGTCGTTGCGCGCCAGGGCCCCGTCCGCGAGGAACTCCAGGCTGAGGCCGGCCTCCTGCCGGTGACGTGCGTCCGGCCAGCGCTCCACCAGGGGCAGCACCGCCTCCACTCGCTCGCTGATCCGGTCGAGAAGTGCGTAACCAGGCAGGCCGGGCAGGCGCTGGGCCTGGAGGTCGATGTGATGGAAGGCGACGTCGTCGAGCTCCGCGCCGGTGAAGTCGTTGCCGGTGAAGTCGTTGTGGTCTCTGCCCAGCGCGGCCTCGTGGTCGCCCGGACGGCCCCAGAAGTTGACGTTCCGCACGCGGCCGAGGAAGACGCAGTCGACGAACTCGGCTTCGAAGGTGGACGTCTGGTCCGTCAGCCGAGACCGGTCGAACACGCACCTCTCGAACCGGACGTTGCCGAAGAAGGTGGACTGGGCGAAGCGAGTGCGCCGGAACACGCAGTCACGGAAGACCGACTGCGGCCAGTCGGCGAGGTTCCACGGCCCTCGCATGGCGGTGCGGCCCAACGACAGTTGTTCGAAGCCAGCGCCGGAGAAGTCGCATCGTTCGAACTCGCTGCCGTGGGCGCCGAAGTCGGCGAACCGCGTTCCGGAGAAGTCCACGTTCACCAGCCGTGCCCGGTCGAAGGTCACGCCGGACACTCCGGCGGGCAGGTCGAACCGCTGGTCGCGAAGCTCTCCGCGAGCGATCCACGCAGATCGCCACTCGTCCGGGCTCGCCTGGAGGCTGAACTGCTCGGACGTGCTCACACCGGCCGCCCGCCGTGGCTGGGAACAGGACGCGTGCCCGGTGAGCGCCTCACCGCGGCGGCGATCGCGGGTACGAAAGCATGCATGCGCGGAGTCTCGCAGCCCGCTCCGACAAATCGCGTGAACGTCTATGCGAACTCCATCGGGTCAACCGGTCGCCGCGTCTACCCTTTCCCCATGCCGAAAATCTTGGTCACCGGAATGTCGGGCACCGGCAAATCGACTTCCCTGCAGATCCTGGGCACGCGCGGGCATCGAACCGTCGATACCGACTACGGCCGGTGGAGCCACTGGGTGACCCTGCCGGACGGCTCGTCCGACTGGATCTGGCACGAAGAGGCGATGACCGACCTTCTCGCCGGCCACAAGGAAGGCAGCCTGTTCGTAGCCGGTTGCAAGAGCAACCAGGGCAAGTTCTACCCGCAGTTCGACCACGTCGTGTTGCTGAGCGCGCCCGCTGACGTGCTGCTTGCCCGCGTCGCCGAACGAACCAACAACCCCTACGGCAAGCGGCCCGAAGAGCGGGACGCCATCCTGCATCACCTGGCCGTCGTCGAGCCGCTGCTCCGAGCCACCGCGACCGTCGAGATCGACGCCTCCGCGCCGATCGACAGAGTCGTACAGCAGCTTGAGGGACTCGCCTGACCGCTACGCCCGCTCACCTCACGTCCGGAAATACGCTGCTCGATGCCGTGAAACCAGTTCACCGGGCCCAGGGAGGACCACGGGTCGACCTGATCGTTCTTGTCGGTCGAGCCGTCGGCGTTCAGGTGAACGCCTCTGGGGGCTCCAGGTTACTCAGCTAGTTCGGGCGGACGAAGTCGACCCGCTCCAGATGCGGCTCGTAGTCGGCGGGGCCGACGGTGAGCCTCTCCTTGACCAGGTCGAGGTCGGCGCTGCCCGAGAGGTTGACGCGCTGGTAGAGCTGGGTGAGGCCGTGCACCCGCTTCACGATGATGTGCTCGTCGTCGTACCAGCCGGCGAAGGCGCGGACGTCCTTGCCGGTCCGGTGGAGGATCTTCCCGGTCGACGCCTCAACGATGCCGATCTGGGCGTTGTTGTCGTCCTTGCGGAGCAACGTGGCGAACAACCGCCCCGAAGGTGAGAAGACCGTTATGGCGGACCATTCGTCGAAGACGCCGACGCCTGTGTAGAACCTGCGCAGCTTTCCGCGCAGGTCGTAGACGGCGATGCGGCTCTTGGACGAAGGGAAGTTCGCGTCGTCGTGCGCGGCCAGCACCCGGCCGGACTCGCCGGCGAAGTAGAAGCGGAAGGCGCGTCCGATGGACCAGTCGGAGACCCGGTGCCGGGGCCCCGCCTTGACCAGGTGGGGGACGCGGTCGGCCACGTTCAGGGTGATGAAGCCGATGATGGTCAGGCTGCCGTCACGGTGCTCCTTGTACGCCGTGAGCAGGAGGGTGCGGCCGTCCGGTGACCACTCGGGGGACGTCACGGGCGCGGGCAGGGAGATCGTGTACTTCCGGCGGCTCTGACGATCGATCAGGTCGATCTTCTTCATGGCCAGCCACAGCCGGTGGTCCGGAATTCCGGCCACCCACCTCTGCCCGGGCGCCACCAGCGCCTCCCGGTAAGGCGTCTTGCCGAACCTGTCGCCCTCGCGCAGGTAGCCGTAGTAGCCCTGGCCGGCGTCGAAGACCAGGGAGTACGAGGCCAGACGGACCGCTCCCGGCTCGTCGTTGAGCTTGCCTGACGTGCCCGCGAGCTTGATCCATGGTCTCGATTCGACGGACTGGACGCCCGCGGTGCGCGTGCTCGGCTCCTGCGCGCTCGCTGACTGGACGCCGGCCATGGTCAGCGCCACGGCCATGAACGTGGTGGCAACCTGCCTGAAGTACATGCGAACCTCCTCGCTCTACTGGTCAGACAGGCAGCCCCGGCATTTGGTTCAGTGCGGGACGGGCCTCCGACAGTGCGAGAAGGAAGGGGCAGGGCCTAGTCGGAGCCGGCTTCCTGTGCCACGCGCTCCAGCCGACCCCGGTAGGCCTCCCACCACGCCTCGTCAACCGGCGCCATGTTGTCGTTGCCTGCTCGCATCCCGACGACCCCGTCGATCAGCTCCCGGACGATGTCGGCATGCCCGGCGTGCCGGCTGGTCTCGGCGATCACGTGCACCAGGATCCGGTGCAACGTCACCGGGTTCCGGTCGTCCGTCCACCACGGCACGTGGCCGGTCGCGTCCAGCGCCAGCGCGTTGATCGTCGCGTCGGCGTGCGCCCATGCCCGGTGGTACAGGCCGACGATCTGCTCGCGCGACTCGTCGGCGGTCGCCCACATGTCGGCGTTGGGTTCCGCGTCGTCCGCGAACCAGGGCACCGGCTCGCCGGACGGCCGGCCGAAGGTTCCGCCGAAGTACTCCAACTCGAGGCTGGCCACGTGCTTGATCAGCCCCAGCAGGTTGGTGCCGGTCGGTGTCAGCGGCCGCCGGATGTCGTACTCCGAAAGCCCCTCGAGCTTCCACACCAGGGCCTCGCGGGCGGACTGCAGGTAACGATGAAGATCCGCTTTCGGATCCGATCCGGTCATGCCGGGCATTCTGCCACCTTGCGCCTCCCCATCTCGCGGTTCCGCCCTCGGCAGTCACGGGACTTCTTGAGGCGCGTCATCATGGCGTACGAGGCTGACGATTCCGGGTCAGCGCAGCTCCGGCCAGGGATCCTCGAGAGTCGGCACCGCCGGGGACAGCAGCGCGTCGGCGTGCTCGCTCACCTCACCGCGCACCAGCCGGAAAACCCGGAACGCGTTCGGATGGACCCCCTCGTCGTCCCACACGTGGAGCAGCCCGTAGGAGCCGGGCGCGATCCGTCCCACCCGTTCGAACAGGCCGAGGAGGACGCCGCGCCAGCCGCCGTCGTGGTTGGGCGCACCGGCCAGGTGCAGGAACGGCGTGCCGTTCATGACGCGCAGGTCGACGAGGCCGTAGTCGCCGAGCTCGGCCAGGCAGGCGCGGATCTCGCCCAACTGCTGTTCCAGCAGTCCGTCAGGGGCGTCCTCGACGCCGGCCGTCTCGCGGATGGTCACCCACCCGTGGTACTCGAACATCTCCTCTCAGTCCGGTTCCCAGTACTTCTCCATGGCCTTCTCCAGGTCCCGCACCACCGGGCTCCAGGAAGAGGGCAGCGTGTAGCGGCTGACGCGGGTCCCCCGGTAGGCGATCGTGTACTTGATGAAGTCGGCGCCCTGCGGCTGGGGCTCCGAACGCCCGAGGCGCAGGTTCTTCAGATGGGCGCGCAGCGTCCGCATCTCCGTCTCGGTCAGGCACTCGTCCACGGTCGGCCCCGTGCGGCGGCTCAGCCGGACACATCCGTTGGTGTACACGATCACTTGATCGTTGAGCCCCGCGAACCCCCCTTCCTTGTGGAGCGTGACCAGCGTCCTCGTCTTCTCGGTGACCGCCTGGGCCGGCTCCGCCGCGCCCATGCCGAGCGCGAGGAGGAGCGCAGGTAGGAGCGTGATTCTCCAACTCTTCATGCCTCTTTCACGTACCAGAACGACGAACGGCTCAAACGTCCCGCCGACTTCCACGCGGCGCGACCGCGTTCGGGCGGCTCAGCCGCGCAGCAGTTCGGCCGCGAACTGGACGAGTTGGGCGTCCATCGCGGCCGAGCGGCTGCCCGCGATGCCTGAGCGCATCAGGGAGGCGCCCTCGACCAGCGCGACGAAGGTCTCGGCTCTGGCCCGGCAGGTCTCGGCCGGCCAGCCGGGCCGCTGCCGCTGGACGAACGCCTCGACGTGGCCGACGTACCTGCCGTAGAACTCCCGGACCACGGCGTTGATGTCCTCGTCCCGTGCGGCCAGCGCCCACACCTCGACGAAGAGCCGGACGAGCTGCGGATCCTCCTGCTCGGCGAGGAGCACGGTCACGACCGCGGCCGGGTCGGCGGTGATCGCCGGGAGGGACTGCGGGCCGGTGGCCTCGGCCAGCCGCCCCAGCGAGCGGTCGAGTGCCCGTTCCAGCACGGCCTTGACCAGGTCGGCGCGGGTCGCGAAGTAGTGCTGCAGATGGCCCATGCGCATCCCGGCCTCGGCCGCGATCGCCCGCAGCGACGCGTCCGCGTTCCCCTTGGCGACCAGCACCCGTTCGGCCGCGTCGAGGACGCTCGCCCGCCGGATGCTGCCCCGACGGCTCAGCCGCGGCTCGCCGGAGCCGGTCGGCGCAGGCTGGTCGCTCATGACACGTCCACCGTGACGCGCAGCTCCTCCAGCGCGGGGATGACGTCCTGCGGGACCGGCGTCATCTCGGGGAAGGCGACCCCGCGCGGCGGAGGAGCGCCGTCCTCGCCGAGCACCCGGCGCAGCCCCAGCAGCCCGCCCACCGCGGTGAGGTGCGCCTGGCCGGCGGTGTCGGTGACCGTGGCCGTTCGGACGGCCCCGCCCGCGTCGCGGACGTCGATCCGCAGCAGGGCGCTGCCGCCCTCGCCCGGCGAGTACAGCATCGAGCGCCGCATCGACCGGAAGCGGTCGCCGCGGCCCCAGCGGAAGAATCCGGTGCGTTTGACGGCGAGCAGCGTGGACGTCGAGGAGTTGGCGCTGAAGCCGATGCGGGTGACGGCCGTGCCGACTCCGAGCGTGAGCGGCAGGGTGAACTGCTCGGGGGTGTCGATCCTGGCGACCTTCGTCCGGTGCTCGCCGATGGTGACGTAGCCGGCGTCGCTGAGCGGCATGACGAGGCGCTGCCTGCCTGCCTCCGTCACCTCGTAGTCGAGCCCGAGGCGGTCCATGAACTCCACGGAGTCGGCGCCCGCGCGGTCCTTGAGGTCGTAGCGGATCGCGATCCCGACCGCGGACGCCCCGCCGAGCCGGTCGGCCAGAGCCGCGGTGACCAGGCTGGTCACCCCGCCCATCCACCCGGACGAGAACAGGACCGGGGCGGTGGACGGTGTCACGGCGGCGACGGCCGTGGCCCGCTGGAGCCGCGCCGTCCACCGCGTGATGTCCACGTAGGGGACGCCGCCGCGGATCGCGGCGTGCAGCACCCGGTCGCCGGGGTCGTTCACCGTGCTGATCACGGCGCGGACCTCGGCGGCGAAGGGGGCGGGGTCGGCGAGGTCCCAGCGGCGCACCGACGCGCCGACCTCGTCGGCGAGCGCGCTGCCACGCTCCGGGTTGCGCCCGGTGAGCAGCAGGGGCCAGGAGGAAGCGGCGAGCCGGGTCAGGTCGCCGCCGACGGTTCCGTAGCCGCCGACCACGAGGACCGGGCCTGCGGGATCGAGTTTGAGGTCATCGTCCACAGCCGACGAGACTAGGTCATCTGACCTAGAAAATCCAACGCGCGCCCGTGGAGCTGCTCGGGGTTGAGAGTGCGGGCTGACGCCATGGACGGAGCGGAACGGCCGAGACCGGCGCGCGTGCCCGGGCAAGGGGCTGGCTAGGGTCGGCCGTATGAGTAGCGGATTCGAGATCGACCGGACGTGGGTGGGGCAAGAGGCGCCGAGGCGGATGCGCACTCACGGCGAGGAGTACGAGGCGGCGGTACAGCGGCTGACGGAGCACGGGCTCGGCGCCACATGGGGCGACACCGAGCTGATCGCCGACCTGCGCGCCGCGATCGACGAGTGCTTCCCGGTCATGGAGGGGGTTCTGGGCAGCCTCGGCTCGGGGCTCGTCCAGACCGGTGACGGCATGAGCGCCGGAGACAGGAACATCGGCCACGCCGAGACCGCCGGCTTGGCGGAGATCGAGGGGCTGGGGGGCGAAGCATGGAAGTGATGCTGCCGGAGGGAGCGCGCGCGGCCCTCGAGATCATGTATGGATATCCGGACATCCGCACGGACGAGATGCACAAGGACGCCGACGCGATACGAACCGTGCTCGCCGGCGCCGATGCGTCCGGGGGCGAAGCCGAGGCGACGATGCGGCGGACCCAGCAGGTCTACCAGGGCGACGCCGCGACCGCCCTGGCCGATCACTGGAGCCGGACCGGAAACAGCGGCGGGCAGATGAGCCAGGCCACCGCCGCCGCCAGGCACGCTCCGATGGCCATCGATCTCACCGCCGGGGTGGTGAAGGCCGTTCAGGTGGCGTTGATCTCCCAGGCGGCGTACGCCAGCTGGAAGATCGGCAGGGCGTTGCTGCTCGGGGGGCCGTTGGCCGCCGTTAGGGCCAATGCCGAGATGCTCGCCGCCCGGCAGATGTCGATGAAGATCCGGCGTGAGGCAAGTGAAGGCGCGACCAGAGTGCTGGCTCCCATCGTCAGACGCCGGGTCATCGAGGCGCTGCAGCGCATCGCCGAGAAGATGCGCGGCCCGAGAGGTGGCGGGGGGCCGATGCTCGCCGGCGCCGGGGGCCACCGGATCCCGTTCGGCGGCGCCGGCCCCGCGGGCCGGGGGTGGGAGAAGGACGGGAATGTGGCGCAGATGGGCTGGGGGAAAGGCTGGACCGGCGGAGCCTCTGACGACGCGAAAAAAGCCGCTGAAGAGCAGGTGGAAAAAGACGTGGCCATGGAGGATTGGCGGGCGGACGTTCTCGATGAACAGGGGAACGCGGCCGAGGCAGAACAGCGGAGAAGCGGGCGAATGAACTGAGCCCGTCGAACGCGCGCGACGTCGGGGAGGGGTGAAACGCGGATCGCGCTATTGCGGGATTTGTCCGGATGGGCTCATTCTGTGCGATCCGGTGTTTGCCGACGATTTCATGCAGGTGGCCGCCTTGCCGGAGAATTCCTGGCCCGCCGCAGAAGTGCGTGTAATGATGTAATCATGGAAACCCTTTTCGAGCATGCCGGCGGAGAGGAAGGTCTCCGCCGGTTCATCGAGATTTTCTACCGTAGCCTCCTGGCGGATCCGGTGCTGCAGCCGCTGTTCGGCGCCGGACGTCCTCGGCATATCGACAACCTGACGGCCTTCACCGCCGAGACCTTCGGCGGCCCGGCCACCTTCTCCGCGGACATGGGCGGCTTTCCGCTGTTGATCAGAGCACATCGAGGGCTGAAGATCACCGAACCGCAGCGCCGGCGATTCGTCGAGCTGTACATGGCGGCGGCCGACCGGGCGGGGTTGCCCGACGACGAGCCGTTCCGGGAGGCGCTCCGCTCCCACGTGGAGTTCGGGACGCAGGTGGCCATGCAGAACTCCCACGCCGAGACGGACGACCAGCTGCACCCCCTGCGCGAGGTCCCGCTCTGGGACTGGGCGGCGCCGTCCGGTTGACAGGTGGGTGAGTGCTCACTCACCCTTGAGGTGAGTGAGCACCCACTGACTGGAGAAGTGAAGTGACAGAGCGCATCGTCTGCGTGGGTGACAGCATCACCCGAGGCCAGGTCAGCGTGGACTACGTCGAGTTACTGCGCGGACGCTTCCGGGACCGGCCGTACGCCTTCGTCAACCACGGCGTGAACTACGACCTCGCCTACAACGTCTCCAGGCGCCTGGACCGGATCGTCGCCGAGGACCCCCACCACGTGATCGTCCTCGTGGGCACCAACGACGCGAACGCCACCCTGGGCGAGGCCAACAGGCGGCTCCTGACGCTGATCAGGCGGCTGCCGGTCAGGCCGTCCGCCCAGTGGTACGCCGACAACCTGGCGGCGATCCTCCAGGGCCTCGAACGGCGCACGTACGCGCGGGTCGCCGTGCTGTCGCTGCCGGTCATCGGTGAGGACCTGGAGTCGGTCCCGCTGCGCAGGGCCGGCGAGTACAGCGCCATCGCCCAGGAGGTCGCGGCGGCGCACAACGCCGACTACCTGCCGCTCCACGAACGCCAGGTCGAGGACCTGCGCACTTCGGGTCACCGGCCGGGCACGCGCTACCGGCCCGGGATGATGCTGTCCTCGACGGCCTCGACGCAGCACTTCGTGCTCCGGCGCAGCCTTGACGAGATCGCCGAACGACGCGGCCTGCGCCTGACCACCGACACCGTGCACCAGAACAGCCGCGGCGCGGGAATGATCGCCGACCTGATCGAGCAGCACCTGATGGTCCGATCCGGACACGCCTAGCGGAACGGCTCAGGTGCGCGAGGGGAGCCGCTGAGCCAGCTCCCACGGATCGTGGGCGGAGACGACCGTCACCTCGTCGGGCAGCTCGCGCAGCCGCGCCTGGTTGGCGAGGCGCAGCTCCGCGTCCACCTGGGACCTGAGCTGGACGAAGTCGAAGAGCGGGTGCGACTCCGGGGCCGTGCGTGACAGCTCGCGGTGGTAGAAGTAGGCGTCACCGGCGTGCAGCAGCCAGCGGTCGCCGTCCCGCACCGCCACGCCCGCGTGGCCGCGCGAGTGCCCGCCGAGCGGCACCAGCAGGATGTCCTGCAACCCTGTCAGTTCGTGCGCGCCGTCGAAGCCGAACCACGGCGATCCGCCGTCCGCGTAGGTGACCCAGCGAGGCCCGTGCGCCCAGTGGCCGGTGCGGTAGCGGAGGCTGGGGCCCTCGGTCAGGGCGGCGTCCAGCTCGGCCGCCATGAGGTGGACCTGGGCCTGGGGGAAGTCGGGCAGGCCGCCGCTGTGGTCGACGTCCAGGTGCGTCAGGGCGATGTGACGGACGTCGGCGGGGTCGTGACCGAGCGCCGCGATCTGCCGCACGGCGGTCTCGGCGGGCGTGAGCGACGGTTCGACCAGCGCCACCCAGTCGGGGTCGAGCAGCTCGCCGGGGCGTGCCACGTCGTCGGTGCCCAGGCCGGTCTCGACGAGCACCAGCGAGTCGGCGGTCTCGACGAGCAGGGCGTGGCAGACGGCGTTGGCCGGAGCGAGGTCGTACGTGGACTCGATCTCGCGCATCGAGCCCAGGTTGAGGTGGTGAATTCGCATGCGGTCTAGACTGCAACTTGAAGCGCGATTCAAGTCAAGGGAGTGCGGATGCTGCTCGACATCGCAGAGGTGGCGCAACGCTCCGGCCTGGCGCCGTCGGCGCTGCGGTTCTACGAGCGCAAGGGCCTCATCACGGCCGACGGGCGCAACGGCCTGCGTCGCGCGTACACCCCGGAGACGCTGGAACGGCTGATGCTGATCGCCTGCGCCCGCGACGCCGGGTTCGCGCTGGCCGAGATCGCCACCTTCCTGGGGGCCAGGCCGTCCGATACGGAGTTGCGCGAGCGGATGGCGGCCAAGGAGCGCGAGGTGAGCCAGCGCGTCGACCAGCTCACCCGGCTGCGTGACAGCCTGCGGCACGCCGCCGTCTGCACGCACGACCCGATCGTGGACTGCCCGGAGTTCAAGCAGGCGATAGGTCGAGTTCCCAACGGCTGAAACGCCCGTACGGCCGGACGCCTCGCGGGCGCCTGGATTCGACGGCTGCCGCCGGTGAGGCGCCGCGGGGCCTCAGCCGGCGTTGACGTACTGCCGGGGACGCAGCGCGTGGGCGCGCAGCGCGGCCATGGCCGCGAACTGGCCCGGCCGCGTGAGGCGTACCGCCAGCTCGTCGCCGAAGGCCAGGTCGAGCGCGGTGAGCTGCCCCACCAGGTCGCTCACGGGCGCGGCCACGTCGTCGAGCCCGGTCGTCGGGTGCCAGCCCTCGCCGCCGACCACCTCGGCGACCTTCTCCCGCAGCTCGGTGGGCGACATCAGGACGCCGTCGGCGAGCAGCATGAGCGCGGCCTCGCGCGCCGACGCCTCGAACTCGTGCTCTCCCTTGGCGAGCAGCAGCCTGGTGACCGTCTCCCACATGGCCTCGGGCGAGTCGAGCAGCGCCCGGCCCCGCTCGGTGATCGTCAGCCTGGCGCCGCGCCGGGTGAGCGCGCCCAGCTCGTGCTCGGCCAGCTCGCGCAGCCTGAGCGCGGCGGGAGACGGGGCCAGCCGCAGCGGCAGGCTCTCCTCGGACGCGGCCAGTGACAGCAGGCCCTGGAGGGCGGGCAGCGGCTGCGGCGTGACCGGCGCGTGCAGTCGGACCTCGAACGGCTGGGCCAGCTCCCGCCTGGCCGGGCCGCGTCCGAGGACCCAGCGGTTCAGCCGCTCGCCGTGCACGCGATGCAGCCAGTTGTCGCCGCCCAGCTCGGTGCGGGGTTCGGTGAGCCAGCGCGTGGTCAGCGCCCTGCGGTCGATCGGGTCGCCGGCGACGATCGCCAGCTCCAGCGCCGCCGAGCAGGCCACGTGGGCGCCCAGCTCCTCAGGCCCCATGATCATGCTCCACTGCAGGTCGGCCACGTCGGGCGGGAGGACGCCCGTGGCCTCCAGCGCCTCCTGGTAGGCGGCGGTGCCGGCGTCCTCGCCGTCGCGCTGGTAGGTGCGCAGGATCTGCGTGGTGGTCGGGGACGCGCACAGCGCGGCGTAGCGTTCGAGCCCGCCCAGCTGGAGCAGCCGGCCGAGGGCGCGGGCCAGCCGCTCGTGGTCGCCGCCCACCTTGAGCGGCAGCGTGTACCAGAGAAACTCGCAGACGTCGAGCTGGGTGACCGTCTCCAGCGGCTCCCCGCCCGCCAACCACTCGACGGCCGTTCTGGCGTCGTCGGCCAGATCCGGCTCGGATCGCTCCAACTCGGCCAGGAGCGCGGTGACGTCCGGTGCACTCATGCCTCGAAGTTTGCCGTATCGACCCCGAGCCTGACGATGACCGAATCCGGTGCGTATTGGGTCTTGCACAGCGACTACCCTACGAAAGCTCTATTGAGCGGACATGACCGGTTAGATCCACCGTTTGTCGAAGAGCATTCTCGCCTTCCACTCTGTGTAAGGAATCAGCTCCGCCGACAGGATCGGGTGCAGCCACCAGAAGTTGATCAATGCTAGCAGGGCGAAGGCTCCGACGGTGGCGGCCCCCAGAGTTCGGCGCATGGGCAGCGTGCCCGTCGCCGTCTGCGTCGCCGGGCCGATGATCAGCCCGGCGCAGAGCGTGATGGCCAGCACCATGAACGGGACCATCGGCACCGCGTAGAACAGGAACATCGTCCGGTTCTGCGCGATGGCGAAGTAGAACCACGGCAGCCAGCCCATCGCGTACGCCAGCAGCACCGCGCCCGCCCGCCAGTCGCGGGAGGAGACGTACCAGGCGATCAGCGCCACCAGCGCGGCCAGCGCGCCGAACCAGATCACCGGCGTGCCCACGCCTAGCACGGCCTCGGAGCAGTCCTTGGCCGCGCCGCAGCCGCCCTGCTTGCCCTCGTAGTAGAAGGCGACGGGACGCAGCAGCAGCGGCCACTGCCACGGATCCGACATGTAGGGATGCGAGGTCGCCAGCCCGCTGTGGAAGCTGAAGACCTGCCACTGGTACTGCACCCACGACCGCGCCGAGTCGATGACGAAGTAGAACGGCCCCGACGAGGTGGCCTGGTCCCAGTGGCGGCCGTAGCCGGTGGCGGTGGCGAACCAGCCCGTCCAGGTGGCCATGTACGTGACGAACGGCACAGCGGCGAACGCGATCGCGCCGTTGGGCACGTCCTTGGAGAGCGCGCCCAGGTACGGATGGCGGACGCCCGCCGCCCTGCGCGCGCCGAAGTCCCACAGCAGCGACATGATCGCGAAGGCGACGGCGAACGCCAGCCCCGACCACTTGACCGCCATCGACGCCCCGAGGCAGGCGCCGGCCGCGATCCGCCACCACCGCACGCCCAGCGACGGCCCATGCGCCGACACCGGGGAGTTCTCGTACCAGTCGGCCAGCCGCCGCCTGGCCTGGTCGCGGTCGACGACCAGGCAGGCGAACGCCGCGAGCACCCAGAACATCAGGAAGATGTCGAGCAGCGCGGTACGGGACAGCACGAAGTGCAGGCCGTCGAGCGCCAGCAGCAGTCCTGCGAAGCAGCCGAGCAGGGTCGAGCGGGTCATCCTGCGCGCCAGCCGGGCCAGGATCAGGATCGACAGCGTGCCCACCACGGCCGCCGCGAACCGCCAGCCGAACGGGTTCATCCCGAACAGCTGCTCCCCGACCCCGATCATCCACTTGCCCAGCGGCGGATGGACCACGTAGGAGGCGCACTTGTCGAGCGTCTGCGCCGTGCACTTCTCCCAGATGTCGGTGCTACCGGCGATCAGCGCCTTGTCGGCGTCCTTGATGGCGACGCGCTCGACCAGCCAGGTGATCAGCGAGTACGCGTCCTTGGCGTAGTAGGTCTCGTCGAAGACGACGGCCTTGGGATGGCCCAGGTTCACGAAGCGGAGGATGCCTCCGAAGACGGTGACCAGCAGCGGACCGATCCACCCCCACAGCACGCTGCCGCCCATCGGCGGGACCAGCCGGTCACGCACCGATGATGTTCGGGGACTGCTCTCGTTGGCCTCGGGATCGCCGAAGGCCTTGTACGGGAAATCGGTCACCGCCATTCGGACATCGTACGGGCCCCAAGCAGGTGCTTACCCAGGAAACACCGCCAATTCGGATGCCCTGCCACAATGGTTCAGTGACGGGAAACGGCAGGTTGGTGCTGGCAGGAGCCCCGATAGGACAGGCGGGGGACGTGTCGCCGCGGCTGCGTGAGGTGCTCGGGAGCGCCGACGTGGTGGCCGCCGAGGACACCAGGAGGCTGCGCAGGCTGGCCACCGAACTCGGGGTGGAGATCACCGGGCGCGTGGTCTCGTACTACGACGCCAACGAGGCCGGACGGGCGCGGGAACTGCTCGAGACGCTCAAGGAGGGCCGGACGGTGGTGGTCATCACCGACGCCGGCATGCCGGGCGTCTCCGACCCCGGCTACCGGTTGACGAGCCTGGCTGTGGAGGAAGGCGTCAAGGTCACGGCGCTGCCGGGGCCGAGCGCCGTCACCACCGCGCTGGCCGTCTCGGGCCTGGCCAGCGACCGGTTCTGCTTCGAGGGCTTCCCGCCGCGCAAGCAGGGCGAACGCGCCCGCCGCCTGGCGTCCCTGGCGGAGGAGGAGCGCACGATGGTGTTCTTCGAGTCGCCGCACCGGCTGCACGACTCGCTGGAGGCGATGGCCGAGGCGTTCGGCCCCGACCGCCGCGCGGCCGTCTGCCGCGAGCTGACCAAAACCTATGAGGAGGTTCGGCGGGGCGGCCTGGCCGAGCTGGCCGAGTGGGCGGCGCCGGGCGTCAAGGGCGAGATCACCGTCGTGGTGGCCGGTCACGTCGCCGCGGCGGGCGAGCTCGACGTCGACGATCTCGTCGCCGAGGTCGAGCGCCGGGTGGCCGAGGGCGAGCAGCGCAAGGCGGCCATCGCGGACGTCGCCAAACGCGCCGGGCTGCCGAAGCGCGAGCTGTACGACGCGGTTCACAGGAGATCCGACACCCCATAGGGTGCGCATCGTGAAGAACTGGGGGGTTTCATCGCAAAGGTTGGTCCCGCCGATGCAGGGAACCGCCCTGTGGGGGTGGCTCGGCCCCATCCTGGTCACGATCTTCGGGGGCATCCTCCGCTTCGTCCGGTTACAGGACCCCAGGGCGATCGTCTTCGACGAGACGTACTACATCAAGGACGCGTACTCGCTGATCAGGTTCGGCGTCGAGCGGATCACCCTCGGCACCGAGAAGAACCCCATCGCCGACAAGCGCCTGCTCGCCGACAACCTGGACATCTTCAAACAGTGCCCGCAGTTCGCCGACTGCGGGTCCTACGTGGCCCATCCGCCGCTGGGCAAGTGGATGATCGGGGTCGGGGAGCAGCTGTTCGGGATGAACCCGTTCGGCTGGCGGTTCGCGGCGGCCGTGGTGGGCACGCTGTCGATCCTGATCCTGGCCCGGCTGGCGCGCAGGATGACCCGCTCGACCCTGCTCGGCTGCCTGGCGGGGCTGCTGCTGGCGCTCGACGGCCTGCACCTGGTGCTGTCCCGTACCGCGCTGCTCGACATCTTCCTGATGTTCTGGGTGCTGGCCGGGTTCGCGTGCCTGGTCGTGGACCGCGACCAGGCCAGGCGGCGGCTGGCCGACTGGCGCGACAGCTCGCCGCTGTCGGACCTCGGGCCGCGGCTCGGCGCGCGGTGGTGGCGGCTGGGCGCGGGCGCCTGCCTGGGCGCGGCCTGCGCGGTCAAGTGGTCCGGCGTGTTCTTCCTGATCGCGTTCGCGGTGCTGTCGCTGATGTGGGACGCGGGCGCCAGGCGCGCGGTCGGGCTGCGGCAGCCGTACCGGGGGATGTTCGCGCGCGACCTGTCCGGTGCGCTCGGCGCGCTGGTCGCCGTGCCGGCCGTGACGTACGTGCTGACGTGGACGGGCTGGTTCGTCACCGCCGGAGGCTGGGGACGCAACTGGGAGCAGGCGACGTCCTCAGGGCCGCTGTTCTTCGTGGTGGACTCGGCGCGGTCCTGGCTGCAGTACCAGTGGCAGGTGCTCGGCTACCACACCGGCCTGCGCCTCTACCACCCGTACATGTCGGACCCCTGGACGTGGCCGGTGCTGTACAGGCCGGTCTCGTTCTACTACCCGTCGGACCTGCCGCCGTCGGCGTGCGGGGCCGACAAGTGCTCACAGGCCGTGCTCGGCGTCGGCACGCCCGCCCTCTGGTACGGCGCCCTGCTGGCCCTGCTCGGGCTGATCGCCTGGTACGTCCGCTCCCGCGACTGGCGGGCGGGCGCGGTGCTGCTGGCGTACGCCGCGGGCTGGCTGCCCTGGTTCTACTACGCCGTCGCCGACAAGCGCACGATGTACCTCTTCTACATGATCCCGCTGGTGCCGTTCATGGTGCTCGCCCTGGTGCTGGTGGCCGGGCTGGCGCTGGGCAAGCAGAACGCGCCCCCGGCTCGCCGGGCGGCGGGCGCCGCGGCCGTGGGCGCGTTCGCGCTCATCGTGCTGATCAACTTCTGGTGGCTGTACCCGGTGCTGGCCGCCGAGACGATCACGCAGGGACAGTGGTGGGCTCGGATGCTGACGAGCTCCTGGGTGACCCTCGCCCCCAAATGAGACCGTGCCGCAGCGTGATCGCCGCCGCCATGCAGGCCAGGGGGACGGCGGGCAGCAGGTAGCGGTAGTCGAACTCGGCCGTCGCCGCGGGCGCCAGGATCAGGCCGAACGCGCCCAGCCAGGGCAGCACCACCGGGCCGCCGACCTTCCGCCAGCGCACCACGACCCCGTACAGGCCGATCAGCAGGATCCCGCCCAGCATGATGCCGCGCAGGTAGAAGACCTTCTGGTAGGCGCTCATGATGTCGGCCCAGGGGTGCGCGATCCGCGTCTCCGGGGGGCCCTGCTCGTAGGCGAACGCGTCGGTGTCGGTGCGTCCCCCGATCGACGGCCACTTCGGCAGCCGCTTGGGCTGGCCGTTCTCGTCGAGGTCGTAGTACGGCTTGAACTCGTACATGTTGTACGTGGACGGGTCGGGGAAGATCGGCCGGTTCCAGTGGAAGGCGCGGAAGAAGTCGCGGGCGACCACGGCCAGGTAGTCGCCGGGTTGCGAGGTGATCGCCCGGCTGGCGAACGCGCTCGCGGCCTCGTTGGTGAACTCGGTGAACTTCTTGTTGGCCCCCCAGCGGTGCAGGACCTCGCCGGTGCCCTTGCCGTCGCCGCTGCCCTGGCCCCACAGGTACCACTGGGCGTAGTCCTTGCGCTCGTCGACGGGGTCGTTGATGCACAGCAGCGCGAGCTGGAGCTCCTTATAGGTGTCGATGTGCATCTTGTTGCAGTCAGCGAAGATCGCTGTGCGCATGTAGAGGATGAGTCCGTCGCTGTTGGTCATGGCGAATTTCCCGAAGTTTGTGGCAAACCACCCCATATAAGCCACCACCGGGATCGCGCAGGCCGTGAGCACGGCCACGATCGGCTTCCAGCCGGTCCTCTTGATCAGCAGATAGGTCGCCACCAGCGCCAGGATCGGCAGCCCGATCGAGCGCGTAAGCCAGGTGAGCGCGAGCAACAGCCCGACCACCGCGCCGATCTTCCACGACATCCGCCGGTTCCACAGCACCAGCGTGATCACGCCCATCACCAGCAGAATGAACATGGTGTCGGACATGACCATCTGTTCGAGCTGGATCTGGTAGGCGTCGAACAGCACCGGCGCGGCGGCCAGCGTGGCGCCCCACTTCGGCAGCGCGAACTTCCTACGCAGCAGCGCGTACATCAGCGCCGCCGTGGCCATGCCCATCAGATGCTGGGTGAAGACCACCAGCGTGAAACTGTGGAACGGCTTCAGCAGCAGCAACCAGAACCCGTAGCCGTCGGGCCGGATCGGGTGCGGCCTGGGGTGCAACGCCACCGAGACGTACTCGTAGGAGTCGTTGAACCACATCGCCGGCCCGTATCCGAGCATCGTCACGAGCCGCAGCACCCCGCCCACGGCGAATGCTGCGGCGAACACCCGATGACGGCGCAGGAATGCCAGCGCACGAGCCGTCCTGCCAGGGGCGGAGTGGTCCACAGGGGTAATCTCCGCGACGCTCACCATGCTGTAAAGAATGCCAGTCGTTTTTTGGTCTTGACCCGACCAGCTCTGGGCACAGGGCATGATGGTGTGCTCGAAGAGCCTTAACTGAAGGGTTGAGACGTGGAACTGACGGTGGTCATGCCCTGCCTCAACGAGGCGGAGACCGTGGAAGTCTGTGTGCGCAAGGCAGTGGCGTGCATGGAGGAGCACGGTATCGACGGCGAGGTCCTCATCGCCGACAACGGCAGCACGGACGGCTCGCAACAGCTCGCCCGCGATGCGGGAGCCCGGGTGGTCCACGTTGACGAGAAGGGCTACGGCAACGCGCTCATGGGCGGCATCAGGGCCGCCCGCGGCAAGTACGTCATCATGGGCGACGCCGACGACTCCTATGACTTCACCGGGCTGCTGCCCTTCGTCGAACAGTTGCGCGACGGCGCCGACCTGGTGATGGGCAACCGCTTCAAGGGCGGCATCGCGCCAGGCGCCATGCCGCCGCTGCACCGCTACCTCGGCAACCCGGTGCTGTCGTTCATCGGCCGGCTGTTCTTCCCGTCGGCCATCGGCGACTTCCACTGCGGCCTGCGCGGTTTCCGCCGCGACTCGATCCTGCGGCTCGGCCTGCAGACCGGCGGCATGGAGTTCGCCAGCGAGATGGTCGTCCGCTCCACCCTGTCGGGTCTGGACGTCCGCGAGGTGCCCACCACGCTGTCGCCCGACGGCCGCTCCCGCCCGCCGCACCTGCGCTCCTGGCGCGACGGCTGGCGCCACCTGCGCTTCCTGCTGCTCTACAGCCCGAAGTGGCTGTTCTTCTACCCCGGCATCTTCCTGATGATCCTCGGCCTGGTCGTCGGCACCGCGCTGACGTTCGGCCCGGTCGTGATCGGCGAGCTGGCCTTCGACGTCGACACCCTGGTCGGCGCGTCGGCGGCGGTGGTGATCGGCTTCCAGGCGGCGCTGTTCGCGTTGTTCACCAAGGTGTACGCGGCGGAGGAGGGCTTTCTACCCGAGTCGCAACGGGTCCGGAAACTCATCGACATCGTGAGTCTGGAGAAGGGCCTCGTGGTCGGCGGCCTGCTGGCCGTCGCCGGTCTGGTCGGCCTGGTCATGTCGCTGGCTCACTGGCAGGGCCGCAGCTTCGGCGAGCTCGACCCGCGCGAGGCGCTCCGCATCGTCGTCCCCTCGGCGACAGCGCTCATCATGAGCTTCCAGACGATCTTCGCGGCGCTGTTCATCAGCATCCTCGGCATCCGCCGCACCAAGGAGACCTCGGTCGACGTGGCTGCCAAGGCCGCGGAGGAGGCCGCGGAGGCGGTCTCGCGCGAGGAGTCCACCGCCCCCGCCGACACCCGCTGAACCACCCCCGCGCCGTGCCGGAAGTGGCCAACCGGTTCGAGGCGGGGGGCGCAGAGCCGTAGGCTTGGGGCTATGTCCCAGCACATCTTGACCGCCGTCGCGTGGCCGTACGCCAACGGCCCACGCCACATCGGGCACGTCTCCGGGTTCGGCGTGCCGTCCGACGTCTTCAGCCGCTACCAGCGGATGGCGGGCAACAAGGTGCTGATGGTGTCAGGCACCGACGAGCACGGCACGCCCATCCAGGTGCAGGCCGACAAGGAGGGCGTCACCGCCCGCGAGCTGGCCGACCGCTACAACCGGGTGATCGCCGAAGACCTGACAGGGCTGGGGCTGTCGTACGACCTGTTCACCCGGACGACCACGAACAACCACTACGCCGTCACCCAGCAGATCTTCAAGGGCCTGTACGACAACGGCTACATCTTCCCGAAGACCACGATGGGGGCGATCTCGCCGTCCACCGGCCGCACCCTGCCCGACCGCTACATCGAGGGCACCTGCCCCATCTGCGGCTACGACGGGGCGCGCGGCGACCAGTGCGACAACTGCGGCAACCAGCTCGACCCGATCCAGCTGATCAACCCGCGCAGCCGCATCAACGGCGAGACCCCGGTGTTCGTCGAGACCGAGCACTTCATGCTCGACCTGCCCGCCTTCGCCGAGGTGCTCGGCTCCTACCTGCAGTCCAAGCAGGGCGAGTGGCGGCCCAACGTGCTGAAGTTCGCGCTCAACCTGCTCGGCGACCTCCAGCCGCGGGCGATCAGCCGCGACCTCGACTGGGGCGTGCCGATCCCGCTCGACGGGTGGCGCGACCAGCCGAACAAGCGGCTGTACGTGTGGTTCGACGCGGTGATCGGCTACCTCAGCGCGTCCATCGAGTGGGCGAAGCGGTCCGGCGACCCCGACGCGTGGCGCCAGTGGTGGCAGAACCCCGACGCCAAGAGCTACTACTTCATGGGCAAGGACAACATCGTCTTCCACGCCGAGATCTGGCCGGCGATGCTGTTCGGCTACAACGGGCAGGGCGCGCGAGACGGCCGGTCCGGCGAGCTCGGCGCGCTGAACGTGCCGTCCGAGGTGGTCTCCAGCGAGTTCCTGACCATGGAGGGCAGGAAGTTCTCCTCCTCCAGGCAGGTCGTCATCTACGTCCGCGACTTCCTGGCGCGCTACGACGCCGACGCGCTGCGCTACTACATCGCGGTCGCCGGCCCCGAGAACCAGGACACCGACTTCACCTGGCAGGAGTTCGTCAACCGCAACAACGGCGAACTCGTCGCGGCCTGGGGCAACCTGGTCAACCGGTCGATCTCGATGGCGGCCAAGAACTTCGGCGCGGTGCCCGAGCCGGGCGATCTGACCGACGCCGACCGCCGGCTCCTCGAACGCTCGCGCAACGCGTTCGCGTCCGTGGGGGCCGAGCTGGGCCGTTCCCGGTTCAAGAACGCCATCACCGAGGCGTTCGACGTGGTCCGCGAGGCCAACAAGTACCTCGCCGAGCAGGAGCCGTGGAAGCTCAAGGACGACGCCGAGCGGCAGAAGTCGATCCTGCACGTCGCGCTGCAGGTGGTCGACGACGCGAAGACCATGCTCACGCCGTTCCTGCCCAGCTCGTCCAACAAGGTGCACGCCATGCTCGGCGGCGAGGGCGTCTGGTCGGGCATGCCGGAGATCCGCGAGGTCGACGAGGACGGCGGCGGGTCGTATCCGGTGATCACCGGCGAGTACGACGGCGGGGCCCGCTGGGAGCACCGGGCGATCACGCCGGGCACCCCGCTCGCGCCGCCCGTGCCGCTGTTCAAGAAGCTCGACCCGAAGGTCGTCGACGAGGAGCTGGCCCGGCTGGGCGAGTGACATCCATGAGCAAGGTTCCCGCCGCGCCCGAGCCGCTCTCCGCGCCGGTGTTCGACAGCCACTGCCATCTCGACATCATGGTGGGCAACCGCCAGGCGTCCTCGGGAGACCCGGTGGCGCAGGCCGCGCAGGCGGCGTCCGCCACCGTTCGCGGCATCCTCGACGACGCGCGCGCGGTGGGCGTGACCCGGCTCGTCACGATCGGCTACGACCTGCCGTCGTCCCGGTGGAACGCCGAGACGGCGGCCGGGCAGGAGGGCGTCTACGCCGGGGTGGCGATCCACCCGAACGAGGCGCACGCCGCCACGCCCGAGGTGCTGGCCGAGATCGAGGCGCTGGCCGGGCAGGCGGGTGTCAGGGCGGTGGGCGAGACCGGGCTCGACTACTTCCGCGACTGGGCCGCCAAGGACGACCAGCACGCCTCCTTCCGGGCGCACATCGAGATCGCCAAGCGCACCGGCAAGGCGCTGGTCATCCACGACCGCGACGCGCACGACGACGTCCTGAAGGTGCTCGCCGCCGAGGGCGCTCCCGACGTGGTGGTCTTCCACAGCTTCTCCGGTGACGCCGAAATGGCGAAAAAGTGCGTTGAAGCCGGATATTTCATGTCATTTTCCGGGCCTGTCACGTACAAGAACGCCGGGTACCTGCGCGAGGCCGCCCAGGTCGCGCCCGTCGAGCTCATGCTGGTCGAGACCGACGCCCCGTACCTGCCACCCGTGCCGCACCGGGGCAAGCCCAACGCCCCCTACCTCATCCCGCTGACCCTGCGCTGCCTGGCGGAGGTCAAGGGGGTCTCCGCCGACCGGCTCTGCGAGGCGATCAGCGACAACGGCGTCACCGTGTTCGGCGAGTGGTGACGTCCTGATCGTCACCCGCTACCTGCGGTGACGGCCCGGGTCAGCTGCCGCCCGCCAGCGCCGCGCCGAAGTCGGCCCCCTGGGGCGGGGCGAGCGGCCGCAGGTCGCCTGCGTTGCGACCGGCCGACGAGACCCTGCCGTACGGCGGCGCGTCGGGCTGCCCCACGTACAGCCTGTTGCCGCCGAAGGCCACCGACCAGCCGAACAGCCCCTCGCCGGAGGGCAGCTTCCTGTCGTCGTCCGGGTTCCGCAGCGACACCACTCTGACGCCCCCGCCGTACGGCGAGCCGATCGCGAGCCTGCCGTCGGAGGAGGTGGCCAGCGAGAAGCCGAACGCCTCCTTGGCGTCCGGCCTGATCGTCCTGCCGGGCCGCAGATTCTGGTCGAGCAGCTGGACGTAGCCCGCACCGGGCGCGCTCGCCGCCACCGTGCCGTTGGCGTAGGCGACGGCGTAGCCGTACCTGTCGCCGCCGGACCTGCTCGGGGAGTCGGCCTTCACGGCGGTGAGCCGGGGCGCCAGGACGTCCCGGATGAGGGTGATCGAACCCGAGTCGACCTTGCCCACCCCGACCTGGCGCCCGGCGCCGTCGTCGTTCTCGTACGGGACGCCGACGACCAGCCCGTTGCCCTCCGCCAGGGCCAGCGACCAGCCGAACTGGTCGCCGACCTCGCCGTTGCCGGGAACGTCCGCCGAGTCCTGGCTGATCCTGCGCAGCCGCCCGTCGCCCTTGCGGACGTAGACCGAGCCGGCGTCGGCCAGCTGGGCCTCGTCCTCGTAGGGAGCGCCGATCGCGAGCAGGTCTCCCCGGGCGGCCAGTGACCAGCCGAAATGCGCGTCACGCTGCGGCTCTGGGGCGGTGAGGCGCTGCGGGGGCGCCGTGCCCCCGCCGTACAGGACGTAGACGGCTCCCGCGTCCGTGACGCCGTTGACGTCGGTGTAGGGCGCGCCGACGACCAGGTCCGCGCAGGCGTCGCCGTTGACGCGGGTCAGCGCCACGGACCAGCCGAACGCGTCGCCCGCCGCCAGATCGGGGCCGGCGACCGGGACGACCTTGTCGCCGGAGAGGACGTGGACCGCGCCCCTCTGCCCGTTCCCGAACGGGTCGCCGACGGCCACGTCGTCCACTCCGTCGCCGTCGAAGTCGCTCGTGCCCGAGCACGCGGCGGCCACCGCTGGGGTTGCGAGGCTGAGAGTGGCGGGCAGAGTCAGCAGGAGGGCCGCGAGCGCTGGTCGGATCCTCATAGCCTGACCTCGATCTGCCTGCCACGGTCGAGCATGGTCGCCGACAGCCGTGCCGGTCTGCGGTAGAGCGGCACGTCGAAGACGAACTCGCCGTCGATGCGGCCACCGGGGACGATCACGTCGGGTAACGCGACGGGGGCCGGGTCGTGGCGTCCGCCCTGGTCGTCCACCAGCGAGACCGTGGGGTTGCCGAGCTGCCTGCGTTCGCCGCCGGGGTTCAGCATGGTCCAGCGGACCACGCAGAGCTGGCCCTGGGTCTGCTGCCTGCCCTGGTACTCCTTCAGACCGCACTGAGGGGCGTCGGCCACGATCACCTGCGGGTCGTCGAAGGACTCGCCGAGCGCGAACCTGTGGCCGAGGTCGTTCGGCTGCGCGGCGGTTGTGGGCTGCGGCCGGGCGGGAGCGGCGTTGTTGCGTCCGACCGAGAGGATCAGAAGGCCCGCGGTGACCGAGATGGCGAGCACGGCCGCGGCGGCGGCGATCAGCCAGCGGCTGCTGAGCGAGCGCTGGGGGACAGGTCCGGCGGCATGCTCGTCGGGGGCGAGCCGCTCCCGGCGTGCGCGTTCGTCCCGGAGCGCCTGGTCGGCGCGGGCGAGTTCGTGCCGCGCGGCCTGCTCCTCGCGCCGCGCCGGCTCGGACGCGCTCTGCCCGTGGGGCGCCGGGTCCGTCGCGGGCGTCTCCGGGATCATGGTGTCGCTCGGCGGCGGGGTGGCGAAGGTGGCGGTGATGTCGGGTTCGTCCACTACGTTCTGCGGCGGCTCCCACTCGGTGAGCAGCCCGGTCGCGACCAGGGTGGGCGGGTCGGCCTGCTTCGCGACCGGCGTGCCGCCGCCGACCAGGGCGAGCAGCAGGTCCTGGGCGCTGGGGCGGCGGGCGGGCTCCATCGCCGTGGCCCGCCGTACCAGCTCGTTCAGTGGCGCGGGCAGCGCGCCCAGGTCGGGGGCGGTTTGCAGCACCCGCGTGGCCAGCGTGATGGGGTCGCCGCGGCCGAACGGATGGCGTCCGTTGCCCGCGTACGCGATCAGGCAGCCCCAGGCGAAGATGTCGGCGGCGGGCGTGACGGTCTGGCCGCGCACCTGCTCGGGGGCCCACCAGCCGGGGCTGCCGAGCAACTCGCCGGAGAGTGTGAACCCGGTCTCCCTGTCGAGCGCCCTGGCGATGCCGAAGTCGATCACGCGCGGGCCCGACAGCGAGAGGATCACGTTGGCGGGCTTGAGGTCCCGGTGGACGAGCCCGGCCACGTGGATGGCGGCCAGCGCGGCCGCCACGCCGAGGGCGACGCCGTGCAGCGGCCCCGGCTCCAACGCGCCATATTTCGCGATTTGTGCGGATAACGGGGTGCCCGCGATGTACTCGGTCACCATGTACGGCCTGCCGTCGCCGGTGTTGCCGTTGTCGAGCACCTGGGCCGTGCAGAACGACGCCACCCGCCGCGCGTTGTCGACCTCGGCGTGGAAGCGCGCCGCGAAGCCCTCCTGGTTGGCGAACTCCGCCTTCACCACCTTGACCGCGACGAACCGTCCCGTGGGGGCCTTCGCCAGGAACACCGTGCCCATGCCGCCCTCGCCGAGCCGGCCGAGCAGCCGGTACGGGCCGATGTCCCGGGGATCCCGGGGGCGGAGCGGCGCGGCGCCCGTTGGCTCCATGAGCGACGTCCCTTCGTGTTCCACGCCATCCTCCCCTGTGATCCCCCCGCCCGCCATCGCAGGTTCTTCGATGCGGGAGACTTATTGGATGATGAGGCTGTTGGGCCCTGCGGAAATACGTACTTTGGCGGACAAGCTAGATCTTCGTCCGACCAAGAAGCTGGGGCAGAACTTCGTTATCGACGGGGGAACCGTCCGGCGGATCGTTCGCGTGGCCGACCTCACGCCCGATGACGTGGTGATCGAGGTCGGGCCGGGCCTCGGCTCGCTCACCCTCGCCCTGCTGCCCAGCGCCTCGCATGTGGTGGCCGTCGAGATCGACCCCGTACTGGCCGCGCAGCTTCCGATCACCGTGGGGGAGCGCGGGCTGTCCGACAGGCTTACGGTGGTCAGGGCCGACGCGATGAAGGTCACACCCGGCGACCTGCGCGGGCACACGCCCACCGCCCTGGTGGCCAACCTCCCGTACAACGTGGCGGTGCCGGTCGTGCTGCACCTGCTCGAAGCCCTGCCCTCGCTGCGTAAGGGGCTGGTCATGGTGCAGTCGGAGGTCGCCGACCGGCTCGCCGCGGGCCCCGGCTCCAAGGTGTACGGCGTGCCGTCCGTGAAGGCGGCCTGGTACGCGGACGTCCGCAGGGCGGGCCCCGTCGGGCGCACCGTCTTCTGGCCGGTGCCGAACGTCGACTCCGGCCTGGTCTCGCTCACCCGCCGCGAGCCCCCGGCGACGACCGCCTCCCGCAAGGAGGTGTTCGAGGTCATCGACGCCGCCTTCGCCCAGCGCAGGAAGACGCTGCGGGCGGCCTTGTCGACGTGGGCGGGCTCGGCGGCGGGGGCGGAGCAGGCGCTGCGCGCGGCGGGGGTCGAGCCGTCCACCCGCGGGGAGCAGCTGGACGTCGAGGCGTTCGCGCGGATCGCCGAGGCCAGACCCTAGCGGTCACGCGCGGGACTGCCGCACCCCGCGCCGCCAGACGTCGGCGATGGCGCGGGTGGCGGTGATGTCCCGGGTCGGGTCTCCGTCGACGAGCAGCAGGTCGGCGCGGAGCCCCGGAGCGATCCGGCCGCGGTCGGCGAGGCCGAAGCAGCGGGCGGTGACGCTGGTGGCCGCGGTGAGCGCCTCCTCTGCGGTCAGCCCGGCCTCGGTCAGGAGAAGCAGCTCGTGGTGCATGCTCGCGCCGTGCACCGGGCCGAAGGGGGTGGCGTCCGTGCCGACCAGCAGAGGGACCCCTGCCCGGAACAGCGCCAGAGCCGCGTGCGAGGCGTTCGTCACGCCCTCCGAATGCATGGGGATGTCGGTGAACTCCCGGTTGAAGGTGGCCTTCGCCTGCTCCGACATCCTCGGCCCGACGCGCTCGTCCCGCAGCAGCTCCACGCTGCCTGGATCGCCGGTGACCGCTTCGATGAAGGTGAGCGTGCTGACCACGAACGCGTCGTACGAGGCGATCCTGGCGGCCGTCTCCTCGGCGTCGTCGGGGCCGGCGTCGGAGTAGAGGTGCGCGAGCCCGTCGACGCCCGCGTCGAGCGCGATGATCGCCTCTCGCGCGGTGACCGTGTGCGCGATGGCCTTGAGCCCCGCGGCGTGCGCGGCCTCGACCAGCACGGCGGCGAGCTCCGGGCTGAGCGCCGGAAGCCGCATCCCGGACACCGCGCCGTCGTCGATCGCGATCTTCAGGTAGTCGACGCCCTCCGCCAGCCGGGCCTCGACGAACGCCTTGGCCTGGCCCGCGTCCGCGACCGTGTCGATGGTGGCGTCCGTGCCCAGGGCCTTCAGCAGGTCGGGGGTCATGATCTGGGTCGGGTGCCCGTTGGGTGCGGTGGCGATGAGGCTGGAACTGCGGATGTCGGCGACGTCGTCCCGCTCGGCGGCCTTGCGGCGCTGCGCGGCCAGGATGGGCGGCAGGTTGTTCATGTCGAGCTCGGTGGTGACACCGAACTTCAGCGCCTCGGCGAGATCGCCGTCGAAGGCGTGCGCATGGGCGTCGATCAGGCCGGGCAGCAGGGTCTTTCCGGTGCCGTCGATCTCGGCGTCCGCGGGGCCGCCGGGCTCGCCGATGCGGTCGCCGTCGATCAGGACGTCGGCGCTGGGGACGGTCCGCTCGCCATCGAAGACGCGGACGTTTCGGATCAGGGTACGCATGTCACTCCGAATCTAATTCGACGTCAAACTACTTTTAGACACAACGATGCGTCTGTCTGGAGATGATTCGACGTGAGATAGTACGACGCATAACTATCTGGCGTCTACCCTCGGGCTCATAGCGATCGGGGGCGCGGCGATCTACCCCGGTTGTGGATAACTCGATGTTTTCCACAGAACCTCGTTCGGTTCCGCGACCGCTCGCCCCGCTCAATGATCCTGGGCCTCCGTTCCCTTACGGCACAGGAGGCACCCATGACCCGGCTCTCTTCCATGAGCGTCACGATCGGCGGCGGGCTCCTCGCGGGGCTGACCGTGTTCTCGTACCCTGCGTCGGCGTCGGCTTCCGATGAGCGCATGTGCTTCGGTGTGATCGCACTCGACCGGATGTCGAGGTACTCGGAAGACCTCTTCGTCCTCCCCCAGAAGGGTTCCCGAAGAGGGGCGCTCGTCCGCATCGTCTTGGTTCTACCGCCGGAAGACTGCGCGAGCATTCCACAGAGCAGACCTGGCCGCGGCGACGCCTTCGGCCCGCCAGACCTCTCGACCTTCGCCGCCGCCCCAACATCCGCCACGCCACCGCCGCCAGAGGCCACCTCACCATCGGCCGGGGCCGCTCCGCCGTCGGCCGGGGCCGCTCCACCGTTGACCAGGTCGGCTCCGGCGCCGATCGCGGCCGTGCCACCGTCGATCATCATCACGGCCACTGCGCCACCGACCGCGGTAAGCAGTCCACCCGGGGCCAGTGCCGCAACCCAACCCACTTCACCGGCCACGGCGGCACCAAAGGCTCTGACGGCCACCTCAGAGAGCGCCGCCAACGAGGACAGCACGAATCTCCCCGGGAGTAGGCCCACCGCCGAGAGTTCCACCCCAGGGAGCACGTCCACCCAAGAGGGCGCGTCTACCTCAGAGAGCGCCGCCACTCAAGAGAGTGCGACCACCCCGGGCAGCGCGGCGTCCAGGCCCACAAGGGGTGAGGTGGCAGCCGCCGCGGCCCTCCGTCAGCTGGGAGTCCGCTTCTCCTGGGGCGGAGGCTCCCCCACAGGCCCCACCAAAGGCGTGGGCAGGGGAGCCGCCACAACAGGCTTCGACTGCAGTGGCCTGACCCTCTATGCATGGTCCAAGGCCGGGATGCGGCTCGGCCACTACACAGGCACCCAGTTCCGCCAGGGCCACAGGATCCCCTTGGGCGACCTTCGCAAGGGCGACCTCGTCTTCTTCGGCGGCGGCACAGGAGACCCCACCCACGTGGGCCTCTACCTGGGAGAAGGCGTGATGATCCACGCCCCCAGAACGGGCGACGTGGTCCGGCGAACCCGTTTCGTGGGCTCGCCCTACTACGGCCCGCTCTACCGAGGCGCCATCCGCCCAGCCTGACCCCGGCGCCATTGGCGCAGCCCGACCCCGAACGCCCGTTGGGGCGGCATCACAACGACACAACCTCTCCACCGCATCCAGACGCGACCCCGGTAGCGACGGCCCCCGTCCCCGCCAGACCGGGAGCGCTACCGGGGGCGCGGGAATCTGGTGGTGACGGGTCCTTCGCTGCCGGGTCCAGGCACGGATCTGGCGGTAATGGTGGCCGGGCCATCGGGGCCGGGTGCTGGCTCGGTGGTGTCGGTCCCCTCTGCTATCAGGTCCGGGTGCGGGCCTGATAGCCCCAACTCTGCGAGGTCAGTTCTTGGCGCAGACCGTGGCCAGCGTGTGCACCAGCGGAGTGAGCAGCTCCTGGTCCTCCGGCCTGGACGGCTCGTACTCCACGATCCCGAGCCCGGCCACCTCGAACCGGCCCGCGATAGCCGTCACCAGGGCGAGGAGCTGATCAGGTTGAAGCCCGCCAGGAGTGGGGCAACCGATGCTCGCGAAGACGTCCGGATCGAGCACATCGAGGTCGATGTGGACGTACACGGCCGCGCTCCGCGGATGGGGAGCGGCTTCGGCGATCGCGTCCGTGAGGGCCACTGGATCCACCAGGCCCAGGTGACGAACCCCGTTGGACTCGATGAACGCGGCCTCGCCTGGGTCGAGATCACGTACCCCCACCAGGACGACCTGGCGAGGATCCACCGGCTCATCAGGCACCAGCCCCGCAGGCCCTTCCCCGGTGAGGGCGCGCAGCACCATGCCATGAAAGGCACCAGAAGGCGATGAGGAGGGAGTGTTGAGATCACCATGAGCGTCGAACCAGACGACCACCAGCCGGTCCCCGAACCGTCGCCGAGCAGCCTTGACCGGCTCCAACTCGACGCCGCAGTCCCCACCCGTGGTGACCACCAGTCCGTCGGGCGCCTGGGAGAGCGCCGAACGAACCCGGGCAGCCGTCGCGGCGAGGTCGTCGTCCACCTCGACACGCGTCCGATGCTCGGCGTCGACCATCCCGGCCAGCAACCGAGCCCCTTCCCGCAACCGCTCAGCCGTACGCGATCCGGACCCCCGCCACTGCGGCACCTCGACCACCACAACCTCAGCCATGATCACTCCCTGCCCACGCAACCAACCGCCCCGGCCTCACGGGCGATCATCAGTCACGTCCGCGAATCTGCTGACCTGCTCTATAGCATGCGGGGCTGCTACTCCAATGCGTCGCGTCCCATTGACGTCGCCAGCGGTCGCGTGGGCGGAGCTTCCGGTCGCCTCGGGGGTGTCCGCTGTTGGACACCTGGTTCGTTGGGAAGGGGCGTTCTCGCAGACGGCCAACCGCCTACCGCCGCGTTGGCCAGCACCGCCGCCGTCACGCCGTCAAGCCGTCACGCCGTCACGTCGTCACGTCGTCACTTCCGCCGTTCGCCACCACTTCCACGGTCCGCTCGGGACTTCCGCAGGCCGCCTGCACTTCCGCGGGCCCGCCGGGCATTCCGTCGCCTCCGGTCCGCGCTTGTGGATCAAAGCTGTTGGCCGGGACGTTTTCTGCTGAGATCAAGCGTGTGGGTCTGGAGGTCTTTGCTGCAGGTCAAGGACCTGGTCCTGAAGGTCTTCTGCTTTCCCGTCGCTCGTGCAGGAAAAAGGCCAGGTAGGTGCGCGGGCCCCGATACGATTCAGAGTCCCTGATTCCAGGCTAGAGAGTGGCAGCAGATCGATGAGTTCGGTGACCGTACGGGTGCCCGCGAAGGTCAACGTGCAGCTTTCCGTCGGCCCGCTCAGGGAGGACGGCTACCACGACCTCGTGAACGTCTTCCACGCAGTGTCGATCTTCGACGAGGTGGTGGCCAAGGAGTCCGAGGGGATGACGGTGTCGGTGGTCGGCGAGTGGGCCGACCAGGTGCCGGTCGACGACGGGAACCTGGCGATCCAGGCCGCCCGGGCGCTCGCCAAGCACGCCGGGCGCACGTACGGAGCCGAGCTGGTCATCCACAAGGCCATCCCGGTGGCCGGGGGTATGGCCGGTGGTAGCGCTGACGCGGCCGGTGCGCTGGTGGCGTGCAACGAGCTGTGGGGTCTGGGCCTGCCGTTGGAGGACCTCATGGAGATCGCCGGCGATCTCGGCAGCGACGTGCCGTTCTCGTTGCTGGGGGGCACGGCGGTCGGCACCGGACGCGGTGAGCAGCTGAGCCAGCTGCCCACGGGCGGCCTCTTCCACTGGGTTTTCGCGGTTGCCGAAGGCGGCCTCTCCACGGCCAAGGTCTACGCCGAGTGCGACCGGTTGCGCGCCGAGACGGGTGCGGACGTCCCTTGGCCGGAGCTCGACGAAGCCCTCCTGGCGGCCCTCCGTGCCGGTGACGCCCCAGCCCTGGGTGCTCGTCTCGCCAACGATCTCCAGCTCGCCGCTCTCACGCTGCGTCCCGACCTGGCCGGCACTCTCGACGAGGGCCGCCGACACGGCGCGCTTGGCGCCCTCGTCTCCGGCTCCGGCCCCACCTGCGCGTTCCTCGCCACCGACGCCGACCACGCCCGCGACCTCGCCAGCACCCTGTCGCAGTTCGCGGGCTGCACCACCGCGGTCCCCGCCCACGGCCCCGTCCCGGGCGCGGCCCTGCTCTGAGTTCCCCTCGTCCACCATCGGGAGTGCTTGCGGCAGGCGATGATCCGCGCAGGCGGTGAAGGACGCCCTCCGGGTGCGGTCGGGTGTGTCGCTGGACCAGGCACCGTCGAGGTGGAGTTGGAACTCCCGACGGCGGCGGTTGCGCATGTCGGGTGTCGATCCGGGTGGCACGTCGGGCCTTCGAGGGATGGGCGGTGGCGGACGAGGCTCTTCCCACGTGGTGGCTTGTAGGCCCAGATCCTGGGTCAGGAGCCCTTCACGGGGAGGGGCGGCGATGGACAGGGACCTTCCCGCGTGATCTCACTTTGGGCGCCGAGTCGGGCGGCGGTGGGCCGCCGCCGTCTGGGGAGGTCGGTGCCGGGCTTGGCGGGGTGTGTCGGTACCGCATGGGTGGTCGGCGCTGGGCTGGGCGGGACCCGTGGAGGGCGGCTGCCCCCTGAGGGTCGGTCCCGCCAAGGTGGGGAGAGCTGGGCTGGGCGGGAGGTGGCTGGGAGCCGATACCCTGGGAGGGCCATGAATCTGGTCAATCTCGAATCCGTCTCCCACGCATACGGGCCCAAGCCGCTGCTCAGTGATCTCTCCCTCGGCGTCGGGGCCGGTGAACGCATCGGCGTCGTCGGCCGCAACGGTGGCGGGAAGACCACGCTGCTGTCGGTGATCGCGGGGGACGTGCGTCCCGACAGCGGGCGCGTCACGCATACCCGCGGGTTGAGGGTCGGGTTCCTCTCCCAGCAGGACGTGCTCGATCCGGCCGTGACCGTGAAGGAAGCCGTGCTAGGCGGACGTGCCGAGCACGAGTGGGCGGGTGATCAGGGCGTCCGCGAGATCCTGTCGAGCCTCATCGGCGACCTCGAACTCGACGCGCAGGCCGGTGACTTGTCCGGCGGCGAGCGGCGGCGTACGGCGCTCGCCAAGCTGCTCATCGACGAGCACGATCTGATCATGCTCGACGAGCCCACCAACCATCTCGACATCGAGGCCATCGCCTGGCTCGCCGCGCACCTTTCGGGCAGGAAGAGCGCCCTGGTGGTGGTCACACACGACCGGTGGTTCCTGGACGCCGTGTCCACCAGGACGTGGGAGGTCGTCGACGGACGGGTCGAGCGGTACGAGGGGGGATACGCCGCTTACGTCCTGGCCAAGGCGGAGCGCGCCCGCATCGCCCAGGCCGCCGAGGAACGTCGCCAGAACCTCATGCGCAAAGAGATCGCCTGGCTCCGCCGCGGCCCGCCCGCGCGCACGTCCAAGCCCAAGTTCCGGATCGAGGCCGCCCAGGCCCTGATCGCGAACGAACCGCCGCCCCGCGAGAACGTGGAGCTGATGCGGTTCGCGGCCGCGCGCCTCGGCAAGACCGTGTACGACCTGGAGGACGTCACCCTCCACGCCGGAGGCCCCGAGAGCGGCCCGCTGGTGCTCGACCGGACGACGTGGCAGTTCGGCCCCGGCGACCGCATCGGACTGATCGGCGTCAACGGCTCCGGCAAGTCGTCGGTGCTCAGGCTGCTCGCCGACACGGTCAAGCCCGACGCCGGGCGCGTCGTCAGGGGCAAGACGGTGCGGTTGGCGCACCTGTCGCAGGAACTGGCCGAACTCGACCCCACGCGCAGGGTGCTGGAGACGGTCGAGGAGGTGCGCAAGTACATCCAGGTCGGCAAGAAGGAGTGGTCGGCCTCGCAGCTGCTTGAGCGGCTCGGATTCAAGGGCGACGCCCAGTGGAAGGTCGTCGGCGACCTGTCGGGCGGCGAGCGCAGGCGGCTGCAGCTCCTCAGGCTCCTCATGGACGACCCCAACGTCCTGCTGCTCGACGAGCCGACCAACGACCTGGACATCGAGACGCTCAACGAGCTCGAGGACCTCCTGGACGGCTGGCCCGGCACGCTCGTCCTGGTCAGCCACGACCGCTACTTCCTCGAGCGCGTGACGGACCGTGCGGTGGCCCTGCTCGGCGACGGCACCCTGTCGTTCCTCCCGGGGGGCGTCGACGAGTACCTGGAGCGCCGTGCCGCGGGCACCGCCCTCACGGCCCGCGTCGGCGTGGGCGCCGCCCAGCCGTCGTCTGCGGCGTCGGACGCGCCCGCAGCCTCCCAGCCGGCGGCTCTGTCGGCCAAGGAGGAGCGCGAGCTGCGCAAGGACCTCAACCGCCTGGAGCGCCAGCTCGACCGGCTCAGCAGCGAGGAGGCCAAGCTCCACACCGCCATGGCCTCCGCGGCCAGCGACTACGCCAAACTCGGCACCCTGGACGCCCAACTGAGGGAGATCCACGCCCAGAAGGACGCCGTCGAGGCCGAGTGGCTGGAGGTAGCCGACCGCCTCGGCGAATAACCCACCCGCGCAACGAGGACGCCACCAGCCCAGCACCCTGGGCCGGTGGCGTCCTCGTTGTGTGACCGATGAACACGGGCGTGACGAACATCTCAGCACCTTGGGCCCGGTGGTGCTGCGGCTTGGTGGCTGGGGTGGGCGCGGGAGTCGGTACTGGTGGCGGTCGAGGAGGACGAGCTGGAGGCGGACGTCGACTCAGCGAAGCAGACGGTAAAGAACGCGTCGTAACGGCGAGAACCCCGTGAGCCTTCACGACCGGCGCTCGACGGTCGCCCACCGACGACGGCGGCGCGGGCAATGTGGCCGTGCCGTAAAAGAAAGTGCCCTTAAAAAGAGTCCGAAAGGGGTCAGGTGTCGAAGGGGGCGAGGAGGGTGCGGAGGAGGGATGAGAGGGTGCGCTGGTCGGTGGGGCCGAGGCCGGCGAGGAGGGCGTGCTCGCGGCGGAGGAGGTCGGCGAAGGCGGCGTCGACGCGTGCCAGGCCGGTGTCCGTGAGGGAGACGAGGACGCCGCGGCGGTCCTCGGGGTCGGGACGGCGGCGGACGAGGCCGGCCTGGGCGAGGCGGTCGATGCGGTTGGTCATCGTGCCGGAGGTGACTAGGGTGGCTTTGAGCAGGGCTCCGGGGCTGAGCTCGTAGGGCTTGCCGGCTCGGCGCAGAGCGGTGAGGACGTCGAACTCCCAGGGCTCCAGGTTGTGCTCGGCGAACGAGGCTCGCCTGGCACGGTCGAGGTGTTTGGCCAGTCGCGAGACGCGCGACAGCACCTGTAGGGGTTCGACGTCCAGGTCGGGGCGTTCCGACCGCCAGGCCGCGATCAGTCTGTCGACCTCGTCCTTCGGGTCTTCTGTCATGGCACAGAGTGTACTGTCTTGACATCGAGATATCTCTCTCGATATCAATTATCTTTATGTCGAGAGATATCTGGGACCCAGCGACCTACTCCCGGTACGCCGACGAGCGCTCCAGGCCGTTCTTCGACCTGGTCTCGAGGGTGCGAGCCGACGATCCCGATTATGTCGTGGACGCGGGTTGCGGCACCGGAGAACTGACCGTTACGCTGGCCAACCGCTGGCCGAAGGCGACCGTGGACGGCTTCGACAGTTCCCCGGCGATGATCGGGAAGGCCCGAGAACTCGACGTGTCTCCCCGGTTCACGGTCGCGGACGTCACCACGTGGCGTCCCGACAGGCCGGTGGACGTGCTGGTGTCCAATGCCGTGCTGCAGTGGGTGCCGTCACACCGGGACGTGATCGGGCACTGGGTCGAGGCGCTCGCGCCGGGCGGGTGGCTGGCCTTCCAGGTGCCGGGGAACTTCGACGCGCCCAGCCATCTGGCGATCCGGCAGCTCTGCGCCTCGAAGGAGTGGTCCGACCGGCTCGGCGACTTCGACAGGGGGCGGCCGGTCGGGGACCCGGTCGAGTACCTGGACCTGCTGAGCGGCTACCGCTGCCAGGTCGACGCCTGGGAGACGACGTACGTGCACGTGCTGCAGGGGGACGATCCGGTGCTCACCTGGATCTCCGGGACGGCGCTGCGGCCCATCTTCGACAGGCTGGCCCGGGACGAGCAGAAGCGGTTCACCGCGCAGCTCGCCGACCTGCTGGCCGCCGCCTATCCCGCGAGGGCCTACGGCACGCCCTTCCCGTTCCGGCGCGTCTTCGTGGTGGCCCGCAAGGAGAGCGAGGGCGAAGGCTGAGGAAGGCTGGTCTGGAGATGATCAAGGCGTTGCATCATGTGCAGTTGGCCGCGCCGGCCGGGAGCGAGCCGTCGCTGCGGGAGTTCTACGTGGGCGTCCTCGGCCTGCGGGAGGTGCCCAAACCGCCCGAGCTGGCCGCCCGGGGTGGCGCCTGGTTCAGGGTCGAGGGGGTCGAGGTCCATCTCGGCATAGAGGACGATTTCCGCCCCGCGCGCAAGGCGCACCCGGCCTTCCTGGTCGATGACCTGGACGCGTTCGCCGCCAGGTTGCCCGACGCGGTGCCCGACGACCTCTTCCCGGGCTTCCGCCGGATCTACGTCACCGACCCCGTCGGGAACAGGATCGAGCTCCTGCAACCCGTGTGATGTTCGCTCATCGGTGGCATGATTGTCCCGAAATCGAACTCTTTGTGAGGTGCTGTGAGCATAGAGATCGAGGACAAATTCGACGTCCAAGCCGACTACTCGGTGCCGGACCTGACCAAGCTGGGCGACGTCGCGGGGCCGAAGACCTATCAACTGGTCGCCCTCTACTACGACACGCCCGATCTGCGGCTGGCTGCCCGGGGGATCACGCTGCGGCGCAGGCGGGGCGGCACCGATCCCGGCTGGCATCTGAAGCTCCCCAAGGCGAAGGGCGTCCGCCAGGAGATCACCCACCCGCTCACCCGGAGCACCAAGGTCGTCCCCGAGGAGCTGTCCGAGCTGGTGCGCGCCTTCACGCGCGGTGCGGAGCTGGTGGCGGTCGCCGAGCTCGAGACGCGCCGCAGCGTCACGCTCCTGCAGGAGGGCGGGACGGCGCTGGTCGAGATCGCGGACGACAGGGTCAAGGGCACCGTCTTCGGCGACGAGCCCAAGATCGAGCGCTGGCGTGAGGTCGAGGCCGAGCTGCTAAGCGGCGACCAGGCCCTCCTCGCCAAGGTCGGCAAGCGCCTGAGGAAGGCGGGCGCGACCCCGTCGGACTCGTCCAGCAAGCTCGGCAGGCTGCTCGACCGGCCGCCCGTGCCCAGGGCGGGCACGGAACCGGGAACGGCCGGGCACACGGTCGTCGACTACCTGGAGAGCCAGGTCGTCGCCCTGCTCGCCCAGGACCCCCGGGTGCGGCGGGCCGAGGAGGACGCCGTGCACCAGATGCGGGTCGCCTCGCGCAGGCTCCGCAGCGCGCTCAAGGCGTTCAGGAAGATCGTGACCGACACCGTCCAGCTCCAGGACGAGCTGCGCTGGCTGGGCACCGTGCTGGCCGAGGCGCGCGACCTGGAGGTCATCAGGGCCAGGTTCGCGGGCGAGCTGGCGCAGCTGGCCCCCGAGCTGGTTACGGGCCCGATCCAGACCAGGCTCGGGGACGATCTGCACAGGCGGGAGCTGGAGGCGTACGAGCGGATCAAGGAGACGCTGAGCGGCGAGCGCTACTACGCGCTGCTCGACGCGCTCGACCGCCTGGTCACGGAGCCGGAGCTGGGCAAGGCCGCGTCGGCGCCCGCGAAGGAGATGCTGAGCGGCGTGGCGTCCGCCAACTGGAACCGGGTGACCAGGGCCTACGACACCGCGCAGGCGATCGACGACTACGAGCGGCGCCAGATCGCCATGCACGACGTCCGCAAGGCCGCGAAGCGGGCCCGTTACACGGCGGAGGCGTTGCAGCCGACGCTCGGCAAGCCGATGGCCAAGCTGGCCAAGCACGCCGAGGCGGTGCAGGAGGTCCTCGGCGCCCACCAGGACGGCGTCGTCGCCCAGGAGACGCTGACCAAGGAGGCGGAGAGCGCCCGCCAGGCGGGCGAGGACACGTTCACGTACGGTCTGCTGATCGGCCTCGAACGCGGCACGGCCGAACGCGCCGAGGCCGAGTTCCCCCATGTCTGGGCGGAGACCGTCGAAGCTGTTAGGAAGGTGATATGAGAGACCTTCCTGTTATCCCCTTCGACCGGCGTGACCCGCTGGACGTGCCCGAGGCCTACCGGGACCTGCGAGCCAAGGAGGGCATCGCCAAGGTGCGCACCCGCACGGGCGACGAGGTCTGGCTGGTCAGCGGCTACGAGGACGCGCGCAAGCTGTTCGCCGACCCCCGGCTGGGCCGCTCGCACCCGGAACCGGACAAGGCCCCCCGGCTGTCGAACTCGGCGCTGCTCGGCGGCCCGCAGGGCGAGGCTGCCACCGAGAAGGCCGACCACACGCGGATGCGCAAGCTGTTCATGCCGTCCTTCTCCGCCCGCCGGATGAAGGCGCTCAGCGACCACGTGGGCGCGCTCGTGGACGAGCGGCTGGACCATCTGGCCACCCTCACGCCCCCGGCCGACCTGCACGCCGAGCTCTCCTTCCCGCTGCCGGTGCTGGTCATCTGCCAGCTGCTCGGCGTCCCGTTCGAGGACAGGGAGTACTTCAGCGGTGTCTCCGCGGCCATGGCGGACCTCGGCGACGAGGCCAAGGGCATCGCCGCCCGCGAGGAGCTGGGCGCGTACATGGCCGGGCTGATCGAGCGCAAGCGCCACGAACCGGGCGAGGACGTCCTGTCGGACCTGGCGGACGAGCTGGACGACGACGGCACGATCGCGCAGCTCGCCGGCGGGCTGCTGTTCGCCGGGCACGAGACCACGGTCAACCGCATCAACTACGGCGTGCTGCTCCTGCTGGCCAACCCCGACCAGCTGGCCCTGCTCAAGGCCGATCCGGGGCTCGCGCCGGCGGCGGTCGAGGAGATCCTGCGGCTGGCCGTGCCCAGCCTGCACGGCCTGCCGCGCTACGCGCACGAGGACATCCCGTTCGGGGACGTGACGATCCGCAGGGGCGAGGCCGTCGTGATCACGACGGGCGCCGCCAACAGGGACGAGCGGATCTTCCCCGACGCCGACACGTTCGACCTGCGCAGGCCGCCGGGCGACCCGCATCTGGCGTTCGGCTACGGGCCGCGCTTCTGCATCGGGGCCAGTCTGGCGCGGGTCGAGCTGGAGGCGGTGTTCAGCCGCCTGTTCCAGCGCTTCCCCGACCTGAGCCTGGCGGTGCCGTTCGAGGAGCTGCGGACCAACGACGGCAAACTCACAGGGGGCTTCGCCGAGCTGCCCGTCACGTGGAGTGGCGCTCCACGCTGACCACCCGGCGGCCCAGCCGGTGCAGGACGGCGAACGCGCCCTTGCGCAGGTGCACCTCCTCGCCGCTGAGTGCGTGGATCAGTTCGGGCAGCACCTTGCGGTGGCTGCACACGGCCGTGGGCGCCCGGAGGTCCCTGAGCAGGGCCGGGGTCTTCCTGGGGTCCTGGCTCTCCTCGCTGAGCAGCGGTTCGAGCCTGATGCTGGAACTGAAAGGCTCCAGGGTCTGGACGCACCTGCGGCTGGGGGAGCTGATCAGCAGCTCGGGCTGGTAGGCGGGCAGGACCTGGGCGATGGTCGCCGCCTGGGCCTGCCCCTCGGCGTCGAGCGGGCGCAGGCCGTCGTCCCCCTGCCACTCCTGTCGCGACCCGGCGGCCGCGTGCCGGACCAGCACGAGGGGGACGGTGGCGAGCGGGGCCCCGGCCAGCGCGTGCAGCAGTCCCGCGTCCCACTCGTAGGTGAGCCGTTCGCGAGCTCGGTCGAGGGGGAGCCAGTGCAGCTCGTCCACCTCGACGCCGGGGACGAATCCGTCATCCTGCACGATCTGCGCGGCCCAGTAGTCGACGCGTTTGAGCCGGTTCTTGTGCAGGTAGTGGATGGGCGGCAGGGAGCGGCCGAGCACGGGGGTCAGCCCGGTCTCCTCGCGGACCTCGCGCAGCGCGGCGGCGATCAGGTGCTCGCCGGGCTTGAGCTTGCCCTTGGGGAAGGTCCAGTCGTCGTACTGCGGGCGGTGGATGACCGCCACCTCGGGGCGCGACGTGTGACCGCGCCAGACGACGGCTCCGGCGGCGCGGAGCGGGTCAGTCATCAACAGTCCTCCAGCGACGGGTGCCGATGAGATGGCTCTGCAGGTCCTCGCCGGGGTGGCGAACCCAGGTGCCGTCGGAGTTCAGCCACCAGGCGTTCGTCGTGTCGGCCATGGCCAGGTCCATCAGCTCGATGAGGTACGCCTTGTGCTGCTGCGCCGTCACCTTGACCAACGATTCCACCCGGCGGTCCAGGTTCCTGCGCATCAGGTCCGCGCTGCCGATCCACACCTCGGGCCGTCTGCCCAGGCCGAACTCGTACACGCGCGAGTGCTCCAGGAACCGTCCGAGGATCGAGCGCACCCGGATGTTCTCCGACAGGTCCGGAATGCCGGGACGCAGGATGCAGATGCCCCGCACCCACAGGTCCACCTGGACGCCCGCGCGCGACGCCCGGTAGAGCGCGTCGATGATCGGCTCGTCCACCAGCGAGTTCGTCTTGATCCTGATGCGCGCGGGCCGGCCCGCCTGCTGGTGGGCGATCTCCCGCTCGATCCTGGCCAGCAGCCCGCCGCGGAGCGAGTGCGGCGCCACCAGCAGCCTGCGGTAGGCGGAGTGGTTGGAGTAGCCGGTCAGGTGGATGAACAGGTCCGTGACGTCCTCGCCGACCAGCGGGTCAGCAGTGAGCAGGCCGAAGTCCTCGTACTGCCTGGCGGTCTTGGGGTTGTAGTTGCCGGTGCCGATGTGGCAGTAGCGGCGCAGCTCGCCCGAGGGCTCCTGCCGGACGACGAGCGCGAGTTTGCAGTGCGTCTTGAGGCCCACCACGCCGTAGACCACGTGGCATCCGGCGCGCTCCAGCTTGCGGGCCCAGGAGATGTTGGCGTGCTCGTCGAAGCGGGCCTTGATCTCCACGACGACCACGACCTGCTTGCCCGCCTCGGCCGCGTCGATCAGCGCGTCCACGATCGGCGACTCGCCGCTGGTGCGGTAGAGGGTCTGCTTGATCGCCAGCACCCTGGGGTCGGTCGCGGCGGCCTCGATGAAGTGCTGGACGCTGGTGGCGAAGGAGTCGTAGGGGTGGTGCAGCAGGACGTCGCGCTCGCGCAGCATGGAGAAGATGTCGTCCTCGGCGTTCACGGCCTCGGCGGGGACGAACGGGCGGTAGCTGAGCTCGCCCCGGTCGAGATCGGCGATCGCGTGCAGGCCGGTCAGGTCGAGCGGGCCGGCGATGCGGTAGATCTCGTGGGGGGCCACACCCAGCTCCTCCACCAGCAGGTCCAGCACCTCCGGGGTGATCGTGTCCTCGACCTCCAGCCGGACGGGCGGGCCGAAGCGGCGCTTGAGCAGCTCCTTCTCGAGGGCCTGCATGAGGTTCTCGGTGACGTCCTCGTCGACGTCCAGGTCCTCGTTCCTGGTGACGCGGAAGACGTGGTGCTGGACGATCTCCATGCCCTTGAAGAGCTGGCCGAGATGCGCCGCGATGACGTCCTCCAGCGGGACGAACCGGTCCTTTGACGCGGTGACGAACCGGGGGAGCTGCGACGGGACCTTGACCCGGGCGAAGACCGTGTGGTCATCCTCCGGGTTTCTCACCACAACCGCGAGATTGAGGCTGAGCCCTGAAATATACGGAAATGGGTGGGCGGGGTCGACGGCGAGCGGCGTCAGGACCGGCCTGATCCGCTCCCTGAACAGTTTGCGCAGCTCCGTGCGCTCCTCGCGACCCAGATCCTCCCACCTGACGATCTCGATGCCCTCGGCCTTGAGCTGAGGGCTGATCTGCTCGTGGAAGGCGGCGGCATGCCGGATGGCCAGCGCGTCGGCGATGGTCGCGATCCTGGCCAGCTCCTCGCGCGGCTTCAGGCCGCTCTTGGTCCGCAGCAGCAGGCCGGTCGCCATCCGGCGTTTCAGACCCGCCACCCGGACCCGGAAGAACTCGTCCAGGTTGCTCGCGAAGATGGCCAGGAACCGCACCCGTTCGAGCAGCGGGAGCGCGTCGTCCTCGGCCAGTTCCAGCACCCGCTCGTTGAACTGCAGCCAGCTCTCCTCGCGGTTGAGGAACCTCTCCTGGGGCAGTGGCAGATCGTTTCCAGAGGACAGTGGTTCCGCGGACATATGAGAAATATGCCCCATTTGGTTGAACGGAACGTTAACTTAGCCGCAACGACTTGTTCTAGGAGGCGGGTCTACCCCAAGAAAACCCCTCGTTCCGAGGGGCGACGAACCCAGCCGGGACCGCGTCAGCCGGGCTGTCAGTCGGGCTGGTCGCCCTGCCCCAGGCGGGCGGCGCGCTCGGCGAGCCTGGCCTCACGCTGGCGCAGCTTCTCCTCGCGCTCGTGAGCCTTCTCCGCCTCCTTCAGCACCCGCTCGCGCTCCTTCAGCTCCCGCACCCTGGCCTTCTCCGCCTCGCGCAGCTCCCGCTGCCGGGCCTTCTCGGCCTCCTTGAGCTCCTTCTCGCGGGCCTTCTCCAGCTCGCGCAGCTCCTTGTCGCTGCTGCGCGGGATCGCCATGCTCGGGTGGGACCGGGTGACCGCGGTGATCTCGGGCTGCGGGTTGAGCCCGGTCAGGCCGTTCCAGGCGAGGTTCACCAGATGGGCGGCGACCTCCTCGCGGCCCGGCTTGCGCACGTCCAGCCACCACTGGCCGGTCAGCGCCACCATGCCCACCAGCATCTGCGCGTACATCGGCGCGAGCTTGGGATCGTAGCCACGGGACGCGAACTCGTCGGCGAGCACGTCCTCGACCTGGCTGGCGATCTCGCTGATCAGGCTGGCGAAGGTGCCGGTTCCGGATGCGGCGTGCGAGTCGCGTACCAGGATGCGGAAGCCCTCGCTGCTCTCCTCGATGTAACGCAGCAGCGCCAGCGCGGCCCGCTCCAGTTTGATCAGCGAATGGGCGGCGGACAGCGCCTCGGTGATCATGCCGAGCAGCTTCTGCATCTCGCGGTCGACCACGACCGCGTAGACGCCCTCCTTGCCGCCGAAATGCTCGTACACCACCGGCTTCGACACCTGCGCCGTCGCCGCGATCTCTTCGATGGAGGTCCCGTCGAACCCTTTCTCCGCGAAGAGTGTGCGGCTGATGGTGATCAGCTGCTCTCTTCGCTCTCTACCGGTCATGCGCCTGCGAGATCGGGGTTCAGTCACGGTTTCCATAATGGCGGTGCCGGACGAATGACCGGTCGCCAAGGGGTTGGCATCAGCCAATGCGCTTCGCCGCCAGCCGTTCCGGAGTCGGCCAGCGCACGTCGTGGACCCAGCCCAGCTTCTCGAAGATCCGGATCAGCCCGGCACTCAGGTCGATCTGCCCCTTGAGCGCGCCGTGCCTGGCACAGGTCGGGTCAGAGTGGTGCAGGTTGTGCCACGACTCGCCGAAGGACGGGATGGCCAGCCACCAGACGTTGCGCGACTTGTCGCGGACCTGGAACTCCTCCTCGCCGAACACGTGGCAGATCGAGTTGATCGACCAGGTCACGTGGTGCAGCAGCCCGATGCGTACCAGTGAGCCCCAGAACAGCGCGGTCAGCGCGCCGTACCAGGACCAGGTGAGCAGCCCGCCGAGCAGGCCGGGGAGCACGATCGAGGTGAGGGCCAGTGCGGGGAACCACTTGTGCAGCTTGATGACGTCCGGGTCGGTGGCCAGGTCGGGGGCGTACTTCTCCCTGTTGGTGCGCTCGCTCTCGAACAGCCACCCCATGTGGGCGTAGAGCAGGCCCTTGGACAGCGACTTGAAGCCGGGGCCGAAGCGCCACGGCGAGTGCGGGTCGCCCTCCTTGTCGGAGAACTTGTGGTGCTTGCGGTGGGTTGCCACCCAGTCCAGGACGGACATCTCCAGCGACAGGCTCCCCGCGATGCCCAGCGCGATCTTCAGCGGACGGCTGGCCTTGAACGAGCCGTGCGTGAAGTAGCGGTGCAGCCCGACGGTCACGCCGAGCCCGGAGACGGCGTAGAAGACGAACATGATCGCCAGGTCGGTCCAGCCGAGCCCCCACCCCCACGCGAACGGCACGGCGGCCGCGATCGCGATCAGGGGCAGCCCCACGACCAGTGCGAAGACGACGAGTTCGGCCTTGGTGCGCGCTTCAGGGTCGACATCGGGCTTCGGTCCAGGCGTCGGACGCTCGGCGAGAACGGTCATGGACTACCTCTCACGACATGTATGAGGATGATTGTCTGGCTACGCCACCGTAACCTACGCCATCGTAAGTAAGGAAGCCCTAAGCTGCGTATGGTCGGAAGGTTACGTTCTGGCGGGCGACGTGAGTGGATTCTGCGGCTTGCAGGTTTTCGGATGCTCTGTTATGCGGGCGCGCACGCGGGCTGGGGATCGGTATCGTAGGGATGTGTCGGACCCAGCCGTGTCCGATTGGTCCCGGATCGTCTAATCGGCAGGACAAGTGGTTTTGGTCCACTTTGTAGGGGTTCGAGTCCTCTTCCGGGAGCTTTTCGGTCGTCCCCCCGAGCGACGACGTTGAAGCTGGGCAGGTATCCTCACGGTGTCGGGAGGGTGGCGGTGCGGTAGCCGACCACCCTGAACCGTCCAGTCACAGGGAGCCTCAGTCCGTGAGTGTGCCGCGCCCGGCCGCCGTCATCGTCCTCGCCGCGGGCGAGGGCACCCGGATGAAGAGCCAGACCCCCAAAGTCCTGCACGAGCTGTGCGGCCACGCGCTGGTCGACCACATGCTCGCAGCCGCCAGAGACCTCGGTCCCGAGCAGCTGATCGTCGTCATCGGCCACGCGCGCGAACGGGTCGCCGCGCACCTGGCCCAGACCAGCCCCGACGCGCGGGCCGTCGTCCAGCGGGAGCAGCGTGGCACCGGACACGCCGTCCGCACCGTGCTGGAGGAGGTCGGCGAGATCGCCGGCACCGTCCTCGTCACGTACGGCGACGTGCCGCTGATGCGCGCCGAAACCCTCGCCGCGCTGCTTGAGCAGCACGGCGCCGACGGCAACGCGGTCACCGTGCTCACGGCCCACGTGCCCGATCCGACCGGCTACGGGCGGATCATCCGCGACCCCTCCGGCGCCGTCCTGGAGATCGTCGAGGAGAAGGACGCCAGCGCCGAGCAGAAGGCCATCAAGGAGATGAACTCCGGCATCTACGCCTTCGACGGCTCGCTGCTCGCCGACGCCGTCAAGCGGGTGTCGACCGACAACGCCCAGGGCGAGGAGTACCTGACCGACGTCCTGTCGATCCTGCGCCAGGACGGCCACCGCGTCGGCGCGCACGTCGCGGCCGACTTCGCCGAGGTCGAGGGCGTCAACGACCGGGTGCAGCTCGCCTGGGCCCGCAAGGTGCTCAACCAGCGGCTGCTGGAGAGCCACATGCGCGCCGGAGTCACCGTCATCGACCCGGCCAGCACCTGGATCGACGTGGGCGTCGAGATCGAGCCCGACGTGGTCGTGCATCCCGGCACCCAGTTGCACGGCAGCACCGTCATCGAGGCCGGCGCCGAGGTCGGCCCGGCCACCACGCTCACCGACACCAGGGTCGGCGCGGGGGCGGTCGTCCGCAACGCCGTCTGCGACAGCGCCGAGATCGGCCCCGAGGCCAGCGTCGGGCCGTACGCCTACCTGCGGCCCGGCACCGTGCTCGGCCGCAAGTCGAAGGCCGGCACGTTCGTCGAGATGAAGAACACGCAGGTCGGCGAGCGCTCCAAGGTGCCGCACCTGAGTTACGCCGGCGACGCGACGATCGGCGACGACGTCAACATCGGCGCCGCCGTGATCTTCGTCAACTACGACGGCGTCAACAAGCACCGCAGCACCGTGCGCGACGGCGCGTTCGTGGGCTGCGACTCCATGCTCGTCGCCCCCGTGACGATCGGCGACGGCGCCTACACGGCGGCCGGGTCCGTCATCGACGGCGACGTCCCGCCGGGCGCGATCGGCGTGGCGCGGGCGAAGCAGCGCAACATCGAGAAATGGGTCTTGCGCAGGCGCGCGGGCACGAAGTCGGCTGCGGCCGCCGAAAGGGCGCTGGCCGAGCAAGAGCAGCAGGAGAGTGGCAAGTGACCAGCATCAAACAGCCCGGCGAGAAGAACCTCATGCTCTTCTCCGGCCGCGCCTACCCAGAGCTGGCCGAGGAGGTGGCTGACCACGTCGGCGTCTCCCTCACCCCGACCAGGCTGATCGACTTCGCCAACGGCGAGATCTACGCCCGCTACCTCGAGTCCGTACGTGGTTGCGACGCCTTCGTGATCCAGAGCCACACCGGCCCCATCAACCAGTGGATCATGGAACAGCTCATCATGGTCGACGCGCTCAAGCGGGCCTCCGCCAAGCGCATCACCGTGGTCATGCCGTTCTTCGGTTACGCGCGACAGGACAAGAAGGGCCGCGGCCGCGAGCCGATCACCGCCCGGCTGATGGCCGACCTGTTCAAGACCGCGGGCGCCGACCGGCTCATGTCCATCGACCTGCACACCTCGCAGATCCAGGGCTTCTTCGACGGCCCCGTCGACCACCTGTTCGCCATGCCGGTGCTCGAGAACTACCTCAAGAACAAGCTCGACCTGGCCAACACCACGATCGTCTCGCCCGACACCGGCCGGGTGCGGCTGTCGGAGCGCTGGGCCGACACGCTCGGCACGCCGCTGGCGTTCATCCACAAGCGTCGCGACCTCGACGTCGCCAACCAGGTGAAGGTCAGCGAGGTCGTCGGCAAGGTCCGCGGCCGCACCTGCGTGCTGATCGACGACATGATCGACACCGCCGGCACCATCTGCAAGGCCGCCGACGCCCTCTACGAGCAGGGCGCCACCAACGTGATCACGGCCGCCACGCACGCCGTGTTCTCCGACCCGGCCGTCGACCGGCTGAAGAACTCCCGCATCTCCGAGGTCATCGTGACCAACACGCTGCCGCTGTCGGAGGAGAAGAGGTTCGACAAGCTCACCGTCCTGTCGATCGCGCCGCTCATCGCGCGCGCGATCACCGAGGTCTTCACCGACGGCTCCGTCACGAGCCTGTTCGAGGGCGACACCTGAGCCGCTGCGGGGCACCTGAGCAGGCGTCCCGCGACACCTGAGCTGTCGCGGGGCGACGCCTGAGCAGGCGTCCCGCGACGGCGGTTCGGCTCGGGCGGCTGCGTACGTCGCCCGAGCCGGTAGACTTGACGGGTTGCGCTCGTAACGCCTTCCGCTAGGGCGGGTGAGGGAGAGCGCTCAACCATCCGATTCGCATCCCTAGGAGATGTCGTGTCTGAAGTTCGTATCGCCGCCGAGCCGCGCACGGTGTTCGGCAAGGGCGCCGCTCGCAAGATCCGCCGCGCCGACAAGGTCCCCGCCGTCCTGTACGGCCACGGCATCGACCCCAAGCACCTGACCCTGCCGGGTCACGAGGTCCTCCTCGCGCTCCGTACGCCCAACGTGCTGATCCGCCTCCAGGGCGACGGCGTCGACGAGCTGGCCCTGCCCAAGGGCGTCCAGCGCGACCCGATCAAGGGCTTCGTCGAGCACGTCGACCTGATCCTGGTCAAGCGCGGTGAGAAGGTCACGGTCGAGATCCCGGTCACCACCGTCGGCGACGTCAACTCCGAGGGCCTGCTCGACCAGCAGCTCGTCCAGGTCGCCGTGGAGGCCGAGGCCACCCACATCCCGACCGGCGTCGAGGTCGACGTCGAGGGCCTCACGGTCGGCACCTCGATCACCGCCGGTGAGCTGAAGCTGCCGCAGGGCGCCACCCTGGCCGCCGACGCCGACGTCGTGGTCCTGCACGTCATCGCCAAGCCGGTCGAGGCTCCGGCCGAGGCGGAAGAGGCTGAGGGCGAGGTCGCGGCTGCCGCCGAGGGCGAGGCCGCCGAGGCCGCCGCCGAGTAACGCACCGCTGTTCACCGAACGGGGCAGCCATGGGCTGCCCCGTTCGTGTCGAGGGGAACGCATGGACCGCTGGCTGATCGTCGGGCTCGGCAATCCGGGGCCCGAGTACGCGGGCAACAGGCACAACGCCGGCTTCATGACGCTCGACGAGCTGGCCGCCAGGGCCGGTGGGCGGTTCAAGGCGCACAAGAGCCGGGCCGAGGTGCTGGAGACGCGCGCCGCGGTGCTGGCCAAGCCGCTCACGTACATGAACCTGTCGGGCGGGCCCGTCAAGGCGCTGGCCGACTTCTACAAGATCGGGCCTGACCGGCTGATCGTCGTCCACGACGAGCTGGACGTCCCGTACGGCGCGCTCCGCGCCAAGTTCGCCGGCGGCGACAACGGGCACAACGGACTGAAGTCCATCACCAAGGTGCTCGGCACCCGCGACTACCTGCGGGTCCGCTTCGGTATCGGCCGCCCGCCCGGCCGCATGGACCCCGCCGCCTTCGTCCTGAAGGACTTCGGCACCGCCGAGCGCAAGGACCTGCCCTTCCTTGTCGACCGGGCGGCCGACGTGGTCGAGTCGCTCATGGAGCGCGGCCTCGAAGCCACCCAGAACGAATATCACCGGGCGGACCTCAAGATTTCCGGCCCTCCTCGCTGACCATCGCATAGAGCCGTTCGCGCGCGACGGCGGCTCCGTACCGCTACCATCTGGTGACTGTCCGTTGTCCCATGGTCACGTGGAGGGTGCGTGCGCCACGGCGAGGCGTTGTTGACCGTCGTCACATCCGGCATTCCCGCTGGCCGGCGGGTCAGCCCTCGCATGCCTCACTGGGTGCGGTCGTACCGGGTCCATGCTCTGCTCGCCGATCTCGCGAGCGCGGGGCTCGGCGCGGCTCTCGCCTTCTTCCTCAGGTTCCGGGAGCTGACCGCGTACGCGCTGCCGTACGTGCTGCTCAGCGCGGCCCTGCCGGTCGTGTGGGTGTGCGCGGTCGCGCTCAACCGCGCCTACGAGGCGCGCATGATCGGCATCGGGTCGGAAGAGTTCCGCCGCGTCGTGCAGTGCGGTGTGGCTCTGACCGCCGCCATGGCCATCGGCTCCTACCTGACCAAGGCCGACGTCGCCCGCGGCTACGTGGTGCTCGCACTGCCGCTGGTCACGCTGCTGACCCTGACGTTCAGGTACGCCCTGCGCCGCGCGCTGCACCGCCGCAGGGCCGGGGGCGCGTGCATGCGCAGGGTGGTCGCGGTGGGCCACGCGGCCTCCGTCGCGGAACTGGTGCAGCTCTTCCGCAGGGAGCGCTACCACGGCATGGACGTCGTGGCCGCCTGCCTGCCCGAGGACGCGCCCGGTGAGAGCGTGGGCGACGTGCCCGTCGCCGGTGACTTCAGCGACATCCCGCTGGTGGTCGACCAGTTCGCGGCCGACACCGTGGCCGTGCTCGCCTGCCCCGAGATGGACGGCCTGGCGCTGCGGCGGCTGGCCTGGCGGCTGGAGCGCACCCAGACCGAGCTGGTGGTCGCGCCCGCGCTGATGGAGGTGGCCGGGCCGCGCACGACGATCAGGCCCGCCGCCGGGCTGCCGCTGCTGCACGTCGAGCACCCCGAGTTGACCGGGGCCAGGCAGCTCGTCAAGAACGTCTTCGACCGGGTGGTGGCGGCCGGGCTGCTGGTGCTGCTGGCGCCGCTGCTGGTCGGGCTGGCGCTGGCCGTCCGGATGACCAGCCCGGGGCCCGCGCTGTTCAGGCAGACCAGGGTCGGCCGCGACGGCGAGCTGTTCACGATGGTGAAGTTCCGCACCATGCGCCGCAACGCCGAGCACCAGAAGATCACCCTGGTCAGCGACGGCGACGGCATGCTGTTCAAGGTCCGCAACGACCCCCGCGTGACCCCGCTCGGCACGCTGATGCGGCGGCACTCTCTCGACGAGCTGCCCCAGCTCATCAACGTGGTGCGCGGCCACATGTCGCTGGTCGGGCCGCGCCCGCCGCTGCCGGAAGAGGTCGCCCGCTACGGCGACGACGTGCGCCGCAGGCTGCTCGTGCGGCCGGGTCTGACCGGGCTGTGGCAGGTGAGTGGCAGATCCGATCTGTCGTGGGAGGAATCCGTCCGGCTCGACCTGCGTTACGTGGAGAACTGGTCCCTCACCCTCGACCTCCAGATCTTGTGGAAAACCTGGTCGGCCGTCGCCCGCGGGCAAGGAGCTTACTGATGACGATTCGCGACGACCATGCGCTCGCGGCGGATTTGGCGACGGAGGCAGGTGAGCGGCTGCTGAAAGTCCGCACCCGCCTGGGGTTCGGCGATCCGGCCGCGTTGCGGGCCGAGGGCGATCGCAGTTCCCATCTGTTCCTGATGGAGTCCCTGGCCCGGCTGCGGCCGAGCGACTGCGTGCTGTCGGAGGAGGCCACCCGCGAGGAGCGGCTCGACCCGCGCAGGCAGAGCGCCACACGGGTGTGGATCGTCGACCCGCTCGACGGCACCCGCGAGTTCGCCGAGGAGGGGCGCGCCGACTGGGCCGTGCACGTGGCGCTGTGGGAACGCGGCGCGCTGAGCGCGGGCGCGGTGGCGCTGCCCGCGCAGGGGCGCACGCTGACCACCGCCGAACCGCCCACGCTGCCCGCCTACGACAAGGGCAGGTTCCGCATCGCGGTCAGCCGCAGCAGGCCGCCCGAGTTCGTGCAGAAGCTGGCCTACCTCGTCGGCGCCGACCTGGTGCCCATCGGGTCGGCCGGGGCCAAGATCTCGGCCGTGCTCACCGGCGAGGTCGAGGCGTACGTGCACGCGGGCGGCCAGTTCGAATGGGATTCCGCCGCGCCCGTCGCGGTGGCGCAGGCCGCTGGAGCGCACGCCAGCCGCATAGACGGCTCGCCACTGGCCTATAACCAAGTCGACCCGTCACTACCAGATATCCTGGTTTCCCTACCGGAACTGGCGTCATCCCTGCTCGCCGGTATTCGGGACCTGCACCGCTAACCGCCGGAGGAAGCGTCTCATGCTCCAGCGCGACTACACGACGTCGCAGCTCGACGTACTCGAAGCCGAAGCCATTCACATCATGCGCGAAGTGGCGGCGGAATTCGAGCGTCCGTGTCTGCTCTTCTCCGGCGGCAAGGACTCCATCGTCATGCTCCGCATCGCGGAGAAGGCGTTCTGGCCGGCGCCGATCCCGTTGCCGCTGATGCATGTCGACACCGGGCACAACTTCGACGAGGTCATCGAGTTCCGCGACCGCCGCTCCCAGGAACTCGGCGCGCGGCTGATCGTGGCCAGCGTCCAGGCGTCCATCGACGCGGGGCGGGTGGTCGAGGAGACCGGCCGCAGGGCCTCGCGCAACCGGCTGCAGACCACCACGCTGCTCGACGCGATCGAGGAGCACGAGTTCGACTCCGTCTTCGGCGGCGCCCGCCGCGACGAGGAGAAGGCGCGGGCCAAGGAGCGGGTGTTCTCCTTCCGCGACGACTTCGGCCAGTGGGATCCGAAGAACCAGCGGCCGGAGCTGTGGAACCTCTACAACGCGCGCATCCGCAAGGGCGAGCACATCCGGGTCTTCCCGCTGTCGAACTGGACCGAGCTCGACATCTGGGATTACATCCGGCGCGAGGGCATCGAGATCCCGTCGATCTACTTCTCCCACACGCGCAAGGTCTTCGAGCGCGACGGGATGCTGCTTCCCGACTCCGACGTCGTCCGGCGCGCCGACGACGAGCCGCTGTTCGAGGCCGTCGTCCGCTACCGCACCGTCGGGGACATGACCTGCACGGGCGCGGTGACGTCCACGGCCGCCACCGTGGAGGAGATCATCGAGGAGATCGCGGCCACCCGGATCACCGAGCGGGGGGCCACCAGGGCCGACGACCGCGCCTCTGAGGCCGCCATGGAGGACCGCAAGCGGGAGGGCTACTTCTAACGATGGACATTCTGCGATTCGCCACGGCAGGAAGCGTCGACGACGGCAAGTCCACCCTGATCGGGCGCCTGCTCTTCGACTCCAAGGCGATCTTCGAGGACCAACTGGAGGCCGTCGAGCGCACCTCGCGCGACCGCGGCACCGAGTACACCGACCTGTCGCTGCTCACCGACGGGCTGCGGGCCGAGCGCGAGCAGGGCATCACGATCGACGTGGCCTACCGCTACTTCGCCACCCCGCGCCGGAAGTTCATCATCGCCGACACCCCCGGGCACATCCAGTACACCCGCAACATGGTCACCGGTGCCTCCACGGCCGACCTGGCGATCATCCTGATCGACGCCCGCAAGGGCGTGCTGGAGCAGTCGCGGCGGCACGCCTTCCTGACCTCGCTGCTCCGGGTGCCGCACCTGGTGCTCGCCGTCAACAAGATGGACCTGGTCGACTACTCCGAGGAGCGCTTCGAGGAGATCCGCGAGGAGTTCACCGCCTTCGCCTCGAAGCTGAACGTGGCCGACCTGACCTTCGTCCCGATCTCCGCGCTGAACGGCGACAACGTGGTGTCGCGTTCCGAGAACATGCCCTGGTACAACGGCTCGTCGCTGCTGCACCACCTGGAGAACGTGCACATCGCGTCCGACCGCAACCTGGTCGACGTGCGCTTCCCCGTGCAGTACGTGATCCGCCCCCAGCGGGCCACCGACCACGCCTTCCACGACTACCGCGGCTACGCGGGCCAGGTCGCCGGCGGCGTGCTCAAGCCCGGCGACGAGGTCGTGCACCTGCCGTCGGGGCTCGCCACCAGGATCGCCGCGATCGACACGTTCGACGGGCCGGTGGAGGAGGCGTTCCCGCCCATGTCGGTCACCCTCCGCTTCGAGGACGATCTCGACATCTCCCGTGGCGACATGATCGCCCGTCCGAACAACCAGCCGCAGGTGACCCAGGAACTCGACGCCATGGTCTGCTGGATGTCCGACACCCTCAAGCTGACGCCGCGCACCAAGCTGACGATCAAGCACACCACCCGCACGGCCCGCGCCCTCGTCCGCGACCTGCACTACCGGCTGGACGTCAACACCCTGCACAGGGACGAGGCCGCCACGGCGCTGGGGCTCAACGAGATCGGCCGCGTGTCACTCAGGGTCACCCAGCCGCTGTTCGTCGACGACTACGCGCGTAACAGGCTGACCGGCGGCTTCATCCTCGTGGACGAGGCCACCAACGGCACCGTGGGCGCCGGGATGATCACCGAGGCGCGGTAGATCCTTTGTCGATTCCGTGACCGTCTGATTACTCTCCGCGCTAAAGTCTCCACGTTCCGTATTCGCGACGTGAGGGCTCTGCCGTGACCGATCGTTCGCCCGCCACCAGGGTCGTCTTCCTGGGCGGCCTCGGCCGCAGCGGCACCACGCTGCTGGAGAGGCTGCTCGGGCAGCTGCCCGGGGTGGCGCCCCTCGGTGAGGTGGTCCACCTGTGGGCCAGAGGAGTCCTGGCAGGCGAGCCGTGCGGGTGCGGCCGCCCGTTCCCCGGCTGCCCGTTCTGGCGGGGGGTCGGCGAGCGGGCCTTCGGCGGCTGGCCGCCGGCCCTGGCCGAGCGGATGCTGTCGCTGCGGCACCGGGTCGACCGCACCCGCCGGATTCCCCGCATCGGCCATCCCGACCTGGGGGAGTACGTCCGGGCCTTCCGCCGCGTCTATGAGGCGGCGGGCGCGCCGGTGGTGATCGACTCGAGCAAGCACGCGTCGCTCGCGTACTGCCTGGCGGAGTCGGGGGTGCGCGTCCACGTCGTGCACGTGGTCAGGGCGCCGCAGGCCGTCGCGCACTCCTGGCGCAAGGCCGTGGCGCGGCCCGAGGACGGCCGCCCGATGACCCGCTGGGGCGCGGCCCGCACGGCGCTCCACTGGACCGCCCAGAACCTCGCCTTCGACCGCCTCCCGGCCCCGGTGACGCGCGTCCGTTACGAGGACCTGCTGGCCGCGCCGCGTGCCACGCTGACGGCGCTGGCCACCACCCTCGGCCTCGAACCCGACCTGTCGTTCCTCGACGGCACCACGGCCCACCTCACCACCGCCCACACCGCGTCGGGCAACCCGATGCGATTCACGGTCGGCCCGGTGGAACTGGCTCGCGACGACGCCTGGCAGTCCGCGCTGCCCGGCCGCCACCGGCGCCTGGTCACCGCCCTCACCTGGCCCCTCAGCACCCGTTACGGCTACGGAGGAGCGGCGGCATGAACGATGGCCGCGGTGCCCCGCGGGATGCTGCGCCGTCCGTGGGCGTGGTGATCCCGACCAGGGGAAACCGTCCCGAGCAGCTCCGGGCGGCCGTCCTGGCCGCGCTGGGGCAGCGGTATCCGGGCCGGATCCTCGTGGTGGTCGTCGCCGACGGTGCCGACCCCGAGACGGTCGCGGAGCAGGTGGCCGGCGTGGTGCGTGCGGACATATGGGTGCTGCCGAACCGGTTGAGCCCCGGCCTGCCGGGCGCGCGCAACACCGGCATCGCCGCCTGCGACACCGACCTGGTGGCCTTCTGCGACGACGACGACCTGTGGCTGCCCGGAAAGCTCGCCGCGCAGACCCGCGTCCTCGACGGCGGCGGCGAGTTCGCGAGCTGCGGCATCGAGGTCGAGCACGGGGCGCGTCGGGTGCCGAGGCTGGCGGGCACTGACGCGGTGACCGTGGCCCATCTGGTGCGCTCCCGCATGGTGATGGTGCACTCCTCGACGTTCCTGTTCAGGCGCGGCGCGCTCTGGGTCGACGAGAGCGCCCCACGCGGCCAGAACGAGGACTGGGATCTCGCCCTGCGCGCCGCCAAGCGCCGGCCCATCGCCAACGTCGACGAGCCGCTGGTACGCGTCCGCTGGGGGGCGTCGCACTACGTCACCTGCTGGGCCGACCGCATCGCGGGGCTCGAATGGATGCTCGCGCGTCACCCCGAACTGTCCACGGATCCGCGGGGGGCGGCGCGCGTCTACGGCCAGCTCGCCTTCCACCACGCCGCCCTCGGCCACCGTCGCGAGTCGGCCCGCTGGGCGGCCCGCGCCCTGACCGCTCGCCTCGGTGAGCCCCGCGCCCCCATCGCCCTCGCCGTGGCGGCGGGCCTCGTCTCCGCGCCCAGAGTTCTCACCCTGCTCCACGACCGGGGGCACGGCATTTGACCCCGCCACGCCCCCGAAGCACCCCGACGGCCCTCAAGGAGCCGCCGCCGGGGCCAGAGGCGATCTCCAGCCCGGCCCCGACCGAAGCACCCAGGGCGGCGGGCAGTTCACAGGCCACCGGTGGGTCAGGGGTGGCTCGCAAGGTTGAGGGCGCCTGTCGAGGGCGGGGTGCGAGGGTGGTCGTCGGAGGGGTCGGCGTCGATCCGCTCACCGAGTGGCAGGTGGTCGAGTGGGTGCGCGGGGAGCTGGACGCCGGTCGGGGCGGGCGGATCGTCACCCCCAACGTGGACATCTGCCGGGCCGCCGCGCGTGACGTCGCCCTGCGGGAGCTGGTGAACTCCGGAGACCTCGTGGTCGCCGACGGGATGCCGCTGGTCTGGGCGTCGCGGCTGCTCGGCACGCCGCTTCCCCAGAGGGTGACCGGGGCCGACCTGATCTGGACGTTGAGCGCGATGGCCGCGAGCCGGGGCTGGCCGGTGTACCTGCTGGGCGGGGCGCCGGGAGCGGCGGTGGCCGCCGCCCGCGAGCTCGCGAGCCGGTGTCCCGGGTTGGGGGTGTGCGGGGTAGAGGCTCCGCCGTACCGGTTCGACGAGAGCCGTGCGGGGCTGGAGCGGGTGCGGCGGCGGGTGGCCGCGGCGCGTCCGAGGCTGGTGTTCGTGGGGCTCGGCTTCCCGCGCCAGGAGCGGCTGATCGAGGAGTTGCGGCGCGAGCTGCCCGGCGCGTGGTTCGTGGGCTGCGGGGCGGCGATCGCGTTCGCCGCCGGGCAGGTGGCGAGGGCGCCCCTGTGGATGCGGCGGGCCGGGCTGGAGTGGCTGTTCCGGCTGCTCAGCGAGCCCGGACGGCTGGCCAGGCGCTACCTCGTCGACGACCTCCCGTTCGCGCTGCGCCTGCTCGGTGGATGCCTGCTGCGCCGGGCGGTGACGCGGATTTGGGTCTTCTCGGGGCGTTGACGGGCTCGTAGGGTGCCGCAGTGACATCCTCCCCACGGTCGCCCGTGAGGGTTCCCGACGGACCGCCGAGGAGGTCTCCTCTTGAGACCTGACACCACAGGCGGGTCGCCGCTCCGCCCCGCACGCGGGGAGTTCCGGTGACCACGCTCACGCGGGCCGGCTTCGTCAGCCTGCTGGCCGCCGCCTACTGCGTCCTGCTGCTGGCCCTCGCCCTCGCCGCCGTGCTGGACCGGACGGGCGACGGGATCTTCGAGGAGCTGCTGACGATCCTCGCCTTCCCGGCGGGCCTGGTGACCAAGGCGCTGTCCATCGACGTCCGGTCGTTCGGCGAGGCCCTGGTGGCGCTGACCCTCTGCGGCCTGCTGCAGGCCGGACTGCTGTGGTGGTACGGACGAGGCAGGCCCCGCACCCCCGGAAGCCACGCCTGGGCCTCGGACGAGACCATCGCCGAGCTCATGGACCGCTACCCGCGCGGCCGGATGGCGTTCTGGCTGACCACCGGCTACGGGCTGTTCGCCCTGGGAGCCATCGCCGCCGGGGTGGTGGACATGGCCGGCGACGTGACGGACAGCCTCAGCCCGGTGTTCATCTACGCGCTGCTCCCGCTGTCGGTGCCGGCGCTGATCCTGGCCAACTACTTCCTGTATGTCTACGCGTTCGTGATCGCGGCGATCGTCCAGACGAAGCTGCTCTGGTTCCTGCTGCGCGGACGGGGCGTGCCGGTGGACCTGCCGGCCCACCTCAGGCCGTGGAATCGGCCGTCAACCGGCGGACGCGAGCGACCTCCGCGGGCGTGAGGCCGCGCGAGGCCGCCTCCAGGGCCCGCCGCGAGTCCATCGGCCGGAAGGCCGTGCGCGACCAGCCGGACCAGGCGAAAGCGTGCCCCTTGTCGCCGGAGGCGGTGCAGGCATGGGTGATCCGCTGCTCGGCGCGGGACGTCCACGGCAACCCCGCGTAGTCGTACAGCCGGCGGAAGCCGGGCACGGGGCCGGCGGCCAGCTCCTCGTAGGACGTGACCAGGATGCCGGGGGTGCGGGAGAGGATCCGCGAGGTCGCCTGCCACAGCGCCGCCGCCTTGGCGACGCGGTCCTGGGAGCCGACCAGGGCGCGCAGCTCCAGCAGCTCCGGGTGGTCGCGGACGAGCAAGGGCTGTTCGAGCAGCTCGTGGAAGTACACCGTCCAGCCGAGCCGTTGCCAGCTGGCCACGAACGACACCGGGTCGCGGACCAGGGCGATCACCTTGCAGCCCAGCCGGGTCGCGAACCAGCCCGCCGACAGCACCGCGAAGGGGTCGTCGAGCAGCGCCCGCTGTCGCGTCAGCCGTCCCAGGGTGAACGCGGTGCCGTACCTGAGCATGCGGGCGAGGTCGTACGGCGAGCGGTTGGCGCGCAGTTCGGGCAGGAAGCGGTAGCGCAGGGCGGCGGTGTCGCGGAAGGCGGGCAGCCAGTCGGCGGAGTTGTCCTCGCAGATGTACTGGAACCGGTGCGTCACGTCGGCACGTAGGACTCCGGGGCAGCGTCCGGGCGGGTGTTGCGGGTTGAGGGGCTCGTTGACGTAGACCAGGCCGCCGCCCGCCGCCAGCATCTTGCCCGTCCAGCTCGTGCCGCTCCTGGGCAGGCCCGTCACCAGGATCGTCACGCCGCCGCCCGGGTCCGCAGGCGGAGTGCGGGCAGGCTGTGACGTCCGAAGGGGAGCAGGCCGTAGCGCTGGTGGAGCTGCCAGAGCGGCAGCAGGTTCTTCACGAGCACGCCGCCGGACCAGCCGAGGACGGCTCCGAGCGCGCCCTGCGCGGGGATCAGCACCGCGTCCAGCGTGACCGTGACGATGATCGCGGCGATCAGGTTCAGCAGGCTGAGCGTGGTGTGCCCGGCGGCGGTGAGCACGACGTCCACCATGCCGCAGGCCGTGGCCACCATCATCGTGGCGGCCAGCACCAGCGCCACCGGCACGGCCGAGCCGTACGCCGGGCCGAAGACCCCCAGCAGCCAGGGCGCCAGCGCGGCGTAGCCGAGCCAGACCGGCCAGGTCAGCAGCACCAGCCAGATCGTGGTGGCCTGGTACAGCTGGCAGGCCAGCGTCAGCTCGCCGTTGGCCAGCGCCCTGACCAGGCGCGGCTGCGCGGCCTGTGCCAGCCCCTGGTTGGCGAGCTGCCCGACGACCTTGAACCGGGTCGCGGCGGTGTAGACGGCCGCGGGGACGGGCCCGCCGAGCAGGGCGACGATCACCACGTCCAGCCGCTGGAACACGGCCTGGATCGCGCCCGCCGCCGAGCGGGGGGCGGTGTAGCGCCACAGGTCGCGTCCGGTTCCCGTCAGGTACGGGGTGCGCGGCAGCCGCGCGCGCAGGCAGGCCACGGCCAGGGCGAGCACCGGAAGGTACGGCAGCGCCCAGCCGAGCGGCAGCCAGCGCGGCGACGCGGCGAGGGCGGCGGCGGCCACCAGCACGAGCTGGGCGACCGGCAGCAGCACGCCGTCGAGGAGCACGGTGGGACGCATCGAGCCGAAGCCCCGCGTGGCGGCGAGCAGGATGTCGGCCGCGACCATCACGGGGAGCACCAGGGCGAGCGGGCCGAGCCGTGGGTGGAGCGCCGCGGCGGCGCCGACGGCGAGGGTCACGCTCGGCACCAGTGCCGCCCGGATATATCCGGAAATGCCGCGATAGCCGTAGGTTCTGGCGCGGGCGATGAAGTAGATGAGGCCGTTGCCCGCGTCCAGTCTGGCGACGCCGGCGGCCATCAGGGCGAGGGCGGTCGCTGTGAAGAAGACGCCCGCCTGCTCGGCGGTGAAGCCCCGGGTCACCACTACGACCAGGAGGAACTGCGCCACAGCGCTGGCGGCGGCGCCCGTGATCCCCGCGATCCCGCCCCTGGCGACCTGTCCCAGCCCGCTGGACGTCAGCGCCGTCGCGATCCGGCGAGGGCCGGGACCCGGCGCCGCCACGAGTCGGCGGAGGCCCGCACCGGGCGGCCTCACGACTCGGTGGAGGCGCGCACCGAGTGCCGCCACGAGTCGGTGGAGGCCGGGAGTCAGCGTCGCCATGACGGTTCGCCGTCCAGCCACGGAATGAGCTGCGTGTCGTACACCTCGAAGTGGTCGCGCAGCGCCTGCCTGACCGAGTCCGGCAGCGGCCTCGGCAGCGACCGTCCGTTGTGCCGCTCGAACGCCGGGTAGCCCAGTCGCGGCACGCCGAGGAAGTCCAGCACCCGGTCGTAGGTCCGCTCCGGCTCGGCGAAGAAGCGGTGGCTGTCGATCACCAGGATCCGGTCGCGGCCGAACAGCGGCTCCAGCCGGTCGAGCTGCGCGGCGTAGCGGCCGCGCGCCAGGTAGGCGTGGTGGCGGTGCGACTGGTGCGTCGAGTACGGACGCGCCCGCAGGCCCTCCTCGGCCCCCGCCAACCGCCGCGCCTCCAGCTCGACCGCGTACTCGAAGTTGGACTCGGTCTCGAACCCCCTGGCCAGCTCGTGCGCGTGGGCCGAGCAGGCCCGCTCGACGGGGTCGCGCACCAGGACGATCAGCTTCACCCCCGGCAGGTCGGCGGCGATGCGCTCCCCGGCCAGCGGATGGAACAGGTAGTACGGCGACGACTCGAACGCCAGCGGGCGCGCGCCGTACCGGCCCCCGAGCAGCGCGGCCTGCATCCGGAGCGGGAAGTGGCCCTGGTACCACGGCAGCCCGCGCGAGTAGCCGACGTCGAAGTAGTGCACGCCCTTGTGCAGGACCGGCTTGAGCAGCAGCGGATGCTGGGTCAGCGCCCGGTAGAGCGAGGTGGTGCCGCACCGCTGCGCCCCCACGATCAGGAACGACGGGAGAAGCCGGACACTGGACGTGAACCTCCCGGCGGTGCGCGACACGGACAGCACCGGCTGCTTCATGACCTTCATGCGAGCAACTCCTGATGATCGACGAGCGGGTTGAGCCAGGTATCGGGCGGGCCGAGCGGCTCCCAACCGTCGGCGGCGTGCCTGTCGGCCAGCGCGATGAGGTAGCGCAGCGTGGTCAGCCTCGCCTGCGCCGCCGACAGCCCGAGGGGCGCGAGCACCGGCACGGCCTGCGCCAGGCAGGACCGGGCGGCCGTCGGCGGGTCCATCCGGCGCAGCGCCCGCTGGAAGAAGTGGTGGACGGCGTCGAACCCGTACGGGACGCCCACCTGGTAGCGCTCCCAATCCCACACGAGCAACCGCCCGTCGCCGGAGGGCGCGATGTTCCAGGACGACAGGTCGCCATGCCAGGCCGCGCCCGCCGTGTCGCCCACCGCGTCGCCCGCCGTCCCGCGAGCAGTGCCATCAGCCGGGCCGCCCGTTGCGGCGATCTCCTTGACGGCCCTGGTGAGCAGTTCGGCGGAGACCCGCCCGCGCCGGACCGGCAGCGGCGACAGGGCCAGCACCGACAGCTCCCGCCAGACCCCGTGATGGAGCACGACAGGCGGGACGACGGTCTCCAGCGGAACGTCGGCCAGCCTGCCCAGCGTGGCGGCCTCGTTGGCGACCAGCGCGCGGGCCTGCTCGGTGTCGCCGACCTTCACGAACGCCAGCAACTCAGCACCGGAGTACGCCTCCAGGACCGGCTTGCGGTTGGCCCGCCGCGCCGGCCGCACCCGCACCACGCACTCGACGGGGACGCCGAACACCTCGCTCAGGTACGCGTCGATCGACCCCTCGACAGGCAGCGTCACCACCGGCGAGGGATGCCACCAGCGCCGCGGCGCCAGGCGGCGCGGCACGACCGGATGCGGCAGCACGCTGTACGCCCGCGGCGACCCCGGGCCCGGGTAGAGCAGGCGTACGGTGTCGCGCAGGTAGCGCAGCCGGATCCGGGCGTCGCTCATGCGCTGTTCCTCAGGCTGTTCCTCCACAGGAGGGCGAAGGAGATGAGGTAGAGGCTGAGCGGCGTCACCAGGCCGTCGTAGACGAACATGTAGAGCAGCACGAGCCCCATCACCAGCACCCCGGCGAGCCCGATCGGGCTGCGGTCGGCCCAGTGGCGGCGGATCGCGCCGGCGAAGAACGCGACGTACAGCGCCGCTCCCACGAACCCCTGGGTGATGAGCAGCAGCCAGAGCTGACCGTCGCTGCCGAGCGGCGGATGGGCGCAGCCCGGGCACCACTCGCTCCTGCCGGTGGTGATCGTGCTCTGGTTGCCCAGCGCGTTGCGGGTGTTGCCGTAGCCGATGACGGGCGAGTGGGCGGCGGCGGCGATCGTGGCCGACACCGTGAAGGCCCTGATGTCGTTGGAGTGCGGGTTGTCGAGCCGCTGCCCGACCAGCGAGGCCAGCGGACTGAGCGCGAACACCAGCGCCCCCGCCGCCGCGGCCACCACCAGTGCCACCCTGGCCCGCCCGCCCAGCCGGACGACCAGGTAGAGCGCGCCCAGCCCGAGGCCGATCCACAGACCCCTGTTGAGGGAGTACACGATCGGCACGGCGGCCGCGGCGAGCAGCAGGACCGAGGCGCCCTTGCGCCGCCGCCCTCCGTACACCCACCAGCCGACCACGAACCAGATCAGCAGCACCGACACGTTGCTGCCCCAGGCGTTGGCCCATTCGAACGGCGCCTCGGGCCTGGGCGAGGCGTAGCCGAGCACCTTCTGTGTCTGCGCGGCGGTCGGGTGGATCAGGTTCTCGACGAACGGGTTCCCGCTGATCCACTCCGGCAGAACCCGTTCCAGCGGGGACGTGAACTCGAACCCGGGGAAGAAGACGCCGAGCAGCCCGCCCGCGACGGTGGTGACGAACAGCACGCCGAGCATCCGCACGAGCCGCAGCTGCGGCAGCTCCCGCTCGGTCAGGTTGCCCAGGTAGAGGACCATGATCAGGAGGGCGACGTAGAGGGCGAGGCGCATGCCGTACCCGATGACGCGGCCCGTGCTCAGCTCCCCGTACGTGCCGGGCGGTGTCTCCGCCAGCGTCAGCGCGCTCAGCAGGTATCCGGCGAGCAGGAGCAGCCACAGCCCGAATCCGCGCGGCACCCTGATCGGCCGGCGCCGCCACAGGATGGCCGCCATGGGCACGGCCAGCACGATCACTGCGAGGCCGCCGAAGCCCAGCGCCCACCACACCGGGTAGCCGATGAGCAGCGCGCCGATCGGCCACGTGGCGCCTCTCCCTGCGACGGCGCCGATCGGCCACGCGGCGCCTCTCACTGCGGCGCGCCCGGCGGCCGTGTGAGCGCTTGCATCGGCGTGGTCTCAGGCGGCAGGCCGCGGTCGGGCTCGGGGCCCGCGACGAGCTTGCCGAGCGAGGCGTGCGGGCGCGGCTCCGGCGCCGGGACGGCCGTGGAGACGGCGGGCGGCGTCGTGGTGACCGCGCCGATGATCGGCATGTTGTGCCTGGCCAGATGGCGGACGGCGGCGGCCACGTGCTCCGCGCGGGCCCGGCCGAGGCCGATGACCAGCAGCGCCGCGTCGGCTCTGGCCAGGTCGGCAACCTCGCACCCGGTCATGACCGACAGCGGCGTGGTGGCGGCGAGCGCCGCGGCCACGGGCGTGGCGCCCAGCTCGACGGGGACCGGCCTGACCAGCAGCCGCGTGCCAGGGCAGGCGGCGACCACGGTGGAGGCCATGTCGTGCAGCACAGCGCGGTCGTTCGGGTCGGACAGGTCGGCGATGACGGCCATCCCGGTGAGCCGTTCGACGTCGGCGGGCGTGCGCAGCCGGGTGTCGAGCCGGTCGCGGACGTGCGCCGCCGCCGCGCCGAGCAGCAGGCCCGCCATGAGCCCGGTGCCGAGGTACAGCGGCAGGCTGGGCGAGCTGGGCTCCGTGGGCGGGGCGGCCGGGCTGATGACCGAGCCGGGCGTGATCGCGACCGTCTTCAACGCGTCGTAGCGCAGCGTGAGGCTGTACGCCTGCCGGTTGAGGACGCTCTGCTTGTGTGTGGCCAGTTGGTGCTCGGTGCTGCCCTTGCGCAGGGTGGTGAGCTCGGTGAGCACCTTGGCGAGGCCGGTGTTGACCTGCTTGAGCTTGGCCAGCGTGGCCTTCTGCTGCGCGGCCAGCGCCGCCTGCGCGGTCTCGGTGCGGTTGGCGAGGTACGCCTCGGCGTACGCCCGTGACTGGGCCGCCGCGCGGGCGGGGTCGTCGGCGGTGACCGAGAGCCACAGGACGGCCGAGTTGGGCGGCACCGAGACGGTGACGGGTTCGACAGCGGACGCCCGCGCCAGGGCAGCGGCCTTGGCGGCCACCACGGAGGAGCGCGCGACCTGCGCCTCGGTGTCGAGGTTGAGGCTCTCACGCTGGCGGTTGGTCACCTGGTTGCTCTGCTCCTGCACGCCGACGGGCGAGACCAGGACCTGGCTGGTCGCCGTGTAGGAGGGCGGGGTGAGCCGCGCGAGCGCCAGCGCCGCCGTGCCGCCGGCCAGGGTGAACCCGAGGAGGAGCAGCCAGCGCCTGCGTAGCAGTGAGAGGTGCTCTCCCAGGTCGGAGCCGGAGCGGCGGGCCGGAGAGTCCGGCGGCAGGCTCATGGAGCGATCTCCCTGGAGTGTGTGCGCCACGTCGCCGTATGGCGACACAGCGTCACGTCGAGGTGTCCGCCCACTATAGGGGCGTCGGACATTTCCTCGGTCGATTACTGAAGATTTTCTCCGGCGTGGTCGCAATTTCGCCCCATTCAAACGCCATTTATACGGACATTTCTGGGTGGCCTTGTCGCTGCGACAGCCTGCGCGAACGTCCGCTCCGGCTGACGTTCATGCAACGACATGGCAAGGTTCAGCTGTGAAAAGGCGGGGGTTCAGCGACAAGGGGGTCGGACGGTTTTGTGGCGACGGCGAATTCTTCCGAAAATGGCGGTGGTCGGCACCGCCCTGCTGATGCTGGCCGGTTGCTCGGGGGCGCAGGGCGCTCCCAGGCGGACGGAGACGTCCAGCCAGGCCGAGAACGGCAGGGCGGGCGTCAGCGGCTCGGCCGCCTGTGCGGTCACCGACAAGCTCATCCCGTCCTGCGGCGCCTGGTGGGGTATCGCGCCCGAGGTCTTCACCGGCGCCCCCGCGAGCCAGGCGGTGCGCGGCGCCGAGGCCCGCATGGACGGCACGGCCGACGTCCTGCACGTCTACCACCGGGGCAGTGAGCTCTTTCCCACCCAGCAGGAGATCGGCCTGGCGCGCGACCCCGGCAGGCCGAGGCTGCTGCTGATCAACTGGAAGCCGTCGTTCGATCACACCTGGGCGCAGATCGCCGCCGGCGCGATCGACCACAGGATCGACCGCCTGGCCGCCCACATCAGGCAGACCTTCCCCGAGCGGTTCTTCCTGACCATCCACCACGAGCCGGAGAACGACGTCGACGCGGGTCCCGGGTCGGGCATGCAGGCCGCCGACTACGCGGCCATGTACCGGCACGTCGTGCTGCGGCTGCGGGAGCAGGGGGTGCGGAACGCGGTCACGGTGATGACCTACATGGGGGCCCCGAACTGGGCGTCCGAGCCGTGGTTCGAGCAGCTCTACCCGGGCGACGACGTGGTCGACTGGGTGGCGATGGACCCGTACGCCGACTCCTGGGTGCGCGACTTCGACGGGCTGGTCAACAAGACCCGCAAGGAGTTCGGCCGCTGGCCGGGGTTCTACCGGTGGATGCAGTGGCGCTTTCCCGGCAAGCCGGTCATGGTCGCGGAGTGGGGTGTGTTCGAGCGACCGGGCGACCCCTCGTTCAAGCGCAGGTTCTTCGAGTCGGTGCGCGCGCAGATCAAGCAGTATCCGCAGATCAAGGCGCTGGTGTACTTCGACTCGCCGCACGCTCCCCGCGGCAACACCAGCTTCGACTCAGATCAGGGGGCCGACCGGGCGTTCAGTGAGCTCGCGCGAGATCCGTACTTCCACGCGACGCGCGTGCCGCGGCCCTGACCCGCCACCGCCAGCCCGCCACCGTGACCAGGACGGCCGCCGCGAGCGCCGACAGGGTGGCCGCGTTGCCGACGCCGAGCAGCTTGAGCGCCGAGGCGAGCAGGACGATCGCGAGCATCGCCCTGATCAGGCCGCCCGGTGCCCTGGACGAGATCCGGGCGCCGAGGTAGACGCCGGGGACCGAGCCGATGAGCAGCGAGACGGTGAGGTCGAGCTGGAAGTCGCCGAACAGCAGGTGGCCGAGCGCGGCCGAGGTGACCAGCGGCACGGCCTGCACCAGGTCGGTGCCGACGAGCTCGTTCGCCTTGATCGCCGGGTAGAGGGCGAGCAGCGCCACCACGATCAACGACCCGGATCCCACCGAGGAGACCCCGACCACCAGTCCGCCTACCGTACCGACCAGTACGGTCGGAATAGGTCGCACGACAAGACGGCCCGAGCCCGCCGCGGAGCCCTCCGTGGACGACGTGGACGACGTGGAGGACGTGGAGGCCCGGCGTCCGGCGAGCCAGGACTTGGCGGCCAGGCCCGCGACGGCCAGCAGCAGCGCCACGCCCAGCGCGTACTTGACGCCGTCGCCGACGGCGAAGGCGCGGGCCAGGAAGACGCCGCAGAACGCGGCGGGCACCGAGCCCAAGCAGAGCCAGCCGACCAGACGCAGGTCGACCGTCCCGCGGCGCAGGTGGACCACGCTGCCGACCGGCTTCATCACGGCCGACGCGACCAGGTCGCTGGAGACGGCGGCCAACGGCGGGACGTTGAAGAACAGCATCATCATCGGCGTCATCAGCGCGCCGCCGCCCATGCCGGTGAGCCCGACGACGATGGCGACCAGGAACGACCCGATGATCAGGGGGAGGTCGATCACCGGACCCACCCTCCGCTCCGGAGCGCGCCGAGCACCTGCCCGACCGCCGCTTCGACGGAGACGTCCGTGGTGTCGATGGTGAGGTCCGCGTCGTCGGGTTCCTCGTACGGGTCGGAGACGCCGGTGAACTCGGGGATCAGGCCGGCGCGGGCCTTGGCGTACAGGCCCTTGCGGTCGCGCCGCTCGCACTCCTCCAGCGGCGTGGCGATGTGGACGAGCAGGAAGTCGGCGCCGACCGACTCGACCAGCTCCCGGACCTCCTCGCGGGTCGCGGCGTACGGGGCGATGGGGGCGCAGATGGCCAGCCCGCCGTGGCGCGCGGCCTCGGCCGCGACGAAGCCGATGCGGCGGATGTTGAGGTCGCGGTCGGCCCTGGAGAACGTCAGCCCCTTGGACAGCAGGCTGCGCACCACGTCGCCGTCGAGGTAGGTGACGGTGCGGCTGCCGAGTTCGAGCAGCGCGTCGCGCAGCCCTCTGGCGATGGTCGACTTGCCGGAGCCGGACAGCCCGGTGAAGAACACCACGAGGCCGCGCCGGTGCGGCGGGCCGGGCAGCGTGATCGGCTCGGGCCCCGCCAGGTGCTCCGTGGCGCCGTAGGCGGTGGCGACGTGCTCACGCAGCTCCAGGTCGATCTCGGGCTCGTCGCGCGGCGCGAGCGGGACGGAGACGACGAGCGTGCTCTCGGGCAGCTGATCCTTGGCGCGCAGCGCGGCCCTGACCACGCCGGGCCCCGCCTCGCCGTAGGCCAGGGGGAGCAGCACGATGACCGCGTCCAGCTCCTTGGCGGTGGCGATGACCTCGGTGAGGTCGTCGAGCGGGCCGCGCATGGTGACGGCCAGCGCCGGACGCCCGCCCAGCTCGGCGCGGACCTCGGCCGGGGTGCGCCTGAGCCTGGCGAACGGGCCGTGCTCGGGGGCGCCGAGCCCCCTGACGGGGCCGGAGGTCAGGCCGTCGGGCTCCCGTTCGGACACGGTGAGCACGGCGAGCGGGACGCCTTCGGGGTCGAGCAGGCTGACCTCGTCACCGGCCGACACCTCCTCGGGCAGGTGGAGCGTGACCGGCGCGGGCCACGGGGTGCCGTCGGCGAGCGTGCCTCGTTCGTGCACCGCGTGCAGGTCGTCGTGGCCGAGGAATCCCGTCAGCGGCCGGAACGCCCCGGAGAGCAGCAGCTCGAGGTCGGCCAGCTCGCGCGGGTCGGGGGTCCACTCCACGTTCCGCCATCCCAACTATTCCGATTGAATTGGTAGGAAAGGAGTCTACCGGCCATATCGGTGTGTCGCTAGATGAGCCGGGCGAAGTGGTTCTGCGGCTTCCTGATGACCATGGTGATCTCGTCGTGCGCGGCGGTGAACCGGCCCCGGGTCAGCCTGGAGACGAGGGAAAGGGTAGCGGCGCCGATCCGGCCCATGGAGGGGCCGCTGGTGGTGGTCTCGTCGTCGGTGATCAGCAGGCCGCGGGTGAGGCAGAAGGCGTACATGCCGTCGCGGGAGGTCACCGGCTCGTAGACGGCCGGAAGCGGCTCCGCCGTACGGCCCGCAGCCGGACGGCGCCAGGCCAGCCGCTTCGCCCAGGCGGGGACGGCGCGGTCGAGCAGCCCGTAGGCGGACCGGCGGTCGCGCATGCGCAGCAGGACCAGCCCGCCGGGGCGCAGCGCCCGGAGCAGCCTGTCGAGGACGAGTTCGGCGTGGTGGATGCGTTCCAGCAGGAAGGAGAGCTGGATCACGTCGTACGCCCTGGGGGGCAGCGCCACCGAGCGCAGGTCGCCCAGCGACCAGGTGGCGAGGTCGGCCCGCTCCTCGATCGCGTACCTGATCGCGGGCAGGTCCTCGTCGACGCCGGTGCACCTGGTGTCGATCCGGTCCAGCGCCAGCGGCTCGCCGTGCGCGCACCCCGCGACCAGCACGTCGAGCCGCCGGTGGAGCTGGCCGGCCCACTGCTCGCGGATCCGTTGACCAAAGAGATCGCCCCTCGGGGCGACCGACCGAACATCAGACATGCCACCTACAGTAATCAACTCATAGCTCTTAGTAAGGTATTTCCCTGCTAGCGTCCTGGCCCGTGGATGAAGCCGTGTACGTGGGCAACGCCGATCTGGACGCGCCGGGCGAGCAGGGCTGGCTCCTGGGTCACTTCAAACCCCCGGGCGACCCACGACACAGCGAGGACGTCGAGATCAAGTGGGGCGTCCACCCGCCGGGCGACGAGCGCGCCGAATGGGTGCGCGGCGAGACGCGAACCGCCCTTCTCATCCTCATCAGCGGCAGGTTCAGGGTCGAGCTTCCCGGCCGGAGCGTGCTGCTGGCCGAGCGGGGCGACTACGTGGTCTGGGGCAAGGGCGTGGATCACTCCTGGTACGCGGAGGAGGAGTCGGTCGTCCTCACGGTCCGCTGGCCGTCCGTCCCGGGGTACAAGGCGTCCGGCCAGTGACTGCCCGCTCAGCCCCGAGCAGGGAAAAGGCGGTGCGGTGGGGAGGGGGCGGGTGGGTAGTCTTGACGGAAGAACCCCCGCGACCGAGTCCGACGGGGGTGGTCGTGTTGCCGTCGTGGGGCTGAGGGCGTGTCTGATGAGTCTTTCCGGGCTGCTTGAACTGGTCGCCGCCGACCCGAAGCTGGCCGCCGCTCTCGAAGAGGGCGGCGACGTCGCGCTGGTCGCGCCGTCGGCGCTGCGCCCGTTCGGCGTGGCCGCGCTGGCCGGGCACGACCAGCGGACCGTGCTGGCCGTCACCGCCACCGGGCGCGAGGCGGAAGATCTCGCCGCCGCGCTGACCAGCCTGATCGAGCCCAGCTCGGTGGCCGTCTTCCCGGCCTGGGAGACGCTGCCGCACGAGCGGCTCTCGCCGCGCAGCGACACCGTGGGTCAGCGGCTGGCCGTGCTCAGGCGGCTGGCGCACCCGGTCAAGGACGACTCTGCCGCCGGGCCGCTCAACGTGATCGTGGCGCCGGTCAGGGCGCTGCTCCAGCCGATCGTGAAGGGCCTCGGCGACCTGGAGCCGACCAGGCTGCGCGCGGGCGACGACGCCGACCTGGAAGAGGTCGTGGAGCGGCTGGTCGAGAACGGCTACCACCGGGTCGACATGGTGGAGCGGCGCGGCGAGGTCGCGGTGCGCGGCGGGCTGCTCGACGTGTTCCCGCCGACCGAGGAGCACCCGCTGCGGCTGGAGTTCTGGGGCGACACGGTCGAGGAGATCCGCTGGTTCAAGGTGGCCGACCAGCGCTCGCTGGAGGCGGCGCAGGACGGCCTGTTCGCGCCGCCCTGCCGTGAGCTGCTGCTGACCGGCGAGGTGCGGGCCAGGGCGCGCGAGCTGGCCGAGCGGCACCCGGCGCTGGCCGAGGTGCTCGACCAGCTCGCGGAGGGCACGCCGGTCGAGGGCATGGAGGCGTTCGCGCCCGCGCTGGCGGGGGAGATGGACCTGCTGCTCGACCACCTGCCCGCCAGGGCGGCGGTGTTCGTGTGCGACCCCGAGCGGATCAGGGGCCGGGCCGAGGAACTGGTCCGCACGTCTCAGGAGTTCCTGGAGGCGTCCTGGATCAACGCGGCGGCCGGCGGTGAGGCGCCGATCGACCTCGACGCGGCGGCGTTCCGCTCGCTGGAGGACGTCCGCCAGCACGCCGACGTGCTGGGCCAGCCGTGGTGGACGATCGCGCCGTTCGGCGGCGGCATCGAGCTCGACGCCCAGGACTCCGAGGCGTACCGGGGCGACACCGCCAGGGCGCTGGCCGACATCAAGGGCTGGCTCTCCGAGGACAAGGCGGTCGTGCTGCTGAGCGAGGGGCACGGCCCGGCCGAGCGGATGGTCGAGGTGCTCAAGGGCGTGGACGTTCCCGCCCGCCTGCAGGAGTACCTGGACAAGGCGCCCGACCCCAAGGTCGTCCACATCACGACCGGGCTGCTCGAGCACGGGTTCATCACGCCGAACCTGGCCGTGCTCACCCATCTGGACCTCGTCGGGCAGAAGGCGTCCACCAAGGACATGCGCCGGCTGCCGTCGCGGCGGCGCAACATGGTCGACCCGCTGCAGCTCAAGGTCGGCGACCACGTGGTGCACGAGCAGCACGGCGTCGGCCGTTACATCGAGATGGTGCAGCGCACCGTCCAGGGCGCGACACGCGAGTACCTGGTCATCGAGTACGCCAAGGGCGACCGGCTCTACGTCCCGACCGACCAGCTCGACGAGGTGACCCGCTACGTCGGCGGTGAGGCGCCCACGCTCAACAGGATGGGCGGCGCCGACTGGGCGAAGGCCAAGTCCCGGGCGAAGAAGGCGGTCAAGGAGATCGCGGGCGAGCTGATCCGCCTCTACTCCGCCCGCATGGCCTCCCCTGGCCACGCCTTCGCGGCCGACTCGCCGTGGCAGCGCGAGATGGAGGACGCCTTCCCCTACGCCGAGACCGGCGACCAGCTCGAGGCCATCGACGAGGTCAAGCGCGACATGGAGCGCGGCGTCCCGATGGACAGGCTGATCTGCGGCGACGTCGGTTACGGCAAGACCGAGATCGCGGTGCGCGCCGCGTTCAAGGCGGTGCAGGACGGCAAGCAGGTCGCCGTGCTCGTGCCGACGACGCTGCTGGTGCAGCAGCACATGTCCACGTTCACGGAGCGGTTCTCCAGCTTCCCCGTCTCGCTCAAGCCGATCTCCCGCTTCCAGACCGACGGCGAGGTCAAGGGCACCCTCGAAGGGCTCCGCTCGGGCGCGGTCGACGTCGTGATCGGCACCCACCGGCTGCTCAGCCCCGAGGTCAGGTTCAAGGACCTGGGCCTGATCATCATCGACGAGGAGCAGCGGTTCGGCGTCGAGCACAAGGAGGCCATGAAGCACCTGCGCACCCAGGTGGACGTGCTGGCCATGTCCGCCACGCCGATCCCGCGCACGCTGGAGATGGGGCTGACCGGCATCCGCGAGATGTCCACCATCCTCACCCCGCCGGAGGAGCGCCACCCGATCCTCACCTTCGTCGGCCCGTACGAGGAGAAGCAGATCGCGGCGGCGATCAGGCGCGAGCTGATGCGCGACGGTCAGATCTTCTTCGTGCACAACCGGGTGGCCTCGATCAACCGGGTGGCCGCGCGGCTGCGCGAGCTGGTCCCCGAGGCGCGTGTCGCGGTGGCGCACGGGCAGATGAACGAGCACCAGCTCGAGAAGATCATGGTGGGCTTCTGGGAGCGGGAGTACGACCTGCTGGTCTCGACCACGATCGTGGAGTCCGGCCTGGACGTCCCCAACGCCAACACGCTGATCGTCGACCGCGCGGACAACTACGGCCTGTCGCAGCTCCACCAGCTCAGAGGCCGTGTCGGGCGAGGCAGGGAGCGCGGTTACGCCTACTTCCTGTACCCGCCGGAGAAGCCGCTGACCGAGACCGCGCACGAGCGGCTGGCCACGATCTCCCAGCACACCGAGATGGGCGCGGGCATGTACGTGGCGATGAAGGACCTGGAGATCCGCGGCGCGGGCAACGTGCTCGGGGCCGAGCAGTCGGGCTTCATCGCGGGCGTCGGCTTCGACCTGTACGTCCGGCTGATGGCCGAGGCCGTCCAGGAGCAGAAGGCCAAGCTGTCGGGCGTCGAGGTGCAGGAGGAGCAGCAGGACGTCAAGGTCGAGCTGCCGATCAACGCGCACATCCCGCACGACTACGTCACGTCCGAGCGGCTGCGGCTGGAGGCGTACAAGCGGATCGCGGCGATCGCCACGCAGATCCACATCGACGAGGTCCGCGCCGAGCTGACCGACCGGTACGGCAAGCCGCCCGTCGAGGTGGAGAACCTGCTGGAGGTCGCCCGCTTCCGGATCAAGGCCCGTCAGGCGGGGCTCACCGACGTCACCCTGCAGGGGCAGAACATCAAGTTCGGCCCGGCCAGGCTGAAGGAGTCGCAGCAGGTGCGCCTCGACCGGCTGTACAAGAAGGCGATTTACAAGCACGCCGCCGAGACCCTGCTGGTTCCGGCGCCGAAGACCAAGCCGCTCGGCGGGCAGCCGCTGCGCGACCTCGACCTGCTCAAATGGTGCGGTGACCTGGTCGAGGCGATGTTCCTGGAGCCCGCACGGGTAAGCTAGCGGCGGTTTTGTCGGAAAGGGACTCACGTGAAGTCGATTCGAGTGGCCGTGGCCGCTGCCGCGGTCGGTGCGAGCTTCGTCGCGCTGACCGCCTGCTCCTCCCCCATGCAGGCCGGTGCCGCGGCCGTGGTCGGGAACGAACGTATCTCTACGGGCGATCTGAACAGGAACGTCCAGGAGTACGAGGCCGCCCTGAAGCAGGCCAAGATCGAGCCGTCGCAGCTCGGCGTGCCGATCAACCAGTTCGTGCTCTTCCGGATGGCGAACGAGGCCGCGTACAAGCAGATCGCGGCCAAGCACAACGTCCAGGTGAGCGAGTCGGAGATCGACGCCGCGCTGAAGGACCCGGGCCAGCAGCAGTCGCCCGAGATGAACCTGCTGTCCAAGGGGGTCGCTCCCACCGACGCCCGCGGCTACCTGCGGGCCACGCTGGGCGTGATCAAGCTGCGCAGCCAGCTGGGCGGCCCTGAAGACCAGAACGCCCAGGCCAAGTTCACCCAGGAGCTCGGCTCGATCACCCCGGTCTACAACCCCCGCTACGGCGAGTTCAGCCAGCAGGGCTTCGTCGACCCGGGCAGGTTCGGCAAGCCGGTTCAGCCGCCCCAGCAGCAGGCTCAGCAGCAGGGGTAGCCGTGCCGCTGATCGTCGTCACCACCTCGCCGCGGGTCCCGCCCGGGCTGCTGAGCCACCAGGCGTGGCAGGCGCTCGGGTCGGGCCGGGTGCTGACCGGCTCCGCCGACCATCCGCAGCTGCCGTACCTGGCGGAGGCGGGCGTCGAGGTGAGCGTGGTCACGCCTGACGCGTCCGCGCTGGCCGGGCAGGCGGTCGGCGAGACGGTGGTGTGGCTGGCCGCCGACGACGACGCGGACTTCATGCGCGCCCTCGGGCACGCCGCGATCGCGCTGGACGAGCCGCCGCTGATCGAGGTGGTCCCCGGCTCCTACGACCTGCCGGGCGCCCGGGTGCTCGACCTGGTCGCGGTGATGGACAGGCTGCGCGTCGAGTGCCCGTGGGACCGCAAGCAGACCCACGAGTCGCTGGTGCCGTACCTGCTCGAAGAGGCCTACGAGGTGCTGGAGACGATCGAGCAGGGCGACTACCCGGCGCTCCGCGAGGAGCTGGGCGACCTGCTGCTCCAGGTCGTGTTCCACGCGCGGGTCGCCGAGGGCTTCGACATGGACGACGTCGCCGCCGGGATCGTGGAGAAGCTGGTGCGCCGCCACCCCCACGTGTTCGGCTCGGTGCGGGCCGAGAGCGCCGACGAGGTCAACGACAACTGGGAGGCCATCAAGGCGGCCGAGCGGGCGTCCAAGGGGAGCGAGTCGCTGCTCGACGGCGTCCCGATGGGCCAGCCTGCGTTGTCGCTGGCCGCCCAGCTCGTCCGGCGGGCGGAACGCGCCGGGGCGCCCGAAGGGTTGGCCGCCGCGGTCGGGCAGGGGGTCGGGCGCGAGCTGTTCGACCTGGTCCGCCGCGCCCAGGAGGCGGGCATCGACGCCGAGGCCGAGCTGCGCGCCGCCGCCCGCGCCTACCGCGACCGGGTGCGGGCCTGGGAGTCGCGCGACCCCTGAGCCCTCTCTCCCCAGATCAAGTAGCGCACCCGCGCGCTGAATGTCAGGATCCTTGGGGCTAAAGGGGGAGATGTGAGTGGTGCAGGTGCGCGAACTGGCTCCGGACGAGCTGCGCGAGATCGGGGGCTACGAGCTGCTCGGCGGTCTGGGCGACGGCGGCCAAGGGTCGGTGTTCCTCGCTGAGGACGCCCGCGGCCGCCAGGTGGCGATCAAGGTGCTGCACGCCCGCCTGCTCGGCGACGAGCGGGCCACGCGGCGCTTCCACCAGGAGATCGTGCTGGCGCAGAAGGTCGCGGCGTTCTGCACGGCCAGGGTGATCGAGTCGGGGCTGGTGGCCGGCCGTCCGTACATCGTGAGCGAGTACGTGCCGGGCCCGTCGCTGCAGGAGCTGGTGTCGAGGCAGGGGCGGCGGACGGGGGGCGCGCTGGAGCGGCTGGCCGTGGGGACCGCCGCCGCGCTGGCCGCCATCCACCGGGCGGGCATCGTGCATCGCGACTTCAAGCCGAGCAACGTGCTCGTCGGCCCCGACGGGCCCAGGGTGATCGACTTCGGCATCGCCAAGGCCGCCGAGGCGGGCACCACGGCGAGCACCGTGGTCGGCACGCCCGCGTACATGGCGCCCGAGCAGATCGCCGGCGAGCCCGCGACTCCCGCCTCGGACCTGTTCGCCTGGGCCGCCACGATGGCGTACGCGGCCAACGGCCGGGCGCTGTTCGCCGGCGAGTCGATCCCGGCGGTCATGCACCGCATCCTGACCGCGGAGCCGGACCTGTCGGGCGTGGCCGAGCCGCTGCGCTCCCTTCTGGCCGCCTGCCTGGCCAAGGAGCCCGCCGACCGGCCCGACGCCGCCGCCGTGCTGCTGTCGCTGCTGGCAGGCACCGGGAACGGCGACGACGACGGCTTCCTGACGCGGGCCCAGCAAGAGGCGGGTTCCGCGCGTCGCTCGGACCAGGACACACGCGCGTACAGCTCGGACGGGGAGGCGGAGCCCGCGCGTCGCTCGGCCCAGAGGGCACGCGCTCGCGGCGTGGACGGGGAGGCGGAGCCCGCCAGGGAACGCGTGGCCGGCACGGACCCGGCGCTCGCCCGCTCCACGGCGCCGCGCCCGGTCACCGGCTCGGCTCGGGCCCGCACTCCTGCCACGGCCGCGGCCCGCGGCCGCCGCGCGATCGTGGCGGGCGGGGTGAGCGTGCTGCTGGTCGGCGGCGTCACGATCGGCCTGCTGTGGCGCAACGGACAGGTGGCCGCCGGAGAGTCGCCAGGGACGGCGCATCCCACCTTCGCCGAGCAGTTCGGCCCCGTGTTCGGCGGCGGCGACCCCGTCACCGCGCTCGCGGTGGGCACGCTGGAGGGCAGGACGGTGGTGGCCGCGGGCGGCCGGAAGGGCGTCGAGTTGTGGGACCCCGTCACCGGCAAGCGCGTGGCCACCACGCCGAAGGCCGCGAAGGACGTCGCCTCGCTGGAGTTCGTCGAATGGCCGGACGAGGCCGCCGGCACGAGCGCGGCCGCTCCGGAAGGCACGGCCAAGGTCGCGCCCGCGGGCACCACCTCGCTCGCCTGGACCAGCGGCGACGGCCAGGTGTGGCACTGGTTCCCGAAGGGCGAACGGTCGCCCAACGGCTTCGCCGCGTGCCGGGGCGAGGCGCGCCTGACGGTCGTGCGGCGCGCGGAGGGCCCCGCCGCGGTGGTCGGCTGCGCGGACGGGATGGTGCAGCCATGGGACCTCCAGACGGCGACGAAGTCCGGCAGGTTCTTCAAGGCCGGCCGCCAGATCACCGGCCTGGCCGCGCCGGAGAGCGGGACGGTCGCCGTCAGCGCGCCGGGTGGCGGAGTCCAGATGGTCCACCCGTGGGACAAGGCCAAGGGTGTCCGCTTCCCCACGCGGGGCGAGGTCCTGCGGGTGGCCGCCCGTTCCGGCCAGCCGCTCGCCGTCGTCGTCCGGGGCGCGGGCGCCGACCTGTACGACTACCGGAGCGGCAAGCTCACCTGCAGGATCGCGGCCCCCGGCCTCACCGACGTGGCCGTCGCCGAGGCGAACGGTCGCGGCCTGGTCATCGGCGCCGGGCGCGGCCTGCAGGTGTGGGACGCGGCCACCTGCCAGCCGGAGGAGGCGCTGCTGCCGGACTCGGACGACAGCAAGGTCACCGCGTTGGCCGTGGGCGTCGTGCAGGGCAAGCAGGCCGCGGTCGCGAGCGTCGGCGGCAAGATGCGGGTCTGGAGCCTCGAACTGACCCAGTAGCCGTACCGATAGGCTCTGAAGGCATATTGCCTTTCGATTTAGGAGCGCATCCCGTGGCTACCATCGAGGTCGTTTACGCTCGCGAGATCCTCGACTCCCGGGGCAACCCGACGGTCGAGGTCGAGGTGGTCCTCGACGACGGCAGCAGTGGCCGCGCGGCCGTGCCGAGCGGCGCGTCCACCGGCCAGTTCGAGGCCGTTGAGCTGCGCGACGGCGGCGACCGGTACGGCGGCAAGGGCGTGGAGAAGGCCGTGCTCGCCGTCACCGACGAGATCTTCGACGAGATCCACGGCGTCGAGGCCGAGGACCAGCGCATCGTCGACCAGACCATGATCGATCTTGACGCGACGCCGAACAAGTCCAAGCTGGGCGCCAACGCCATCCTGGGCGTCTCGCTGGCCGTGGCCAAGGCCGCCGCCGACAGCGCCGACCTGCCGCTGTTCCGTTACGTGGGCGGGCCGAACGCGCACGTGCTGCCCGTGCCGATGATGAACATCCTCAACGGCGGCGCGCACGCCGACACCAACGTCGACATCCAGGAGTTCATGATCGCGCCGATCGGAGCCGAGTCGTTCCGCGAGGCCGTGCGCATGGGCACCGAGGTCTACCACGCGCTCAAGAGCGTGCTGAAGGAGAAGGGGTACGCCACCGGCCTGGGCGACGAGGGCGGTTTCGCCCCGAACCTGCCGTCCAACCGCGACGCCCTCGACCTGATCCTGGTCGCCATCGAGCGCGCCGGTTACACCCCCGGCGCGGACATCGCGCTGGCCCTGGACGTGGCCGCGTCCGAGTTCCACAAGGACGGCGTCTACACCATCGACGGCAAGGGCCTGTCGGCGCAGGAGCTCATCGCCTTCTACGCCGAGCTGGTCGAGGCCTACCCGCTCGTCTCCATCGAGGACCCGCTCGACGAGGAGGACTGGCAGGGCTGGAAGGCCATCACCGAGGCCCTCGGCGACAAGGTCCAGCTCGTCGGCGACGACCTGTTCGTCACCAACCCCGAGCGGCTGGAGCGCGGCATCAAGGAGGGCACCGCCAACGCGCTGCTCGTCAAGGTGAACCAGATCGGCACCCTGTCCGAGACCCTCGACGCCGTCGAGCTGGCCCACCGCAGCGGCTACCGGTGCATGATGAGCCACCGTTCCGGCGAGACCGAGGACACCACCATCGCCGACCTGGCCGTCGCGGTGAACTGCGGCCAGATCAAGACCGGCGCCCCGGCCCGCTCCGACCGCGTGGCCAAGTACAACCAGCTGCTGCGCATCGAGGAAATTCTCGACGATTCCGCCCGTTACGCGGGTCGCGGGGCTTTCCCGCGCTTCCAGCGCTAGTTTCGGGTACGGCTTGCGGCGCGCATCCGCCGCAAGCCGTACAGAAGCGGACATGGGGGGTGTACGGCATTGGCGAAGAGACCGCAGCTGACCGGACGGGCCGCGATTCTCGCGGTCGTGGTGTGCGCGATCGCGATGAGCCTGGCCTACCCTGTGCGCGAGTACATCGCCCAGCGCCGGGCGATCCTGGCACTCCAGGAGGAGCGGGCGGGGGTGGAGGCCGAGCGGCAGGAGCTGCTCAGGCAGGCGCAGCAGATCCGCGACCCGAACTGGATCAAGCGCACGGCCAAGGAGCAGCTGCACTACTGCGGGCCGGGTGAGAAGTGCTTCGTGGTGATGGACTCCGACCCGGGCACCGGCCAGGCGGCCGTGAAGCAGGCGGTCGAGCCTCCGCCGTGGTACCAGACACTGTGGCAGTCCGTTCAGGCCGCCGACACCGGCCGGGGCCAGAGAGCGGGCACAGGGGAGAAAGAGACTGTTGGAAAGTAGCGACGTGGAGGCGGTCGAGCGGCAGCTCGGGCGCCCGCCCAGAGCGCTGCGCGGGGTGGCTCACCGCTGCCCGTGCGGCAACCCCGACGTGGTGGAGACCGCGCCACGGCTGCCCGACGGCTCGCCGTTCCCCACCCTGTACTACCTGACCTGCCCGAAGGCGGCCTCCGCGATCGGCACGCTGGAGGGGTCGGGCCTGATGCGGGAGATGCAGGCCAGGCTCGCCACCGACCCCGACCTGGCCGCCGCCTACCAGGCCGCGCACGACGACTACCTCGCCAGGCGCGACAAGGCCGCCCAGGAGGAGGGCATGGCCCCGCTGCCGCCCGACATGCAGAGCACCGGCGGCATGCCGCACCGGGTGAAGTGCCTGCACGCGCTCGTCGCGCACGAGCTGGCCGCGCCCGGCGCCAACCCGATCGGACGGGAGGCGCTCGACGCCCTCCCCGAGTGGTGGAGCGACGGGCCATGCGTGTAGCCGCCATCGACTGCGGCACCAACTCGGTGCGCCTGCTGGTCGCCGACCTCGGCGGCGAGGAGCTGGTCGAGGTCGAGCGCCGGATGGAGATCGTCCGGCTGGGCCAGGGCGTCGACCGCACCGGCCGGCTGGCGCCCGACGCGCTGGAGCGGACGTTCGCCGCCATGCGCGGCTACCGCGAGCTCATCGACCGGCACGGCGCGAGCGCCACCAGGGTGGTGGCGACCAGCGCGACCCGCGACGCGGCCAACCGGCACGAGTTCGTCGACGGCGTGCGCGAGATCTTCGGGGTCGAGCCGGAGGTGATCAGCGGCGCGGAGGAGGCCGAGCTCTCCTTCGAGGGGGCGACCAAGGGGCTGGCCCGGCTGTCGCCCGAGACCGGCATGCCGGAGGGGCCGCTGCCGCCGTACCTGGTCGTCGACATCGGCGGCGGCTCGACGGAGTTCGTGGTCGGCTCCGAGCACGTCTACGGGGCGCTCTCGGTCGACATCGGCTGCGTCCGGCTGGCCGAGCGGCACCTGCGCGACGCGGGCGACCCGCCGTCGGCGGCGGCGCTGGAGGCGGTGGTGGCCGACATCGAGGCCGCGCTCGACAGCGTGTCGGAGGCGGTGCCGGTGGGCGACGCGCACACTCTGGTGGGGCTGGCGGGGTCCGTGACGACGATCGCGGGGATCGCGCTCGGGCTGCCCGCCTACGATCCGGAGCGGATTCATCACTCACGGATCGGCGCCGAGCAGGTTCACGAGGTGACGCGGCGGCTGCTCGCGATGACCCATGGTGAACGAGCCGCGATACCCGTCATGCATCCCGGGCGAGTCGACGTGATTGGCGCGGGGGCCCTGATTCTGGACCGTATCGTCAGGCGTTTTGCGTTTGCGCAGGTCGTGGTCAGCGAACACGACATCCTCGACGGTATTGCCCTGTCTATCGATCAGAAAAGTCGCTAAATCCGGACATTTCCGGTGTTTGCCTGTGTTGAGTGTGCAATCAGTTTTATGATTAGGTAAAGGGGCATTACGGGGGCTTTGCCATATCGCCGTGCACGGAAGGTGCCGGCGTGGCGACCGTTCCCGAGCGCGTCTTTTCCCTCACGGAATGGAGCACTCTCACATGAAGTCCGTTGTGTTAGCACGTAAGGCGGCGGCGTTCGGCGCCTCCACCGCCGTGCTGGCCGCCATGGTGACGGGGCTGATGGCCACCTCCGCCCAGGCGGCGACGACGACCTCGGCGGCCAAGGCCACCCCGGCCACGGCCGCCAAGGCGAAGACCAGGGTCTCGGTCTCCACGCCCAAGGCGTCGAGCGGCGACTACCAGGGGTCCTGCCCCGTCGACGTCAAGCTGTCGTCGACGATCAAGGTCAAGCTCTCGGGCAAGACCGAACTCGCCTACCGCTGGCTCCACGGTGACGGGTCCAAGGGCAAGGTCAAGGTTGTCAAGCTCAAGGGCCACGGGACCAAGTCCATCAAGGTCAGCGAGACGCTGTCCTTCAAGGACGACGTCAAGGGCTGGGAGGCCATCCAGGTCCTCGGTCCGCGCAAGGTGACGTCCAAGAAGGGCTACTTCTCGGTCTCCTGCGTCGACATCGGCAACAGCCACAACGACAAGGACGTGTCGATCTCCGCCCGCGCCTGGGCGGACCCCGACTCGTACGTCGGCCCGTGTACTCCTGGCGACAAGATCGACTTCGTTGGTCTGATCAAGACCGACCAGCCGACCTGGGTCAGGTACCGCTGGGTGCTCAACGGTGACGTCGTCGACTACGGCCGGGTCAAGGTGTGGAACACGCGGAAGGTGGCCTTCGGCCTCTCCCCGCGCCACAGCCAGCGCGGCTCGGCTGTCCTGGAGATCCTCGGCCCCGACCGCACCGTGTCCAACCGGGCCTACTACAAGGTCTGGTGCAAGTCCGAGGCTCCGTCCGACAGGGTTTCGGTCTCCAACCTGGTGACCGGCACCAACAACGACGGCTGCAAGGTCGGCGCGCACGCCACCCTCAGCTCGACCGGCCCCGCGCGGGTCCGCTGGGTGTGGTCGGTCAACGGCGACTCCGTCCTCAGGGGCGAGAGCGTGTTCCGTGACCGCGGCTCCGAGACCATCGACCTGCCGGACCGCGTGCTCACCGGCGACGCCACCAAGGGCGGCAAGGTCACGCTGACGGTCTTCGGGCCGAACAACAGCGACTCGATCACGCAGTCCTACGCCGCGTGCGAGGCGCCGAAGCCCAACGTGACGGTCTCGTCCGTGGCCGTGGCGGGTCAGCGCAACGACATGTGCGCCGACAAGCGTGGCCCCGGCGTCGACTTCAAGGCGACGATCTCCAGCTCCGCCCCGACCACCGTCAAGTACTACTGGGTGGTCAACGGCAAGCGCGAGATGCCCGACCTGGAGCGTCAGGTCAACGGCAGCGTGGACGTGACCTGGGGGATCGGAGGCACCCACGGTGCCTCGGAGACCACCGGCTCCGTTCAGCTCGTCGTGTTCAGCCCGGACAACGTGTCCTCGGGTGCGACCACCTTCGCGGTGACCTGCCCGCCCAAGGCCTGAACAGCCTGAATCGCGTGAACTGAACCGGGTGGTGCCTTCGGGCGCCACCCGGTTTCTTGTTGGCGCTACTTCGCTTTGCACAGTAGTGTGCATGCATGGATAGCAGCCAGCTCCTCAAGGGCGTGCTCGACCTGGCCGTGCTGGCCGTGCTCAACGAGCGCGACGGCTACGGCTACGACGTCGTGCGCAGGCTCAGGGAGGCCGGCCTCCACGACGTGGGCGACGCGTCGGTGTACGGCACGCTGCGCCGCCTGTTCAAGGCGGGAGCGCTCAACTCCTATGTGGTGGCCTCCGACGAAGGTCCGCACCGCAAGTACTACGGGCTCAACGACGTCGGCCGGAGCATGTACGCCTCGTCGGCCAGGACCTGGGCCTCGTTCTCAGCCACGATGGATTCCCTGCTCAAGGAGGGGCACGCATGACCACGCCCGACGCGTACGCACAGGCCGTCCGGGATGCTCTCGCGGAACACCCCGAGCGGGAGGAGTTGCTGGAGGACCTCGACGACCACCTGGCCGAGATCGCGGCCGAGTCGGACGTGCCGCTGGAGGAGCGGCTCGGGCCGCCGGAGGCGTACGCGGAGGAGCTCGTGGCCGCCTACGGGGGCCGGCCGTCGAGCCGCCAGAGGGGGCGTGTCCGCGTCCGGGAGCGGGTGAGGGCTCTGCACGTGCTGATGCTGGGTTCCGCGCCCTACAGCCGTCTGGTGGCCTTCCTGCCCGAGCTGCGGCCCGGGTGGTGGGTGCTGCGCGGCTACCTGCTGACCATGCTCGTGTTCTCGGCGGTCTACAACGGCAGGCTCGTGCCGGAGAACGTGCTGGAGTGGGTCGCGGTAGGGGTGGGCATCTGGGTCTCGGTCTGGTTCGGCAGCCGGGCGCGCGGGCGGATGCTGATGCCGTTCGTGGTGGCCGTCAACGCGGTCGCCGCGCTGACGCTGATCGGCGGGTTTATGGGGATCGCCGAGGATTCGGAACGGCTCGACGCCTACAACTCCTCCGACTCTTCGCAGGTGACCATGGCGACCGTGTCGGCGCCTGGCGACGAGGTCTACAACATCAAGCCGTACGCCAAGGACGGCACCCCGCTGACCGACGTCTACCTCTACGACCAGGACGGCAAGCCGGTCACCACCAACCCGGAGTTCTACGGGTACAAGGTCGACCGCTCGTGCGGCGAGCCGATTCTCAACCGCTACCCGCTCCCGCTGGTCGCCGACGAGGGCGCGGACGAGTCGACCACCGCGCTCGCCCCGCCGAGCTGCCCGACGGCCAAAGCGACGGACGCCCCGCCGGTCAAGCCCATGGAGAGCCCGTCGCCGGTGCCGACGCCGTTGAAGTCCCGGTGATCGGGCAGCATCGGTGTCATGAGCTTCGTACCTCCTGGCACCGGCTGGCCCGGCGACCCTGCGACCGCTGACACCCCGGTCGCCCACGACCCCGTGGACGTGCGCCGTCTCGCCGCCACCAGCGGCACCCTCGCGGAGCTCACGGCCAGGCAGTCCGTCTGCCGTGCCTGCCCGCGTCTGGTGGAGTGGCGGGAGGACGTCGCCGAGGTGAGGCGGCGCGCGTTCATGGACGAGACGTACTGGGGCCGTCCGGTTCCCGGCTGGGGGGACGAGCGGCCGCGGGTCCTGCTCGTGGGCCTGGCCCCGGCGGCGCACGGCGGCAACAGGACCGGCCGGATCTTCACCGGCGACCGCAGCGGCGACTGGCTGTTCGCCTCGCTGTACCGCGTGGGGCTGGCCGCGCAGGAGACGAGCACGCACGCCGGTGACGGGCAGCGGCTCATCGGCGCGCGGGTGCTGGCGTCGGTGCGGTGCGCGCCACCCGCCAACAAACCGACCCCGGAGGAGAGGGCGGCCTGCTTCCCGTGGCTGTCGCGGGAGCTGGCCCTGGTGGCGCCGAGCGTGCGGGTGGTGGTGGCGCTGGGCGGGTACGCCTGGCAGGCCGTCTGGCCCGCGCTGAGGGACGCGGGGTACGCGCTGCCGCGCAGTAGGCCGCCGTTCGGGCACGGCGCGGAGGTCGGCGTCGAGTACGAGGGAACGCCGGTGACCCTGCTGGGCTGCTACCACCCGAGCCAGCAGAACACCTTCACCGGGAAGGTGACCGCCGAGATGCTCGACGCGCTCTTCTCCAGGGCCAGGGAGTTGGCGGTGTGACGCGCTGCATGCTCTCCGCATTGGCTTTCCGGACCCATCTGACATAGGCTTGTGAATGCTTTCACAAGCTCCACGAGGGATGGTCCTCAAGATGAACAAGCACATCTTGATCGTCGGCGGTGGTTACGTCGGCCTCTACACGGCGCTCCGGCTCCAGCACAGACTCCGCGGCCAGCTGCGCGACCGCTCTGTGCGCATCACCATCATCGACCCTCAGTCCTACATGACCTACCAGCCGTTCCTCCCGGAGGCGGCGGCGGGCAACCTGTCGCCCCGGCACGTGGTCGCGCCGCTGCGGCGGATCCTGCCGAAGGTGCAGGTTCTCAACGGCACGGTCACCAAGGTGAACCACTCCGCGCGGACCGTCACCTTCCAGCCAGCGGAGGGTGAGCCGCGCGAGGTGGCCTACGACGTGATCGTGATGGCCGCGGGGTCGATCTCGCGGACGCTGCCGATCCCCGGCCTCACCGACATCGGCATCGGCTTCAAGACCGTGGGCGAGGCCATCGCGCTGCGCAACCGGGTGCTGCACCTGCTCGACGTGGCCGAGTCGACCGAGGACCCCGAGGTGCGCCGCAGGGCGCTGACGTTCGTGGTGGTCGGCGCCGGCTTCGCGGGCGTCGAGGCGCTCGCCGAGCTGGAGGACATGGCCAAGCACTCCACCCGCTACTACCGCAACATCAGGCCCTCGGACATCCGCTGGGTGCTGGTGGAGGCGACGAACCGGGTGCTGCCCGAGGTCGGCCCCGAGATGGGCAAGTGGACGCTGGAGCAGCTGCGCGAGCGCGGCATCGAGGTGAAGCTGGAGACCCGGCTGGAGTCGTGCGAGGGCGGCCACGTCGTGCTCTCCGACGGCTCGGAGTTCGACGCCGAGACCCTCGTCTGGACCGCCGGGGTCAAGCCCAGCCCGGTCGTCAAGGACGCCGACCTGCCGCTCGACGAGCGCGGCCGGATCAAGACCACGACCATGCTGACCATCGCGGGGGTCAAGGACGCCTTCGCCGCCGGCGACGCCGCCGGGGTGCCCGACGTGACCAACCCGGGCCAGTACTGCGCGCCCAACGCCCAGCACGCCGTCCGCCAGGCCAAGGTGCTGGCTGACAACATCGTCCGGCACCTGCGCGGGGAGAAGCTGGTCGATTACCGCCACAAGTATGTCGGATCGGTGGCCGGACTGGGCCTGCACCAGGGGGTCGCCAACGTCTATGGCGTCAAGCTTCGCGGATTCCCTGCGTGGTTCATGCACCGCACCTACCATCTGTCGCGGGTGCCGACGCTGAACCGCAAGGTCCGTGTCGTCGTCGACTGGACCCTAGCGCTGTTCTTCAAGCGGGAGACCATCTCCCTGGGCGAGATGGAACACCCGCGCGACGGCTTCAGGGCCGCCGTGGCGACGATGCGCCGCTAGTCGAGGAACGGCACCGCCCCGGCGCGCTCGCGCCGGGGCGGTTCTCGGTCACCCCTGGCACAGGGAGAAAGGGGTCGATCGGGTGGGGCTATCAGCGGTGACCGTGCTCGGCGTGGACAGGCCCGGCGTGATCGCCGCAGTCACCGGCTCACTCGCTGACTGCGGGGCGAACATCCAGGACTCGACGATGACGCTGCTCGGCGGCCACATCGCGATGATGCTGCTGGTGTCGGGCGATCTGAGCGCCGACGAGCTGATCGAGAAGGTCTGCGCCCGCGACCTGGTGGTGACCGCCTCCGCCGTGGCGGCCAGCCGCCACTTCGGCCTCCGGCCGAGCGGCCTCGGCTACGTGCTGACCGTGCACGGCCCCGACCGGCCCGGCATCATCTCCGCCATCAGCGCCGTGCTCGCCGAGGTCGGCGGGAACATCACGGGCATGAGCACGCGGCTCACCGGCCGGCTCTACGTCCTGATCGCCGACGTGGAGCTGCCCGAGGACGTGGACGTGTCCGCGCTCATGCGCAGCCTGGCCGCGGTCGGCTCCGGGCTGGAGTCGGACATCACCTTCCGCCCCGTCGAGCCGGATCTGCTGTGAAGGGGACCGCCAGGGAGGTCCTGGACGCTCCGCACCCCGTGCTGTCGGCTCAGGCCGAATCGGTGGACCCCGCCGACCCCAGGGTGGTGGCCGCCGCCGCGGACCTGCTCGCCACCCTGCGCGGCGAGCTGGGCACCACCGGCCTGGCCGCCCCCCAGATCGGCCTGAGCTGGCGGCTGATCGCCTTCGACGCCGGCGGCCACCCCCAGACCCGCTCGTGGGCCGGCGAGCTCGTCGTGGTCAATCCTCGCCTCACGCAGGCCGCACGCTGGCACGACGGACGCGAGGGGTGCGCGTCGGTCGCCGGGCTCACCGCCGAGGTGCCGCGTGCAACGAGAATCACGCTCCTTGGACGATTGCCAGGAACCGGAGAAGCCGTCACCATCGAGGCCGATGCGTACGAAGCCCGGTGCATTCAGCACCAACTGGACCATCTTGACGGGGTGTTGTTCCTGGACAGAGTGCCAGGAGCCCTATCACTTCACCGCAGACCTCACAGTTGTGACTCCTGATGCGAAGTTGTGCTCCTCGGAAGCATGGTCCGTTTCGTATGATTGCGGCGCCCCCGTAGCCCAATGGCAGAGGCAAACCCCTTAAAAGGGTTGCGATGCGGGTTCGAATCCCGCCGGGGGCACGACCGCAACCTCTTTATGGCCCTTCCTGTGACGTACGGCCCGCCATCCAATACGGGGAGTGAGAACGGCCTCGATGACCTTGGGAACTCCCGGCCCGGCCCGTTCGTTGTCGAATCCCAGATCTGGCGTGAGTTGACCTAGGTGGCGGCCGGTCCAACAGGCTCGCCGCACAGGAGGCATCGATGGAGAGCAAGAACCCCGTATTCAGCCGGTCACGGCCCGACATGGGCTGGGCGCCTCCGGCACCCACGCCCGACCAGCTGCAGAACATGTACGACTCCCCGTCGTACGCACCCCCGGTCCGCCCCGCCTACCGGGCGATGACCATCGATGACGTCGTCGTCCGTGGCTTCATCACCCTCGGCACGCTGGTGCTGACCGCGGCCGTCTCCTGGTACCTGAAGGTGCCCGGCAGCTTCGCCATCGGGGCGGCCCTGATCGCGCTGGTGCTCGGACTGGTCGCCTCGTTCAAGCAGAGCACCAACCCGGCGCTCATCCTCGCGTACGCGGCCTTCGAGGGCGTCTTCCTCGGCGTGGTCAGCCGGACCTTCGACTACGTCTTCAACGGAGTCGTGCTCCAAGCGGTGCTCGGCACCGCGCTGGCCTTCGGCGCGGTCCTCGCCGTCTACGCGCTGCGGGTCGTCAGGGTCACGCCGAAGCTGGTCAGGTACGTGGTCGCCGCCGGTTTCGCGGCCCTCGGCCTGGTGCTGGTCAACCTGATCGTCGGCATCTTCGTCGACGGCGGCCTCGGCCTGCGCACCGACTCCCCGATCGGCTGGATCTTCAGCGTCGCGATGATCCTCATCGGCTGCTTCTTCCTGCTGCTCGACTTCGACGCGATCGAGCAGGGCGTCCGCCAGGGCGCCCCCGAGAAGTTCGCCTGGCAGTGCGCGTTCGGGCTCACCCTGAGCCTGGTGTGGATCTACCTTGAGGTGCTGCGCTTCGTCAGCTACTTCACCAGTAGCGACTGACCTCCTCGCACACAAGATCGAGAGCCTCGCCGGATCCGGCGGGGCTCTCTGTCTTTGGGCAACCGAAAATCTACGTCCGGTAACGAATTGGCCCCAGCTTGGGGCTTGCCATTCGCGTAGCCGTGTTGCAGTGTCGAGCAAAGGACCTTAATCCGTGGAGGTGCCCATGTCCTTGAACCACTCACCGGAGACGCAGACGAAGCTGATCGCAAGGGTCCCAACGATAACGGGACGCGAACTCCCAGAGTGGTTCCTAGCCATCGACAACGGCCCGTCCTTCCTGCGTTGCGACGAGCGCGCCAACTGGCTCGCCGACGAGCACGGGCTGTCGCACGGCTACGCCGCCGCGATCGTGCACGAGCACGAGCGGCACCGTCGTAACCGCATGGGCTTCATCTAGGCCCATCCATCCCCGCGCCCGTGCCTCCGGTACGGGCGCGGCGTCATGCTCCACGGACCCGAGGCCGGGCCCCGCCGATCGCGGGGCCCGGCCTCTGTCAGCTCAGGCGCTCGAGGATCATGGCCATGCCCTGGCCGCCGCCCACGCACATCGTCTCCAGCCCGATGCTCTTGTCGTGGTGCTGCAGGCTGTTGATCAGCGTGGACGTGATGCGGGCCCCCGTCATGCCGAACGGGTGGCCGACCGCGATCGCGCCGCCGTTGACGTTCAGCCGGTCGAGGTCGATGCCGAGGTCGCGGTAGGAGGGGATGACCTGGGCGGCGAACGCCTCGTTGATCTCCACCAGGTCGACGTCCTCGATCGCCATCCCGGCCCGCGCCAGCGCCTGCCTGGACGCCTCCACCGGCCCGAGCCCCATGATCTCGGGCGACAGCCCCGTGACGCCCGTCGAGACGATGCGGGCGAGCGGAGTGATGCCCAGTTCGGCGGCGCGGACGTCGCTCATCACGACCACCGCCGCCGCGCCGTCGTTCAGCGGGCAGCAGTTGCCGGCCGTGACCGTGCCGTCAGGGCGGAAGACCGGATTGAGCGCCGCGACGGCCTCGTACGTGGTGCCCGCGCGGGGGCCGTCGTCCTTGCTGACCACGGTGCCGTCGGGCAGCGTGGCGGGGGTGATGTCCTTCTGCCAGAAGCCGTCGGCGAGCGCCTTCTCGGCCAGGTTCTGTGAGCGCACGCCGAACTCGTCCTGCTCCTGGCGGGTGACGCCCTTGAACTGGGCGACGTTCTCGGCGGTCTGGCCCATCGCGATGTAGATGTCGGGGACGACGCCGTCGGCGCGCGGGTCGTGCCAGGTGTGGCCGCCCTCGGCGAAGGCCGCGGTGCGGGCCGTGGCCTCGGAGAAGATCGGGTTCTGGGTGTCGGGCAGGGAGTCGGAGCTGCCCTTCACGAACCGTGAGACCGTCTCGACCCCGGCCGAGACGAACACGTCGCCCTCGCCCGCCTTGATCGCGTGGAACGCCATCCGGGTGGTCTGCAGGGACGACGAGCAGTAGCGGGTGATGGTGGTGCCGGGCACGTTGTCGAGGCCCAGCATCACGGAGACCACGCGGGCCATGTTGAAGCCCTGCTCGCCACCGGGCAGGCCGCACCCGAGCATGATGTCGTCGATCGTGGCGGGGTCGAGCTGGGGCACCTTGCCCAGCGCGGCCTGGATCATCTGCACGGTCAGGTCGTCCGGGCGGATGTCCTTGAGCGAACCCTTGAAGGCGCGTCCGATGGGCGAACGCGCGGTCGCGACGATGACTGCCTCGGGCATGGCGGCCCCTCCTTTGTCAGCACTCACCAGAACTATATTTCAGTGCCGTCGGGAGGCCGGCGAGCGGTCAGCCGTACATGCCCGGAGCGGTGGCGGTGCCGTCGTCGGTGGCGTGCACCGCGCCCTTCTCGTCGCGCCACACCCGCCAGCCGTTCTGGCTGCCCGTGAACCACGACGGCGGAGCCGAGGAGGTGGGCACCCGCTTGCCGGTGGCGAGGTCGTACTCGCAGAGCGCGGCCACCGAGTAGAAGCCGGCGGCCTGCCCGCGCAGGGGGAGCGGCTTCGGGTCGGTGACGCAGAACGACCAGCCCTGCTCCTCGTCGGCCGGGACGGACTGGCCGGTGGCCAGGTCGAAGGCGGTGCCCTTGGTGTCGTGCTTGAGGAAGCCCAGCTTGTCCATGCGCTCGGGGAAGGCCAGCCACCAGCCGGAGCCGGGAACCTGGGTCGAGGTGATCTGGCCGATCACCCGGCCGGTCGCGGAGTCGAGCCTGGCGAAGCCGCCGTAGGCCCCCTGCTGGTCGACCGGGCGGACGACGGGCGCGAAGCCGGGGTTGCCGCTGGGGTAGACGCGGACCACGGAGGGGCGCAGCCAGTTGATCGTGCCGTCGGCGATCTTGAGCGAGAACAGGCCGAAGGTGGAGACCTTCTTCGTCTGCGGGTTGGTATAGGGCGCCACGTAACCGATGAGGTTGCCGCCGGTGGCGCCGAAGGCCCAGCCGCCCGACAGGTCGATGCCGGGGCCGAGGGCCTGCTCGATGGGCTGCTGCCACTGGAGCTTGCCGGACCTGAGGTCGTACGACTCGATCATCGGGTGGGACGCGAGGCGCAGCAGCAGGACCCGTTCGGCGTCGGACCACTCGACCTCGGCGATGCCGGGCAGCTTCCAGAGCAGCTTGCCGGTCTTCGGGTCGAGCACCACCACACGGGCCTTGGCCAGCGCGGTGTGCTCCGGCAGGCAGATGTACGGGCCGCAGCGCTGCGGGCCGAACGTCGAGTGGATCGGCCTGGTCCACCTCTGCCGGCCGGTGCGCGCGTCGCGGGCGACCAGGGTGGCGTTCCAGTGGTCCTTCTTGGACGGATCGAGCGCGACCACGACGGCCTCGCCCTTGCCGGTCTCGACGACGGCGGGGGCGGAGACGCCCATGCCGGACAGCCTGCCCGCCATCGTGGCGGGGTGGGCCCAGAGCGTGCGGCCGTCGCCGAGGTCGAGGGCGACGGTTTCGAGGGTGCCGTCGGCCTTCATGGAGGTGGTGGTGACGACGCCGCCTGCCACGACCATGCGGCTGACCGCGTTGATCTCGGTGTTCTGCCAGGTCGGGAATTCGGCTGTGGCCGCGTCGCTGCCGGAGCACCCGGTCAGGGCGAGGGTTCCTGCGAGTGCGAGGGCCGGTTTCGCGAGAGGGCGGAGCACGGGCAATCCACTCCAAAGAGACGAGGAGTGACGGCTCTGGCTCGGAGGGTGACCGGGGTCAGGCGTCGTTGAGCATCTCCCCGTTCCGCCGGCGGAACAACGTCACCCACTTGCCATGGGGGCCGGTCGCCCGCCCGGCGACCCGGGTCGCGGAGACCTCGGTGCCGGACTCCTCCGCGGCCGTAGCCGCCGCAAGGTAGATCGGTTGCAGTCCTTCGCCACGCGCAGGGTGCGGTTCGGGCCACAACCCCAACGCAGCGCATACAGAAGGTAGCACCGCGTAAGCGGCCTGTGCGTAACCTCGGTCAGATGGGTGGAAACGATCCGGTCCGAACATTTCGCCCGGGTTTGTTGCGAATGCGGGGCCCAGAATGTCCGCGAACGCGACCGTACGGCCGCCCGCGTCCACCACTGCGACGGTCTGGGCGGCGGCGAGCTGGCGGCTCCAGCGCCTGGTCACCCAGCGCAGCGGCTGGCCGATCGGGCGGATCGTCCCGAGATCGGGGCAGGTGCCGACGACGACCTCCGCCCCCGACTCGCTCAGCCGGCGCACCGCCTTGGTCAGGTGCCGGACGGCGACGGCGGGCGGGGTCTGGGTGATGACGTCGTTGGCACCCACGAAGATGATGGCGACGTCGGGCTCCAGCTTCAGCGCCTTGTCGACCTGCTCCACCAGCTCCGCGGACGCGGCCCCCGACTTGCCGAGCACGCTGAGCATCACCGGGCGCTCGGCGACCGAGGCCAGCCCGTTCGCGATCAGCACGGCGGGGGTCTTGGCGGGATCCTTCATGCCGAGCCCAACAGAGGTGGAATCGCCCAGCATGACGAGTTTGAGGGGGGTTCCGGGGTAATCGCCGTAGATGCCGTCGGAGGGCGGGCCGTCCAGGCCGTGCGGGCGTCCGATCGCCTTCCTCGCGAGCAGGCCCTCCGCGAGCAGTAAACCGTACGCCGTGGCTCCGAGAGCCGTCAGGCCGCCTCCTCCGAGCGCCGCAGCCGTCGCGATCTTGCGCGCGGCGCGCGCCACCCCCGGTGCCCAGACCACCTACGTGCCTCCTCAACCTGACTCGGCGGTAGCGTTTGCTTGAAAACTAGCCGAGGTCCTGCCACCCCAACGGGATCTTGGCCACTGGCAAGCTGACCAAGCTTCGGCAAAGAAGGAACACCTCGGTGCGCGTTTACGATTCCCTGGTCGAGCTCATGGGCAACACCCCGCTCGTCCGGTTGCACAAGGTCTCCGCGGGCCTGCCCGCCCAGGTACTCGCCAAGGTCGAGTACTTCAACCCGGGCGGCTCGGTGAAGGACCGTATCGCCGTCCGCATGATCGAAGCGGCCGAGGCGTCGGGGGCGCTGCGGCCGGGCGGCGTCATCGTCGAGCCCACGTCCGGCAACACCGGCGTGGGTCTGGCCATCGTGGCGCAGCAGAAGGGGTACCGCTGCGTGTTCGTGGTGCCCGACAAGGTGGCGCAGGACAAGATCTCGGTGCTGCGCGCGTACGGGGCCGACGTGGTGGTCTGCCCGACCGCCGTCGCGCCCGATCACCCCGAGTCGTACTATTCGGTCTCCGACAGGCTGGCCAGGGAGATCCCGAACGCCTGGAAGCCCGACCAGTACTCCAACGTCAACAACCCCGACTCGCACTACCACTCGACCGGCCCCGAGCTGTGGGAGCAGACCGAGGGCCGGATCACCCACTTCGTGGCCGGCATCGGCACCGGCGGCACGATCAGCGGCACCGGGCGCTACCTCAAGGAGGTCTCCGGCGGCCGGGTGAAGATCATCGGGGCCGACCCCGAGGGCTCGGTCTACTCGGGCGGCTCCGGCAGGCCGTACCTGGTCGAAGGGGTCGGCGAGGACATCTGGCCCGCCACCTACGACACCACGATCTGCGACGAGATCATCGCGGTGTCCGACAAGGACTCCTTCACCATGACCCGGAGGCTGGCCCGCGAGGAGGGGCTGCTCGTGGGCGGCTCGTGCGGGATGGCCGTGGTCGCCGCGCTCCAGGTGGCGGCCCAGGCCGGGCCCGACGACGTGGTGGTCGTGCTGCTGCCCGACGGCGGCCGCGGTTACCTGTCCAAGATCTTCAACGACGACTGGATGGCCGACTACGGCTTCCTGACCACCACGTCAGAAGAGGGGCTGGTGCGCGACGTGCTGGCCCGCAAGGGCGAGGGGCTGCCCGAGTTCGTGCACGCCCACCCGCACGAGTCGGTCGGCACCGCCATCGCGACCATGCGCGAGTACTCGGTCTCGCAGCTCCCGGTCATGAAGGAGGAGCCGCCCGTCATGGCGGCCGAGGTGGTCGGCTCGATCGTGGAGCGCGACCTGCTGGAGGCGCTGTACCACGGCAAGCTCTCCTCCGACGACCCGATCTCCGACCACATGTCGTCGCCGCTGCCCATGATCGGCAGCGGCGAGCCGGTGTCGCGCGCGGTCCAGGCGCTGGAGAAGGCCGACGCCGCGGTGGTGCTGGAAGACGGCAAGCCCGCCGGGCTCATCACCCGACAGGACCTGCTGGCCTTCCTAGCGAACCACTAGGGCTTCCTGATCGACTCGATCACGGTGCCGAGGCCCTCGTGGCCGCGTCCCTCGGCGTCGGCGCGCTCGAACAGCCTGCGCAGCGCGTCCGGCACCGTGGTCTCCAGCCCGGCGTCCGCCAGCGCGTGGACGGCGTGGCCCATCCCGACCGCCTGCATGTGCAGGGAGTTCAGCTCACCCGGGTAGACGCCCGCCTCGAAGCACTCCGCGAGGATCTTGGCGAAGCCCATCGGGCCGTCACTGCCCAGCCCGGTGAAGGTCTCCTGGGCGAAGGGCAGGAAGTCCTTCGGCGGCACCCCTGACGCGCGCAGGAGCGCCATGGCGTGCATGTAGCTGGTCAGGCTGGACCAGAAGATGAGCAGCTGCGACTGGTAGTACGTCATCGCCAGGCCGTGGTCGGGGCCGACGTAGCTGATGTCCCCCAGCGCCTTCAGCGTGTCCGCGTGCCGGTCGAGGACGTCCTTGGGGCCGCTGTAGAAGGCGTACGCGCCCGGCAGGCCGATGCCGGGCGGCGGCACCATGATCCCGGCCGTCACCAGCGTGCCGCCCCGCTCGGCCACCCACCTGGCGGCCGCGCGCAGCTCCTCGGGGGTGTCGGAGCTGAGGTTGACCAGCACCTTCCCGTCCAGCCTGGCGTCGCCGAGGCTGTCGTACATCGCCTGGTAGCTGATCTGGCTGACGACCAGCAGGTCGCCCGTCGCGGGCGAGCCGGCCAGCCTGGCGCCCTTGGCGACCAGCGGCTCCGCCTTGCTCGCCGTGCGGTTCCACACCGTCACCTCGTGGCCCGCCGCGAGGAACGTCTCGGCCATCTTCGTCCCCATCGGGCCGAGGCCGATCACTGTCACTTGAGTCATGGCCGCCAGCCTGGCGCGGGACGCTACGGAAATCCTTCGGGCCGGCTACGGGTTGTCCTAGGCGTGGTGTGTTTCGGGGTGCTCGGTCCGCTGGCGGTGTGGACGGACGACGGCAGACAGGTCGAGGTGGCCGAGCCGAAGGTCCGCGCGCTCCTGGCCGACCTGCTGGCCAGCGGCGGCGGCCCCGTCTCCATGGACCGGCTGATCGACGACCTGTGGCGCGACCGGCCCTCGCGCAACCCCGTCGGCACCCTCCAGGCCCGCGTCTCCCAGCTCCGGCGCGCTCTCGGCGACCCCGCGCTGATCGTCCACGGGCCCTCCGGCTACCGCCTCAAGGTCGCCGACTCCGACGCCGACCGCTTCCGTCAGCTCGTCAACCGCAGGTCCGCGGACCTGCGCGAGCGCGCGGCCCAGCTCGACGAGGCGCTCGCGCTGTGGCGGGGCCCCGCGTACGCCGACTTCGCCGACCAGGACTGGGCCCGTCCCGAGATCGCGAACCTGGAGGAGACCCGCCTGTCGGCACTCGAAGAGCAGGCCGAGGTCCTCCTCGCGCTCGGCGCGGACGTCGACGTGTCCTCCCTGGTCGCCCGCCACCCGCTGCGCGAACGGCTGCACGGCCTGCACATGCGGGCCCTCTACCGGGCCGGACGGCAGAGCGAGGCCCTGGCCGCCTTCGCCGAGCTGCGCGACCGGCTGGCGTCCGAGCTGGGCCTGGACCCGTCGCCCGAGCTGGCTCGGCTGCACGAGGCGATCCTCCGGCAGGACCCGGCGCTGGCCGCCCAGCCGTCCCGCACCAACCTGCCGGCCGCGCTCGCGCCGCTGATCGGCAGGGGCGCCGACGTCACGGACCTCCGCGACCTGCTGACCGCCGCGCGCCTGGTGACGCTCACGGGGCCGGGGGGCGTCGGCAAGACCAGCCTCGCCCTGGAAACCGCCCGCACCCTCGCGACCCCCGCCCTCACCCAGCGGTCTGTCGTTCCCGGCCGCGCCGAGCGGCCCTCCGCCTTCGCTCCGGCCGGGCGGCCCCCCGCCACGCGCTCCTTCGGCACCGACAGGCCCTCAGGAGGGGTGGTGCCGGTTGGGGAGCGCGACCGGTTCGTCGACGGGGTGTGGTTGGTCGAGCTGGCCGGGGCGGTCGATGTGGCCGAGGCGGTGGCCGCGGTGCTCGGGATCCGGGACGACGCCTCCGTCCCGCTGACCGAACGGCTCGCCGGGGCGGTGGCGGGCAAGCGGATGCTGCTCGTCGTCGACAACTGCGAGCACCTGGTCGAGCAGGCGGCGGAGGTGGTGTCTCGGCTGCTGAGGGCCGCTCCCGGGCTGCGGGTGCTGGCCACCGGGCAGGAGCCGCTCGGGGTGACGGGCGAGCACGTGCGGGTGGTGCCGCCGCTGCCGGAGCGGGCGGCCGTGCGGCTGTTCGCCGCACGGGCCGGGGTCGAGCCGGGAGAAGCCGTCTCGACCATCTGCAGGCGGCTGGACGGCATCCCGCTGGCGCTGGAACTGGCGGCCACCCGGGCGCGGGCGCTGGGCGTCCAGGAGCTGGCCGACCGGCTGGACGACCGGTTCCGGCTGCTGAACTCCGGGATGCGGGACGCGCCCGCCAGGCACCGGACCCTCCGCGCGATGATCGACTGGAGCTGGGAGCTCCTGGGCGACCACGAGCGGATCGTCCTGCGGAGGCTGGCCGCCCACGCCGACGGCTGCACGCTGGAGGCGGCCGAGGAGGTCTGCGCCGAACCCGGCGTGGACGTCCTCGGCGCCCTGGCCCGGCTGGTCGAGCGGTCCCTGGTGACGCCGGGGCCGCGGTACCGGCTGCTGGAGTCCGTGGCGGCGTACTGCGTGGAGCGGTTGCGCGAGGCGGGCGAGCGCGACCTGATCATGCGGCGGCACGCGTCCTACTACACGGCGCTGGCGGAACGGGCCGAGCTGCGCGGCCCTCGCCAGCAGGACTGGCTGCGCCGCCTGGACCAGGAGGGCGCCAACTTCCGCGTCGCGCTGGCGGGCCCGTGGCCGCTGCGCCTGGCCAACGCGCTCGCCTGGTACTGGTTCCTGCGTGGCAGGCTGGGCGAGGCCCGCCGGTCCCTGGCCGCCGCCCTGGAAGCCCAGGCGGACATGGGCCTGCCGGGCGCGGGGGGCAGCGAGGCGGCCAGGGCGTCGGTGTGGCTGGCGGGGACGGTGCTGAGCATCGGGGAGGTCGCGCCGCCCGTCCGCGAGAGCGAGCTGGACCGTCCTGGGCGGGCGCTGGCCGACTGGTTCCTGAGCCACGTGCACTGGGCGTACGGCGACCTCGACGGGCATGAGGCGGCCGTCGGCAGGGCGCTGGAGGCGTACGAGGAGCTGGGGGACCGGTGGGGCGTCGCGGCGGCGCTCGGGCTGCGGGCCAAGCTCGCCCTCGTCCGCGGCGACCTGGACGCGATGCGGCGCGACGGCGAGCGGAGCCTGGCGCTCTTCCGCGAGCTGGGCGACGGGTGGGGCCAGGTCGAGGCGATGGACTCGCTCGACAGGCTGGCCGAGATCCGCGGCGACTACGCGGAGGCGAAGCGGCTGCGGGAGGAGGCGTTGCGCCTGGCGGAGGAGCTCGGCCTGGAGGTCGCGTTCAAGCTGTCGGCGCTGGGACGCATCGCGCTGCTGGCGGGCGAGTACGAGCGGGCCGACGACTACCACGAGCGGGCCAGGCGGCGGGCGGTCGAGCAGTCGTACAAGTCCGCGGAGGAGCACGCCGTCCTCGGCCTGGCACTGAGCGCCAGGCGGCAGGGCAGGTACGAGCGGGCGGAGGAGTACCTGCTGCCGTGGCTCGACTGGCTGCGGCAGGTCGGCGGGACCCCGGGCATCGCGTTCGTGCTGGCCGAGCTGGGGTTCGCCGCCGAGCAGCGCGGCGACGCCGAGACCGCGCTGTCCAGGCAGCGCGCCGGCCACGAGGCCGCACGGGCCTACGGCGACCCGAGGGCGGTCGCCCTGTCTCTGGAGGGCCTGGCGGGCGCGCTGAGGCTGTCAGGGGACCCGGCCCAGGCCGCCACCCTCCTCGGCAGGGCGGAGGCGCTGCGAGAGGCCTCAGGGGCGCCGCTACCCGCCTCCGAGCGCCTGGACGTCGACCGGATCGCGGCCGCCCTCCGCGACACGCTCGGCGGGCCCGCGTTCGAGCGGTGCTTCGCCGCCGGCCGCGAGGAGGCTCAGGGGAGGGGGAACTCGGCGGCCACTTCCCAGGCGCCCTCCGTGGACGGGCCCGCGTAGAGGCGGCCGCCCAGGGCTTCGACGCGTTCGGCCATGCCCACCAGGCCGAAGCCGCCGCCGAGGCGGGAGACCCGCGGGTCGGAGGCGGAGCCGAAGTTGCGGACGCGGAGCCGGGCCAGCCTGCCGTCGCACCGCAGGTCGGCCTCGATCCAGGGGGCGCCGGGCGCGTGCTTGCGGACGTTGGTGAGCGCCTCCTGGAGCACCCGGTGGACGGTGGTCATCACCTCCGGCGGCAGCGTGTGGTCGTGGAACCCCGGCCCGATCTCGAACGCGACGCGCTGCCCGTTGGCGGAGAACCGGTCCGCCAGGATGCGCAGGTCCGCCAGGGAGACGCCGGGTGTCCTGTCGGCTCCGTCCTGGGCCCGCAGGATGCCGACCAGCCGCCGCATCGAGGTGAGCGCGTCGGTGCCCGAGGTGGCGATCGCGTCCAGGGCGGGCAGGACGGCTTCGGGTTTGGTCTCGGCGACGGTGCGGGCGGCCTGGGCCTGGACGACGATGCCGGTGATGTGGTGGGCCACCAGGTCGTGCAGCTCCCTGGCCAGTTCGAGGCGCTCGGCCCGCCGCACCGAGTGGACGGCCTCCGCCCGCCGCTCCTGCTGGAAGCGGAGGTAGCCGCCGACGCCCGCGGCCGTCGACCAGGCGAAGAGCAGCAGGAACGAGAAGGCGAGGGCCGAGTGGTGGTAATCGCGCCCGATGGCTTCCGTCATGAGGACGACCAGCGAGACGACGGCGAGCCCCGCGGCCCGCCTGACCGGCTCGACGTGCCGCAGCACGCCGATGGTCAGGACGAGCAGCGAGCCGGTCTCGGCCGCGCCGGGCGCGCCGTCGAAGCCGATGCCGCTGATGAGGACGGAGACGCCGAACGACAGTGCCAGCATGATGCTGAAGCCCTCGACGCGGTGCTGCCGCCGCAGGATGACGGCCGTGACCCCGGCGACCCCGCTGACGGGGACGAGCCACTGGAGGCCGCCGTTGCCGATGGCGACGGCCACGTCCGTCAGCAGCAGCATGCTCAGCCAGCCGAGCATGGCGATCTCGCTGAGCCGCCTGATCCAGTAGATGATGCGCTTGGACTCCCCCACCTGATGGAGCCTAAGCCGGAAGTCGGACAGCCAGTATCAACCGTTCGGCCGAGTACGGCCGTAGCAGGACCGGTCGTTCAGCGGAGGCGGCGGCAGGGGGTCCTGGCCGATGCTTGAGTCATCGGAAGGGGGCGGAAACGTCATGATTGTCATCGGGTTCACGTTGCTGGCCGTCGGACTGGTCGTCGGGGTGCTGCTGGCGGTGGCCGACCCCGTGATGCTCTCGCGTATCAACGGAGAGCACGCGCAGGGCGAGAGCGGCCGCCACATCCACGGCGCCGACGTTGTGAGGCTGGCCCGCCGCGAGGAGCGGCACGAGCCTAGGGCAGCCTGATCCAGACGGGCTCGCGCACCAGGGGCATGGCCGTGCGAGCCGATGGGCGCCGTTGGGGAACGTGCGCCCGGTTGAGGGCCCGCGATCCGTTGGGGAACGGATCGCGGGCCGCTTTCGGTTACCGTGGGCGCTATGACCAATGGTTTTGAAACCCTGGCGATCCACGCAGGTCAGGAGCCCGATCCGCTGACCGGTGCGGTGGTGCCCCCGATCTACGCGACGTCCACCTACAAGCAGGACGGCGTGGGCGGCCTGCGTTCCGGATACGAGTACAGCCGGTCGGCCAATCCGACCAGAACGGCGCTGGAAGAGGCGCTGGCGGCGGTGGAGGGCGGGGCGCGCGGGCTGGCGTTCGCGTCCGGCCTGGCCGCCGAGGACACCGTGCTGCGCACGGTGTGCAAGCCGCAGGACCACGTCATCATCCCGAACGACGCCTACGGCGGGACCTACCGGCTGTTCTCCAAGGTGAACAGCCGCTGGGACCTGCGCTTCGACCCGGTGTCGCTGGGCGACCTCGACGCCGTCGCCGGGGCCATGACCCAGAAGACGAAGATCGTCTGGGTGGAGACGCCGACGAACCCGCTGCTCGGCGTCGCCGACATCGCGGCCCTGGCCCAGCTCGCCCACGAGAACGGGGCGCTGCTGGTGGTCGACAACACCTTCGCCTCGCCGTACCTGCAGCAGCCGCTGGCGCTCGGCGCCGACGTGGTCGTCCACTCCACGACCAAGTACGTCGGCGGCCACTCGGACGTGGTCGGCGGCGCGCTGGTGGCGGCCGACAAGGGCCTCGGCGACGAGCTGGCCTATCACCAGAACGCGATGGGCGCGGTGGCGGGCCCGTTCGACGCCTGGCTGACGCTGCGCGGGCTCAAGACCCTCGGCGTCCGCATGGACCGCCACTGCGACAACGCGGAGAGGGTCGTCGACCTGCTGCTCGCGCACCCGCGCGTGACCCAGGTGCTCTACCCGGGCCTGGCCGAGCACGCCGGGCACGAGGTGGCCGCCAAGCAGATGAAGCGGTTCGGCGGCATGGTGTCGTTCCGCGTGACGGGCGGCGAGGAAGAGGCCGTCGCGGTCTGCAACAGGGCGAAGCTGTTCACCCTGGGCGAGTCGCTGGGCGGCGTCGAGTCGCTGATCGAGCACCCGGGCCGGATGACGCACGCCTCGGCGGCGGGCTCGCCGCTCGAGGTGCCCGCCGACCTGGTGCGGCTGTCGGTCGGCATCGAGACGATCGACGACCTGCTGGCCGACCTGACCCAGGCGCTCGGCTAGCTCGGCACCACCATCAGGAAGAGGATCACCAGCCAGATCACCGACAGCAGGCCGCTGATGGCGGCGATCCGGCCGAGCTGCGCCTTCGCGTCGTCGTCCGCGCTCTCGTTGTCGAGCGTGCGGACGGCGCTGCGCAGGTCGCGGTCGATGATGACGATCAGCACGGCGGCCACGATGAACAGCGTCATCGACGCCGTCATGTACCACTTGCCGAGCAGCCCGCCGCCGAGCACCACGCCGAGCGCCACCCCGAACACCAGTACGCCCAGCGCGCCGACGGCGTAGATGCGGGTGGTGCGCTGGACGAAACGCAGCACGGGCACGTTCTTGTTGCGGATGGCGCGCGGCGCGGCCATCGTCACCGCCGTGAGCGGGCCGACGGTGAAGATGGCGAAGGCGATGTGCAGCCAGAGAAGCAGCTTCGACATGCCGCTGAGACTAGTCTCCGACGATCTCGCCCGGCGTCTCGACACCCTCATTGCGCTTCGAGGAGCAGCGCATGACCAGCTCGGTGGCCGCGACGGCGACCACCATCAGCACGATCAGAAGAATCATGGCAATCATGGAGCCCCCCTCCTTCCCCGTGTCGGACCTAAATATCGTCCGTAATGACTAGACGCGCGTGCAACGGAATAAGTTCAGCGCGGGTATGGTTGGGCACCGTCCCACTTTTCTTACCTTTTGGGCACAAGGGGGTGCCGTCCATGGCCATCAGGCATGTCGAGCCGTACACCGACGAGTGGCTGCAGCAGCCGTCCTGCTATGTGCAGCGCGTCGTCGAGCTGCTCGGAGCCGAGGTCGGCGACTGGTGGGAGGGCCCCTGCGATCCGCGTCACGCGACCGTCCACCTGTCCGACGGCAGCGCGCTCGTCTGGGACGAGGAGAGCGGCTGGCGGCTCGGCCGGTTCGTCTCCGGCGGCCGGGGTGAGCACACCGAGCTCTCCGGGGTCCGCTACCTGGGCCACGGGCTGCTGCCCAGGCCGGAGCGGGTGCCCGCGGCGCTGGCCGACGCCCGCGCGGGCGTGGGCGCCAGCACCGCCTGGCGCCCCTGCTACCGCTCGCACCGCAACTGCCGCGACGGCTTCGACGTCGCGCTCGCCTTCTACACCGGGCTCGTCGACGCCGGACGCTCCAGCCTCTAGCGGGCGCGGCGCAGCCGCAGGAAGTCGCTCACCACGTACTCGCCGAGCCGTTCCGCGCTCGGGCTGAAGACGCGCCCGCCGTTCCTGCGGGCCACCTCGTCGACGAACTCCTTGAGCCGGTCGTCGGCGGCCAGCATGAAGACGTTGATGGTCGCCCTGCGCCGGGTCATCTTGTCGACCTCGGCCAGGGTGAGCTCCAGCGTCTCGTGCGACGGCGGCCATTCGAACGCCGAGCGCCCGTCGCGCATCAGGTGGGCCGTCGGCTCGCCGTCGGTGACCACGAGCACCACCGGCTCGAAGTCGGGGTGCCGGTCGAGGTGGCGTCCGGCGATCAGCAACGCGTGGTGCAGGTTCGTCCCCTGGACCATGTCCCAGTCGAGGCCGGCCAGCTCGTCGGGCTGGAGCACCCGGGCGTAGTTCGAGAAGCCGATGATCTGCACGGCGTCCTGCGGGAACTTGGACGCGACCAGCGCCTGCAGGGCGAGCGCCGTCTGCTTGGCGGCGGCCCAGGTGCCGCGCAGCGCCATCGAGTACGACAGGTCCACCAGCAGGCAGACAGCCGCGGCGGTGCGCCGCTCGGTCTCGGCCACCTCGAAGTCGTCGACCGACAGCCGCACCGCGGTCGAGCCCGCGCGCACCCCGCCGTTGCGAACGCCGTTGACCAGCGTGCGGACCACGTCGATCGGCTGCTCGTCGCCGAACCGCCACGGCCGGGACGACCCGGTCAGCTCTCCGGCGGCGCCCGCGTCGTGCTGGTCGTGGTCGCCGCGCCGGCCCGTTTCGAGTGAGGAGAACACCCGGCGCAGGGCCGTCTCGCCGAGCCGCCGCACCGCCTTGGGGGTGAGCTCCAGCTTGCCGCGGCGGCGCAGCAGGTAGCCCTGCTCCTCCAGCTCGCGCTCGATGCGCCTGAGCGCTTCCAGGTCGTCGACGGCCGAGCGGCCGAGCGCGCGGCGCACCGCGGCCTCGTCGATGTCGTCGATCCTGGCGCCCGGGTAGTCCTGGCGCAGCGCCGACTCCAGCTGCGTGAGGTCGGCCAGCTCCTCCAGCGCGGTGACGGCGTCGCCCATCCCCATGGGCTCGTCGCCCGCCATCCTCTCCGGGGTGTCCCAGGCGAGGTCGGGGCGGCGGGCGTAGAGCGCCTCACCGAGCCGCCGCATCTGCTCCGACAGCCCCGCCTGTTCGAGCGTCTGGTTGATCAGGTTGCCGAGTTCCTCGCGCTGGCGCGGGGTCATCGAGGCGAGCATGCGCTGCGTGGCGGCGGCGCGCCGGGCCAGGATGTCGACCAGCTCGTCGAGCGTGCGCGGCTTCTCGGGGAAGAGATCGCCGTACTTGCCCATGAACGCGTCGAAGTCGGCCTGGGTGTGCTCACCCCTGGCGTCCTTGTCCAGCATGTCGTTCAGGTCGGACATCATCTGGCGGACCCGCTCCATCGCGGCCGGGTCGGGGTTGGCCAGGGCCTCGCGCATGCCTCTGAACTGGGTGTCGAGCACCTCGCGGCGCAGCAGGTCGCGCAGCTCCTCGAAGGTCTGCCTGGCCGCCGCCGAGCGCCAGTCGTAGGCGCTCAGCTCCTGGATGGCGCTCGCGGTGTCGTCGGGCAGCGCGTCGAGCTCGCTCTCACGCAGCCTGGCGTCGTCGGACGGGTCGGGGAACAGTTCGGCCCTCTCCTGCCCGATGGCCTTGTCGAGCAGCGCCCTGGCCCGCTCCAGCGGGCCGTCGAGCCTGCCGCTCTCGCGCAGCTCCCTGCGCCGCCGCCGGACCTCTCTGAGCATGTCGTCGAGGCCCTGACGGTCCTGGGCGCCGGGCAGCCCCCGCCTGAGCAGGTCACGCAGGGCGTGGACCGGGGTGGACCCGGACAGGATCGCGTCGCCCATCTCGTCGAGTGCCGCCCGCACGTCGTACGGCGGGGCGAGGGGGTCGGGGCCGTCGTGGAACTCGCCATAGCGGTAGGCCATCACAGAACCACGCTAACCCGACTTGCCCGGTTACGCGGTGCCATATACCTCCCACACCTGATTGATCTCGCCGACGCCGGGCACGTACTCGATCTGCGCCAGGACGGGGTGTCCCGCGGTCTTCAGCACCTGGGCGAGGTCCGCCGCCGAGCACGCCTTCTTGCCGAGGCCGCGCTTGTCGACGTTGACCGGCTTGCCGGCCAGCCAGCTGTCGGAGCAGCGGGCGGTGGTGCGGCTGAAGGTCGCGGCGTGGGTGTAGCCGAGCTTGACGGTCCGGCCGCCTGTGGTGAACAGCACCGTCGAGTCGCCGGCACGCCGGATCGTGCCGCGGGCGGTGACCGCGTCGGGCCAGGTCGAGAGGATCTCGCTGACCTTCACCGCCTTGCCGCCGCTGTACTCGACGCGGACGGCGGAGGGGCCCTCCGCCAGCGTCTCGGTCAGGTCGCCCGTCTTGCAGGGGGTGGTGCCGAGGCCGTTGCGGTCGATGGCGACCTTGCCCTCGGTCTCCTTCAGGTCGCAGGCCACGGTCACCCTGCGGTACGACGCCTGACCGTAGTCGAGCCGCAGCTCCTTGGCGTCACGGACGGCCGTGAGCTTGTGCAGGGGCTTGCGGTAGGTGGCGGTGGCGGGCGTCAGGCGCAGCCCGGTGCGGCCGTCGGCCCAGGCGTAGCCGAACACCACCTTCGTGGCGGCGGCTTGCGCGGGCACGGCAAGGCCACCAAGGGCCAGGACGGCGGTGGCGCAGACGAGCAGGCGCATGGACGGTCTCCCCCCGATGAAGTGATCAGATAGTCACTTTGACGCGCGAGACCGCCCACTTGTTCACGTCCGGTAGACGCTTACCCCGTCCATGTCCTCCTTTGACAGGCGGCGCATGAGGTACAGGCCCTCCATGGCGAACTCGAGCGCCGCCGCGGCGTGCCCTGGGGACTCGTCGCCCGCGCCCATGCCGAGCCTTGACATGATCTTGGAGAGGCCGTCGACCGTGCCGATCCGGCGCAGCAGCTCGGCGGCGGGCACCAGCTCGCCCGACTCCACCTGGTTGCCCTCGGCGAACTTGTCGGTCAGCGCCGACAGGTCGTGGCCGCCCAGGCGGGTCCTGAACGTCTCGGCGGTGGCCCTGCGCAGCAGGTGGGCGAGGATCTCGGTCTCCCTGCCCTCCTCGCTGACCTCGAACTCCACCTTCCCGCGCAGACTGTGGACGACGCCGGGCAGGTCGCAGACGCGGGTGACGGCCCGCTCCTCGCCGCTGATGGCGGCCCTGCGCACGGCCGAGGCCGACGCGGTCTCGGCCGCCGCGATCGAGAAGCGCGCCGACACGCCGGAACGCGCGTCGACCGCCGTGGACTCGCGGACCAGCCGGGTGAACCTGGCGATCACCTCGACCAGGTGCTCGGGAACGTCGGCGCCGATGTCGGGCGTCGACTCCTGGCGGATGAGCGTGAGCTCGTCCTCGATCGTCAGCGGGTAGTGGGTGCGGATCTCCGCGCCGAAGCGGTCCTTCAGCGGGGTGATGATCCGTCCCCTGTTGGTGTAGTCCTCGGGGTTGGCGCTGGCGATGAGCAGGATGTCGAGCGGCAGGCGCAGGTTGTAGCCGCGCACCTGGATGTCGCGCTCCTCCAGGACGTTCAGCAGCGACACCTGGATGCGTTCGGCCAGGTCGGGCAGCTCGTTGACGGAGAACACGCCGCGGTTGGTGCGCGGGACCAGCCCGTAGTGGACGGTCTCGGGGTCGCCGAGTGTGCGCCCCTCCGCGATCTTTATCGGGTCGACGTCGCCGATCAGGTCGCCGACCGAGGTGTCGGGCGTGGCGAGCTTCTCGCCGTAGCGCTCGTCGCGGTGCTTCCAGGACACGGGCAGCTCGTCACCCAGCTCCCGCGCCAGCGCCTTGCAGCGCGTGCAGGCGGGCGCGTACGGGTGGTCGTTGATCTCGCAGCCGTCGACGACCGGGGTCCACTCGTCGAGCAGGGACGTGACGGTACGGATGAGCCGGGTCTTGCCCTGGCCGCGTTCGCCGAGGAGGACCAGGTCGTGCCCGGCCAGCAGCGCCCGTTCCAGGTGGGGGAGGACGGAGTCGTCGAACCCCACGATGCCGGGAAAACGAGGCTCACCCGCTCGTAGCTTGGCCAGCAGGTTCTCACGGACCTCTGCCTTGACGGTGCGATATACGTGGCCGCTCTCTCGCAGCTCGCGGAGAATACTGGGCTGATGCACGGGAACGAGACTACGTCCCCCGCGCGGAATGTGGCAGACAGTTTTACATCTGGACGAGATTCCGGATCTTGGCGATTCGTGACGATTCGTACGCGTGCTTGTCCTTCTAGTGGGGAGAATCGGGCCTAAGGAACGTTGACCTGCGGAGGAGGCGAAACAGGTGGCACTCATGACGAGCCGCTTCGCCGACGGCCTCGCCGTACGCTCCGATCTGGAGGAAGCGGCCGAGAGCGCGGTCGGGCAGGCCCTGTCGAGGCTCGGTGGCCGAGCCGACCTGGTCTGCTTCTTCATCTGCGGCGAGGACCCCGACGATGTCAGTCGCGCAGGGCAGCGGGCCATGCGCATGGCGCCCGACGCGCACGTGATCGGCTGCAGCGCCACCGGCGTCATCGGCGACGGGCAGGGAGTGGAGCTGGCCTCTGCCGTGAGCGCCTGGGCGGCGACGCTCGAAGGCGCCCGGCTGACCACGTTCGCCCTGGAGACGCTGACGGCCGAGGACCGGTTCGTGGTGGCGGGGCTGCCCGAGCGCGGCGCCGACGACCACGTGGCGATCCTGCTGGCAGACCCGTACACGTTCCCGACGGACGCGTTCGTGGAGCGCTCCGTGGACGTGCTCGGCGACCTGCCGCTGATCGGCGGCCTGGCTAATGGGCTGCAGGGCCGTGGCTCCGTCCGGTTGTTCGCCGACGGCGAGGTCTACACCGAGGGGGCCATCGGCGTGCTGCTGAGCGGCCCCATACACGTCAGCACCGTGGTCAGCCAGGGCTGCCGGCCCATCGGGCCGTCCATGGTCGTCACCCGGGCCGAGGAGAACCTGCTGCTGGAACTGGCGGGTCAGCCCGCGCTGGCCCGGTTGGAGGACATCGTCACCGAGCTGGACGAGGACGACCGCGAGCTGGTCGCGTCCGGGCTGCAGATCGGCGTGGCCATGGACGAGTACGCCGAGCGGCACGAACGCGGCGACTTCCTGATCAGGGGGGTGATCGGCATCGACCCCGAGCGGGAGGCCGTGGCCATCGGCGACGTGGTCGAGATCGGCAGGACCGTCCGCTTCCAGGTGCGCGACGCCGCCACCGCCGACGAGGACCTGTACGACCTGCTCGACGCCCACCGTGAGGAGCTGGGCAAGGTCGAGGGCGCGCTGCTGTTCTCCTGCAACGGACGGGGCTCGGCGATGTTCGGCACCGCCGACCACGACCCGGTCGCGCTGCGCGACACGCTCGGCCCGATCGGCATGGCCGGCTTCTTCGCCGCGGGCGAGGTCGGGCCGGTGGCCGGGCACAATCACGTGCACGGCTTCACCGCGTCCGTGCTGGTGTTCTCGTCCGCCGCGGCGGACCAGTGATCCTCGCGATCGACGTCGGCGGCACCAAGATGGCCGCCGGGCTGGTGAGCCGCGACGGGACGGTGACCGCCTCAGCGCGCACCGGAACCCCGCAGGACGCCGACGCGGAGACCCTGTGGAAGACGCTGGTGCGGCTGGTCGAGCCCTTCGCCGACGGCGTCGAAGGGGTGGGCGTGGGCTGCGGGGGGCCGATGACGTGGCCCGAGGGGGAGGTCTCGCCGCTCAACATCCCCGGCTGGCGTGGCTTCCCGCTGCGCGCCAGGCTGGCCGGGCGCTTTCCCGGCGTCCCGGTGCGCGTCCACAACGACGCGATCTGCCTGGCGCTGGCCGAGCACTGGCAGGGAGCCGGGCAGGGCAGCCGGGACATGCTCGGCATGGTCGTCTCCACGGGCGTGGGCGGCGGCCTCATCCTCGGCGGACGGCTGGTCGACGGCGCCACCGGCAACGCCGGGCACATCGGCCACGTGGTGGTCGAACCGGTGGGCGGCCCGCCCTGCGGCTGCGGCGGGCACGGGTGCCTGGAAGCCGTCGCGCGAGGTCCGGCCCTGGCCGCCTGGGCCCAGGCCCAGGGCTGGGTGCCTGACCGGCCTCTGAGCGTGGTGGGCGACGGCGTGGACGTGCTGCCGTACCTGGAGGACCGGGCCGTCACCGGGCGGAAGCTCGCGGCCGACGCGCGGGCCGGTGACGCGGTGGCGCTGGCGGCGATGCGGCGGGCGGGGCGGGCGCTCGGCGTCGCGATCGCGTCCGCCACCCACCTGTGCGACCTGGAGCTGGTCACGATCGGCGGCGGGCTGTCGCAGGCGGGCGAGCTGCTGTTCGGGCCGCTGGAGGAGGCGCTGCGCGAGCACGCCAGGATGGAGTTCGCCGCCCGGGTCCGGGTCGTCCCCGCGGCTCTGGGCCAGGAGGCCGGGCTGGTCGGCGCCGCGGCCCTGATCGTCCGCGACCACTAGCCGGGCCGGTCGTCCGCGTCCGGTGGCCGGGCGCCGTTCGTTCTGTAACGCTTCGCCGAGCTCCGTCCAAGCAGGGATGTAGATCGACGAAGGGAGCACGGCCGGTGCGTCGCAAGCAGGCGGAGATCGCCACAGATCCCGTGGCGTTCGAGGCGTTCTACCGGCGGCACGTCGAGGCGGTCACGCGTTTCCTCGCCCGCCGGGTGGACGATCCGCACACGGTTGCCGACCTGGTCGCGGAGGTGTTCGTCGCGGTGCTCGACTCGGCTCACACCTACCGTTCCGGGCTGGGCAGCGAGATCGCCTGGCTGTACGGCGTGGCACGCAACACCCTCTCGGCCGAGCGGCGCCGGGCGTTCAGAGAGTCCCGGCTGGCCGACCGCGTCGGCGGGCGGCGGCTGCTGGACGCCGACGACGTCGCCAGGATGGAGGAGCGCATCGACGCGGCAGAACCCGCACGGCGCGCCTTCGCGGCCATGGCCGGATTACCCGAGGGTGAGCGCGCAGTGCTCGAACTGGTCGCGATCGACCAGCTCACGGTCACGGAGGCCGCGACCGCCCTCGGCATCCGGCAGGGGACCGCCAGGGTCAGGCTGCACCGTGCCCGCCAGACTGCTCGCAAGACGCTCATGGACGTGCCCCTCGTCATGGAAGGAACAATCCGATGAGTTTCGAGGAGCGCCTGCTGATGGAACTGAAGGCAGAGATCGCCGCACGACAGGCGAGCCGCCGCCGCTTCACCGGTCGCCGCCTGTTCGCGGGGGCGGCGGTGGCCGGGCTGGCCGCGGCGGCCGCGATCGCCGTCCCGCTGCTGACCGGCTCGGAGACCCCGGCGTACGCGGTGACCAAGAACGGCGACGGGACGATCCAGGTCCGGATCAACGAGTTCAGGGACGCGGACAAGCTGGAGCAGGACCTCAAGCAGATGGGGGTCACGGCCGACGTGAGCTACATCAAGCCGGGCAAACGGTGCGAGCCGCCGAGAGGAAAGGTCATCGGCGAAGCCCAGCCGGACGCGAACGCATCCCAAGAGGAGCGCCTTAAGACCCTGCGGAACAGCCTGTCCTACAAGGCGGCGCACCCGGGCGACAAAGCCTTCGAGATCGACCCCTCGTACGTGAAGGAGGGGCAGACCCTGGTGCTGGAGTTCACCGAGAACGACGACCAGACGTCCGGGCCGGAGAAGCCCCGCGTGCTCTGGGAGTTCGGCGGCTACCTGGTGCAGGGCCCGGTGAAGCCCTGCAAGATCATCGACAACCCGTCCTGGAACGATCTCGGGGGACCCGAGGGGCAGCCGCCCGCCGGTAGCTGACGCTCCGGCGAGCGGCCCCGCGGAAAGGTACGGCCAGGCGCCGCCGTACCTCTTCGTGTCAGGTGACGGTGGGCTTCTTCGGCTGGAAGAGCCACGCGTCGAACAGCGGCTTCAGGTCCTTGCCCGAGAGCTGTTCCGCCAGCGCGATGAACTCATCCGTGGTGACATTTCCGTACTTGTGCTGCTCTGTCCACGTCTTCAGCAGCTTGAAGAACGTCGTGTCGCCGACCGACTTGCGCAGCGCGTGCAGCGTCATGCCGCCCCGCGTGTAGACCGAGTCGTTGAACAGGTCCTTCGGCACGGCGCGCCCCGGGGGGTACTTCCACATCGCGTCGGAGTCGGGACGGTCCAGGTACGCCCGGAACATGTCGTCGGCGCTCTTCTTGCCCGTGTGCTCGGACCACAGCCACTCGGCGTAGGTGGCGAAGCCCTCGTTGAGCCAGAGGTCCTTCCAGCGGGTGATGCTCAGGCTGTCGCCGAACCACTGGTGGGCCAGCTCGTGGGCGATGATGCCCTCGTCGGGCTGGAAACCGCCGTACAGCGGCTTGGTCTGGTTCTCCAGGGCGTACCCGGCCGGGTAGTTGTCGACCATGCCGCCGGTCGAGGAGAACGGGTAGCGACCGAAGATCTTGCTCCAGTAGTCGGTGACCTGACCTGAGACCGTGTACAGCTTGTCGAGCGAGCTGCGGAACTTGGGATCGACGGCGGCCAGGTTCGGGATGCCCGCCGCGGTGGTGCCCTTACGCAGCTCGAACTTGCCGATCGTGGCGGTGGCCAGGTAGGTCGCCATCGGGTGCTTCTCGCGCCAGGCGAAGGTGGTGCGGCCCGCCTTGGTGGTCGGCGGCGTCACCATCTCGCCGTTGGCCAGCGCGGTCGTCCCCTCGGGCACGGTGATCGTGAAGTCGTAGCTGGCCTTGTCGGACGGGTGGTCGTTCGAGGGGAACCAGGTCTTGGCCCCCGACGGCTGGCAGGCGACGAACGCGCCGTCGTCGGTCGGGATGAAGCCGTACGTGCCGAGGTTGGCGGGATCCTTGATCGGCGCGGGGACGCCGGAGTAGGTCACCTTGACGGTGAACTGCGCGCCCTTGGTGACCGGCTTGGCGGGGACGACGGTGAGCTCGTCGGTCTTGCGGGAGAACGTGGCCGGCGTGTTGTCGACCGCGATCTGGCTCACCTCCAGCCCCGACAGGTCGAGGTTGAAGCTCGACAGCGCCTGGGTGGCGCTGGCCTGGATGGTCGCGACGCCGTCGAGGTGCTTGGTGGACGGCGTGTAGTCGATCGCCAGCCCGTAGTGGGCCACGTCGTAGCCGCCGTTGCCGTCAAGCGGGAAGTCGGCGTCGCCGATTCCCGGTGCCCCTGCGGCCTTCGCCGGCGAGTGCGGCACGGGCGCCGCGGCGGCCCCGTTGCTCGGCGAGCAGGCGAGCACGCTCAGTAGCGCGGCAAGCGGCACGGCTGCGTAGTGGTTGAACCCCATGGACTCTGACTCCCCCTTCTGTCCGGGCATGCAGCCTATGACAAAAGAGCAGGTCAGACATCTATAACCAGAGCTTTGGCCACCTGATCACGCAGCGTGTCCGCCCGCGCCGGTCGCACCGGATTCACGGCGCGCACAGGGATTGTGGCCACCTGTGACCATGGTGGCCACCATCACATTTGGGCAAAGTTAAAGATTTCCCCTGCGCTCCTGCTCGCGCTCGATCGCCTCGAACAGCGCCTTGAAGTTGCCCTTGCCGAAGCCGAGCGACCCGTGCCGCTCGATCAGCTCGAAGAACACCGTGGGCCGGTCCTGCACCGGCTTGGTGAAGATCTGCAGCAGATAGCCGTCCTCGTCCCTGTCGACGAGGATCTTGCGCTTCTTGAGCTCCTCGATCGGGGCCCGTACCTGACCGATGCGCTCGCGCAGCTCGGGGTCGTCGTAGTAGGAGTCGGGCGTGTCCAGGAAGCGCACGCCCGCGGCGCGCATGTGGTCGACCGTGGTCAGGATGTCGTTGGTGGCCAGCGCGATGTGCTGCACGCCGGGGCCGCCGTAGAAGTCGAGGTACTCGTCGATCTGCGACTTCTTACGGCTGATCGCGGGCTCGTTCAGCGGGAACTTGACCTTGCGGGTGCCGTCGGCCACGACCTTGGACATCAGCGCCGAGTACTCGGTGGCGATGTCGTCGCCGACGAATTCCGCCATGTTCGTGAAGCCCATCACGTTCTGGTAGAACGCCACCCACTCGTCCATCTTGCCGAGCTCGACGTTGCCGACGCAGTGGTCGACGGCCTGGAACAGGCGCCCGTTCCGCACGTCCGGCGCGGCGACGAGCGGTTCGGCGTCGACGTAGCCCGGCAGGTACCTGCCGCCGTAGTTGGACCTGTCGACCAGCGTGTGGCGGGTCTCGCCGTAGGTGGCGATGGCCGCGACGACGACCTTGCCGTGCTCGTCCTCCAACGTGGACGGTTCGGCCAGCCCGGTGGCCCCGTGCCTGACCGCGTGCTCGTAGGCGGCCTCCACGTCGGGCACCTCGATGGCCAGGTCGATCACGCCGTCGCCGTGCTCGGCGACGTGCCGCGCCAGGTCGGTGCCCGGCCTGACCGAGGCCCTGAACTCGAATCTGGCGCTGCCCGAGGTCAGGACGTAGCCGACCTCGTCGCGGCTGCCGTTCTCCGGCCCGCGGTAGGCGACCAGCCTCATGCCGAACGCGGACGAGTAGTAGTGCGCAGCCTGCTTGGCGTTGCCCACGGCGAACACCACGGCGTCCATGCCGTTAACGGGAAAGACATCACTCATGTCACTAACTCTCGATTTAGATGGACGAGTTGTGCAACAGTTACTTCATCGAGTGGACAACATGTCCAGTGAAGCGGCGAAACTCCGGGAAGGTGTGTGCAGCATGACGATCGACCAGCTGGACGCCCGTCTGATCGCGCTCCTCGCCGCCGAGCCGAGGCTGGGCGTGCTGGAGTGCTCACGCAGGCTCGAAGTGGCCCGCGGCACCGTGCAGGCGCGGCTCGACCGGCTCGTCGCCCGGGGAGTGATCACCGGCTTCGGCCCCGACGTCTCGCCCGCGGCGCTGGGCTATGACGTGACCGCGTTCGTCACCATGGAGATCCGGCAGGTCGCCGGGCACGACCCGGTCGCCGACCGGCTGGCGCACATTCCCGAGGTGCTGGAGGTCCACACGATCACCGGCGGCAGCGACCTGCTCTGCCGGGTGGTGGCGCGCACGAACGCCGATCTGCAGCGGGTCATCGATCAGATCGTGGACGTTCAAGGGGTTCTCAGGACATCCTCAATCATCGCTCTTGACACTCCCGTTCCTTACCGAGTGTTGCCATTGGTCGCCGACGTCCCCCGTCGCCGGGAGGGCTAGCCGTACCATCGCTGAGGGACGAGGCACCCGAATCGATCGCCTAACCTTGACGTTCGCCCAGCTGGCGCGGGTTGAGCGGAGATGCGATCGGGGGGCGCGGTGCGGAGCGGTGGTGAGAAGGGCATGCGGAAACGGCGGGTTCTTCGCTTTCTGGTGATTGCTTGCGGTGCGGGGATCGTGGTAGGCGCCACGCTTTTCGGAATCGCGTGGGCGATGACCCCCATTCCCGACAGCACTCAGAAGGAGGCCACCGCCCAGGGGTCGGTGATCTACTACCGCGACGGCAAGACCGTCCTCGCCAGGCAGGGCATCAACCGCAAGAACGTGCCGCTTGCCAAGGTGCCGCAGCACGTCCGCGACGCCGTCATCGCCGCCGAGAACCGCTCGTTCTACGAGGACAGCGGCGTCTCGGTGAAGGGCACCGCGCGGGCCGTCTGGTCCACTCTCACCGGGCAGCAGCTCCAGGGCGGTTCGACGATCACCCAGCAGCTCGTCCGGAACTACTACAGCGGGCTGAGCCAGGAACGTTCCATAACCCGCAAGTTCAAAGAGATCCTGATCTCGATCAAGGTCGATCAGTCCAAGCCGAAGGACTGGGTGCTGGAGCAGTACCTCAACACGATCTACTTCGGCCGCGGCGCCAACGGCGTCGAGTCGGCCGCCCAGGCCTACTTCGGCAAGGACGTCGACAAGCTCACCGTGGCCGAGGGCGCCTACCTGGCCTCGGTGATCCAGCAGCCCAGCCGGTTCGCCGACCCCAAGGGCGCCGACCTGGCCGCCGTCCAGGCCCGTTGGAAGGGCGTCATCAACGCCATGGGCCAGACGGGGGCGCTCACCCCCGAGCAGGTGGCCGGCGAGACGTTCCCCACGCTCAAGACCCCGAAGAAGCCGTTCGAGCTCAAGGGCCAGGGCCGGTACATGCTCGAACAGGTCACCGCGGAGCTGAACCGGCGCGGCTACACCGACGAGGACATCAGCAGCGGCGGCCTCAGGGTCGTCTCCACCTTCGACAAGAAGCTCATGGACGCTGCTGGGCGGGCCGTCAAGCAGGTGCTGCCCTCGGCCACGCCGAAGAAGGTGCGCACCGGGCTGGCCGCGGTGAACCCGGCCAACGGCGAGGTCGTCGCCTTCTACGGCGGCAACCCCGACAGGTCCCAGTACGACAACGCCTTCTCCGCCAAGGTGCAGGCGGGCTCCACGTTCAAGCCGTACACGCTGGCCACCGCGCTCAACAACGGGTTCGACCTGACGACCAGGGTGAACGGCAACTCGCCCATGCACGTCGCGTCCGACCCCGAGCACCCCATCCCGAACGACAGCGACCGCTCCTACGGCGAGATCGACCTGGTCGGCGCCACCCAGAACTCGGTCAACACCGCGTTCGTGGACCTCGGCCAGAAGGTCGGCCTGGACAAGGTCGCCAAGACGGCGGAGCAGGCGGGCATCCCGAAGGCGCAGATCCAGCCGCACCAGGGGGCCGCGTCGTTCCCGCTCGGCGTCGCCTCGGTGAGCGCCGTGCAGAACGCGTCCGGGTTCTCCACCTTCGCCAACGGGGGCGTTCACATGGAGGCGCACGTCGTCAAGTCGGTCACCAGGGCCGACGGCACCAAGGAGACGGTCAGGCCGGAGTCCAGGCAGGTGATCAGCAAGCAGGCCGCCGCCGACACCACGTTCGCGCTCCAGCAGGTCGTGAACTACGGGACGGGCAGCGCGGCCAGGCTCTACGACCGGCCGGTGGCCGGCAAGACCGGCACGACCGACCACTCGGCGTCCGCGTGGTTCAACGGGTACGTCCCGCAGCTCGCGGTGGCGGTCGACATGTTCAGGGACGACAACAAGACCGTGGAGATCCCCGGGTACGGCGTGCAGTTCGGCGGGCAGCTCCCGGCGCAGATCTGGCGGGCGTTCATGACCGAGGCCATGGCGGGCCAGGAGGTCGTGGACTTCCCGGAGCCGTCCGGCTACGGGTACCAGCCCGACTACTCGACCCCGGACCCCAGCCAGCCCGACCCTCAGCAGTCGCAGGACCCCGGCCCGTGGGACATGCCCACGCCCGACAGCACCGACCAGCCGTTCACCGAGTCGCCGACGCAGCGGCCCGACCGCAACAACCCGCCGGACATGCAGCAGCAGCCGCCGCAGAACGACAACCCGTCGACGGGCCGCCCGTCCGTGCCCACGGGGCCGCCCAACCGCGACCCCGGCGGGTTCTCGCCCGGCCGCTAACCCGGTGATCCACCGGCCAGTTCGGCGCGCAGCGCCTCAGGGCTGGTAACCGGCATGCGACAGGCGAAGTTCCGGCACACGTAGGCGGCCGGCGCCCCGCCGACCGGCCCACGCCCTTCCAGCAGGGCGGGCTCGCCGGTCTCGGCGGGCGTACCGGGGCCGAGGGCGACGACCAGGCCGGGGGCGGTGGCGAGCAGCGCCTCGCGGTGCAGCGCCCGGGTGCGCGGGTCGTCCGGCGGGCCGACGACGGCCACCTCCACCGGGCCCGACAGGGCCGCGCGGGCCACCGCCAGCCCCCACCCGGCGAACCGGGCATGACCGGGAGCCAGGACCGACACCGGCCGCAGCGCCGCCAGGGCGGCCTCGCGGTGGCGTGCCGAGCCGGTCAGCGCGCCGAAGGAGAGCAGCGCCCCGGCGGCGGCGTACTGGCCGGAGGGGGTGGCGTTGTCGGTGGGGTCGCGGGGCCGCTGGAAGAGCCGCTCGGAGTCGTCGGCCGTGTCGTAGAAGCCGCCGGCCCCGTCGGCGAACCGGTCGAGCACCGCGTCGAGCAGCGTCGCCGCCAGGCGGAACCAGCGGGTCTCGCCGGTCACGCCGTACAGCGCGAGCAGCCCTTCGGCGACGTCCGCGTAGTCCTCCAGGACGCCCGCGTTGGCACCGGCCCGCCCGTCGCGCGAGGTGCGCAGCAGCCTGCCCTCGACCAGATGGACGTCCGCCAGCAGGGACGCGGCGACGCCCGCCGCCTCCACCAGGTCCGGACGCTCGAAGACGGCGCCCGTCTCGGCCAGCGCGGCGATGGCCAGCCCGGTCCACGCGGCCACCACCTTGTCGTCGCGTCCGGGCCGGACCCGCCGCTCGCGGGCGGCCAGCAGCGCGGCCCGGACCCGCTCGTACCGCTCGTCGTCCTCGGGGTCGGACAGGAGCTGGAGCACCGACGTGCCGTGCTCGAACGTGCCGGTCACCTCGAAGAGCTCCGCCGCCCACGCGCCGTCGTCGTCGCCGAGGACCTCGCGCAGCTCGTCAGGGGTCCAGACGTAGAACCTGCCCTCCTCGCCCTCGCTGTCGGCGTCGAGCGCCGAGGCGAACCCGCCCTCGGGCGTGCGCAGCTCGCGCAGCAGCCACTCGGCGGTCTCCAGCGCCACCCGGCGCGCCAGCGGCTGCCCACTCGCCTTCCACCAGTGCGTGTACACCCGCAGCAGCAGCGCGTTGTCGTAGAGCATCTTCTCGAAGTGCGGGACCACCCACCCGGCGTCGACGCTGTACCGCGCGAACCCGCCGCCGAGCTGGTCGTACATGCCGCCGCGCGCCATCGCCTCAAGAGTGCGGCCGCTCATCTCCGTCTCCCCGGAGCGCAGCAGGAACTCCAGCACCATGGACGGCGGGAACTTGGGCGCCCCGCCGAACCCGCCGCGCTCGGCGTCGAACGACGAGCGCAGGTTCCCCAGGGCCACCTCCAGCGTCTCGGCCGTCGGCTGCGGCCCGGCGGGCAGCGCGGAGCCCTGGTTGAGCGCCTCGACCACCTTCGACCCCTGCTCCAGGACGGACTCCCGGTCGCCGCGCCAGGCGTTGTGCACGCCGACGAGCAGCCGCTGGAAGTGCGGGCGCGGGAAGTAGGTGCCGCAGAAGAACGGGTGCCCCTCGGGCGTCGCGAACACCGTCATCGGCCACCCGCCCTGCTGCGTCATGGCCTGGGTGGCGTTCATGTAGACGGCGTCGACGTCGGGCCGCTCCTCGCGGTCGACCTTCACGTTGACGAAGTGCGCGTTCATCAGGCGCGCGGTGTCGGCGTCCTCGAAACTCTCGTGCGCCATCACATGGCACCAATGGCAGGCCGAGTAGCCCACGCTGATCAGCAACGGCACGTCGCGCCGACGCGCCTCTTCCATCGCCGCCTCTCCCCAAGGCCACCATTCAACCGGGTTGTCGGCGTGTTGAAGGAGGTAGGGAGAGGTCTCACTACCAAGCCTGTTCATACGGCCAGGCTCTCACACCGACAGAACAGGACGATGCGGGTGAGAAGCACCTGCTGGTTCTTCCTGTCGATCCGGTACTCCGCGATGCCGTACCCCTTCGGGATGAGGATTTCCCGCCAGTCCGGATCAGCGCCGACCTGGTCGCTCCCGCCCAGCCAGGGTCCTCGCAGATCGCGACCGTGAGGGCGGCCACCGTCGAAAACGCTTCCGCTGAAACCGATGGGTCGCCAAGCGTCTCAGCCACGATCTCGGAAGGTACGACGGGCCATAGGTCGTCCCCCTCATTCACCGGGCGGCCCGCCCCTGACGCCTGCGGAGAATCTCGTCCATGCTCGTGGTCGGCAAGGTTCCGGCCTCGGCCGCCGCACGCACCCGGTCACGCTCGGGGTCGGTGTCGAGCATCGCGCGGCCCCACCAGGCGGTCAGCACGCCGTCAAGCTCGGGGCCCTGCTGCGCTTCCAGGAGTTCGGCGAAGAACTGGGCGCGGCGGCTCCCACGCAGTGCGTTGGAGATGCCGCCGATGGTTCTTGGCACTCTCGGATGGTCCGCCATGTCACCGCGAACGGGCTGAGCGCTCACGACACCGCCTTTCGTCGCTTCAGGGTACGCCGTCGGCTCCGTTACTCGCATGAGTCCCGTGGTACCAGTGGGAGGCCCCTGCTCGCATGGGACGGGCTGGCGTAGGTTGTTGGCCGTGGCACTGGTCGTGTACCGGCGGGGCGGAATCGAGGTGGCCGTCGGCGCCGACGGGCGCGTGCGGATGGCCGTGGAGCCGCCCGGCGAGGGCGGGTGGGCGGCCGAGCTGGATCCGGTGGTCTGGCCGCGGGTGGTCGCGGCGCTGGTGGCGGAGGGCCTGGTCGGGGGCACGGTCGGGGGCACGGTCGGGGGCGCGGTCGGCGGCGAGCCGTCGGAGCCGGTGGTCGTGGACGTTCCCGTGCCGCTGCTCGACCTGCTCGTCCGGGCCGTCGCGACGGGGGTGGGGCCGTACGTGGCGCACCGCCGGGTCAGGACGGAGGAGGGCGCTCGGGGCGAGCCGGGGGCCGCCGCGTTCGGGGAGGTCCGCGGCGTCCCGGCGGTCGCGGTGGGTGGCCGGGACCGGTCGTTCGCCCTGTACGAGGTGCCGGGGGGCACGGCGCTCGGCGTGTCCACCGCGGCGGGGACGGCGATCAGGGCCGTCGCGCTCGGCCGGGACTCCGTCGCGGTGGCCGGCGACGACCACCTGGTCAGGGTCTGGGATCTCGGGTCGGGGCGGCAGCTTCCCGTCCGGGCGGGGCACGGGGGGCGGCCGGTGCGGTCGCTGGCCTGCCACGGCGCGCTGGTCCTGTCCGCCGGCGACGGCGTGCGCGCCTGGGACGGCAGGTCCGGGGCGGCGCTCGGGGCGCTGGACCATGAGTCGAGCGCCGTCTGCCTCGTGGAGGCGGGCGGTCGGCGGCTGATCGCCATGGGGACGGAGAGCGGGCTGGTGCGGCTGGTGGACGCCGCTTCCGGGCGGCCCGTGCACGTGCTCGGCTGCGGGCCCGGCTGGGTGAACGCGGTGGCGGGCGGGAACGGGCTGGTCGCCGCGGGCGGCGCGGGAGGGGTGATCCGGGTCTGGGACGCCGCGACCGGGCGCGAGCTGCACGAGCTGATCGGCCACGCCGAGAGCGTGGTCGGGCTGGCCTTCGCCGGTGCGGAGCTGGCCTCGTGCGCGCTGGACGGGACCGTGCGGATCTGGGCCGCCGGTGAGCAGGTGCGCGCGTGGGCGATCGGCGACGAGTGGCCGACCGGGCTGGCGTCCGGGGTCCTGGCGGGCCGGCCGGTGCTGGTCACGGGCGGGGAGCAGGTCCGGGTGTGGGACACGACGGGGAAGCTGCTGCGCGCGCTGCCGCTCCGCGCCACGTCGGTGGCCGTGTCGGGCTCCGTGTCAGGCGCTGTGTCGGACGCTGTGCCGGGCGCTGTGCTGGGCGCTGTGGCGGCGGGGGCTTCTGTGACGGGGGAGGCGCCTGGCGGGCTCGTGGCCGTGGGCTCCGCCGAGGGGACCGTCACCGTCCTCGACGGCGACGCCCTCGTGCGCGAGCGGGCGTCCGAGCCGCGCGTCCGGTACGAGCGGGAGTCCGGCGACGGCGCGGTCACCGCGCTGGCCTTCGGCGCCGACGGGCTGGTCAGCGGCACCGGCGACGGCGCCGTCCGGGTGCACGAGCCCGGCACCGGCGAGGTGGCCGTGGTGCCGACGCCGCACCTCGGACAGGTGCTCGCGCTGGCCTTCCACGACGGCCTGCTGGTGTCGGGCGGCATGGACCGGGCCGTGCGGGTCTGGGACGCGGCGACGGGCCTCCCGCTGCGCAGGCTGCTCGGGCCTCGGGAGGGCGTGACGGCGGTGGCGGTCGCCGAGCTGGACGGCCGGGCCGTGGTCGCCGCCACCGGCTACGACAGGGACGTCCGCACCTGGGACGCGGCCACGGGCAGGCCGCTGCTGGCGATCCACGACGTGCACCAGGGGCCGGGGTACGCGCTCGCCTTCGGCGAAGCCGGCGGCCGGGCGGTGATCGCCTCTGGCGGCCACGACGGGCGGGTGCCCGTGCTCGACGCGCGTACCGGCCACGAGGTCGTCACCCTGGCGCCCAACCCCGGCACCGTGCTGTCGCTCCGGCTCAGCGGCGACACGCTGCTGGTGGGCTGCGACGACGGCACCGTGCGGCGGTGGAGCCTGCCGGGCGGCGAGCTGCTCGGCGAGACGCGGGCGCCGGTGCTCCCGCTGGCGCTGTCGGACGGGTACGCCGCAGGCCCGGACGGGCTAGCCGGGATCGGCCTGTGACGACGGCGGCACCAGCGGGACGTCGTTGACCCGTTCGGCCCCGATCGCGATGAACGCGTTCTCCAGGGCCTCGCGCTGCCGCCGCCAGGCCAGCTCGACGCGCTGCCGGTCGAGGAGCGACGTGCCGCCCTGGTCGAACAGGGGGGCCGACTGTGTGATGACCACGCCGTCCCTGCCGGGCTCGATCCTGTGCGTCACCTCGGCCGACGCCCCCGCGTCGGTGCCGACCCTGACGGTGAACTCCACGGAGTCGCCGACCGTCCGCACCTCGCCGAGGCGGGCCTGGACCCCTGTCAGCGGGTCGTCGAAGGCGACGACCCGCTCCAGCCACTCCCGCAGGCGGTCGGACGTGCGCAGAACCAGCGGCTCCTCAGGCGCCGCCCGCAGGATCGCCTCGGCGCGCTCCCCCCACCGCGCGGCCGTGACCTCCAGCGGTGTGGGGTCCGGGCGCAGCGCGATCCGGACCGTCGCGGGCGCGTCGGCGGCGCCGGGCAGCCGCGCGCCCAGCGTCCCCTGGCGGCTGGTCCGCCCCGCCAGGTCGCCCAGGAACCGCACCTCCTCGGCGGTCACCACATGGTCGGCGGGACGTCCGAGCAGCTCGTTGACCTGGCCGCGGAGCCAGGCCGCGTCGGGCAGGCGGGTCTCGGCCGTGGCGCCGAGCTGCCAGGCGAGCACGTGCAGCCGCAGCAGCTCCTTGGCGGAGAAGGGGTGTTCCGGGCCGGTGCCGAACACCTCGCGCCCGGTGGCGACCAGCGTCTCGACGTAGTCCAGGTGCCGCGGCGTCATGTTGTGGAACGGGAGGCGCCCGGCCGGGCCGGAGCCGAAGAACACCGTCGTGGCGCGGTCCAGGAGCTGGACGTGGTCAAGGAACGAGCGCTCGCCCTGCGGGAGGTTGTCCGCCTGGAGCAGCATCCGCACGTACTTGGGCAGTCCGTGACGGTTGACGTCCGGCGACCCGGGCCATACGGCGGTCTGCACCGGAGCGGGACGTTCCAACCGGTGCAACGGCACCTCGGGCATGGACGGAGACGTCCGGACGAGGTGCCCGCTGAGCGTGTCCAGGTGGCGGTCGCGGAGCCCCGCGGTGACGGGCAGGGGGCGTCCGGTCTCGTCGACGGTCGCGCGCTGCTTGAGGTGCGGCCACGACCATTCCTGGCGGACCGGCCCCATCACGCTCAGCTTGCCGTCCACCCCGTCGGAGACCGGCTTCCTGACGCTGCCCGGGTGCGCCGCGTAGTCGGGTTCCAGCCCGAGGAGGAAGCCGATCCGGTGCGCGTGCTCGACGAGCGGCACCTTGGCGGCGAAGACCATGCGCCCCCGATGCTGCGCCAGGTCGATGGGGTGCAGGCCGATCCGCTGTTCGGGCGACACGCCGGGCGCCGCCCGCTCGAACTCCACGCGCACGTGCAGCTGTGAGCCGTCCACGCTCAGCCGGTGCTGGTGGTTGTAGTACAGGTCGACGGCGGTCCGGATGTCGGCCTGGAGCTGGACCGCGTCGGCCTCCGACAGGCCGCGCGCCGGTTCGTAGGGCACGTGCACGGTGAACTCGGTGACGGGCCGCAGGGTCCCGTCGGGGCCTCTGGCCCACATTCGGCGCGCCTCGATCGGCACGACGTCGGGGTAGGCGCCGCGCACCTCGATCGGGGTGGCTGTCAGGCGGGCGTCGGCCCAGCTGCCGGCGTCCGCGGCCGCGCGCGGGTCGATCGAGTACGCGTACCGCTGGCCCTCGCGCAGCGTCTCCCGCATCCCGGAGCCGGGCACGAGGTGCTCGGCGGCCTCGGACGGCGGCCTCTCCGACACCCGTGGCCGGTCGGCCGACTCGGCCAGGTCGGCGCCGGTCAGCGGGTGCCCGTCGGCCTGCAGGGCGCGTAGCTCGGCGGTGAGGGCGCGCAGGTCCACCGTGCCCTCGGCCAGGGCGCGCGACTGCTCGGCCGCGTCGGAGAACACCTCGGCGGCCCGCCGGGTGGTGGCGGGGTCCGGGCTCTCCCGCAGGAACTCGGCGGCCGCCCTGTGCAGGGTCGCCGCCCCCGTCTCGCCGGGCTGCCGCGTGCCGCCCGTCTCGGTGAACCACTCCGACAGCCTGGCCAGGCCGTCGAAGTCGCGCGGGCGCAGGTCGGCTCCGAGCTGTCGGCGGAACCAGGAGGCGTCCGGCGGGCGGGTGTGCGGGTCCGCCCCGAGCAGCCCGGCGAGCCCGTGCAGGCGGAGCAGGTCGCGGTGCGCGAGTGCCTCGGGCTCGGTGCCGTAGAGGGAGCGGGCCGCGTCGGCGAGCGCGTCGGCGTAGTGGAGGTGCGCCTCGGTCACCCGCTGCCGGCCGAACAGGTCGTGCACGCGCTCCAGCCGCCTGGCGTGCTCCAGCGGGTCGCGGTCTCCGGCGGGGAACCGCTCGCCCAGGCGTCGCAGGTGCGGCGGCAGCGCGATGTCGCTCGGCGGCGCGTACACGTCGAACGCCTTGCGCGGCCCCGGGGCGCCCCGGGAGACCCGGGGTGGCTCGCCACCGAGGAGGACGCGCTCCAACCGGGCCAGGTGCCGGTCACGCAGGCCCGCGGTCGGGCTGACCCAGTGGCCCGCGCGGTCGAGCACCAGGCCGCCCGAGTGCCACCTCTCGCTGGCCGCGCCGCCCATGAACGAGAGATCTCCGAACACGTCGACGTCCGTGGCCGTCCTGTGTCCCGCCCTGGCGGCGTCCGGGTACTCGTCCCCCAGGCCCAGGAGGTGGCCGAACTCGTGGGCGAGCTTGATCGGGCCGGCCTCGGCGAACCAGGTGAGCGGCCCCCCGCGCCCGTGGCCCGGATGGAAGGCGACCACGCCGTGGCCGGCCGGCCGCACCGGCTGGAACTCCAGGCGCACGTGGAGCTGGCTGCCGTCGGAGAGCCTGTGCTGGTGGTTGAAGACGAGGTCGACCCCGTCCATGGCCTTGGACTTCATCCGCTCCACCGCCGCCGGGCCGAGATCCGGATGTGCCTGGAAGCGGACCTTGACGGTGACCTCCGTCACCCGATGCGGTCCCACCGCCATGCGCCGCACCTCGACGGGGGCCGCCTGGTCGATGTGCGGGTGCAGCCGGTTCTCGACCACCCCCACCTGGGCGTACCGGCGCAGGTGCGCCCATTGCTCGGCGTGCAGGGCTCTGCCGGGGTCGAGGACGTAGGCGTGCTCGCCCTCCAGCCGTGCGAGGACGGCCGGGTCGTGCAGCGGCACCACCGCCGTCCTCCTGTCGGGGTCGGCCACGCTCCGCACGGGGTAGACGTCCTGCGGTTGGACGTGCTGCCCAGGCGGTCTGGACGGCGGGGACGCGTCCTCGGGGAGCCCGGCGAAGGTGGTGTGCGGCTGGTCGGCGAGGACCAGCGGCACCCCCGAAGGCGCGTCGAGGATCGGCATCGGCCCCTTGGCGTGCTCGGCGATCTGCCGGAACGCCTCCGTGGCGCTGTCCGCCCAGTCGTGGTGCCCGAACTCGCGCATCTCCCGTATCACGGCCTCGACCTGGGGACGCATGGCCGCGACGTCGCTCGGATGGAGCGGGTTGTCCACGAATCGCGGGAACTGCCCCGGCCCCTCCGCGCGGAAGAAGTGGCGGACGAACGGGTTCCTGCTGTCAGGCAGCAGCCCCTGCCCGAACAGCTTGTCGTGGTCGAACCCGCGCAGGACGCCCCCGGCCACGCGCATGCCCTCGTGTCCGGGCCCGGCGCCCGCCCTGTCGTGGTTGAGGCCCACCGTGTCGAACCCGCCCATGAGGACGCCCTCGCGGGTGTTCTCGTACCCGGGCGCCGACCAGGTGCCGTCGTGCCCGCGGACCACCGGTGGCGGCTCGCCGTCGACCCAGCTCAGCCGGACGGTGCGCTCGCCCGTCACCCGTACGTCGGCGACGTGGGCGCCCATCGCCCTGCCCAGCTTGGCGCCGAAGTACTCGCGGTCGCGACGGTCGGTGTTGGCGAACTCCTTCTCCACCTCGATCGTGCCGTCGCTGTAGACGATCCGCTCGGCCCGGACGGTCTCGCCGCCGACGGGCAGCGGCTCCCTGCTCACCTCCTTGCGGTCGCCCCAGTTGAGCAGGGAGTCGATGTGCCCGCCGGGGTCCCCGTGTCGCAGCCCGGGGCTCCAGCTCGCCCAGTGCGCGTCGGCGGCTCCGATCGCGCCCGAGGTGACGCCCTTGGCGACCATCGTCCAGTCGACCGGCTGGCCCGTCGCGACCTGCATGCCGAGCGTGGCCGCGCCGTTGGCCAGCGCGGACTCGCCCATCAGGCCCACCATCGACCTCGGCGGACGCAGCCAGGCGAGGCCGGTGAGCAGCGCCCCGGTCAGCGCGCCGGTGCCTGCCGCGGTCAGCACCTGGCCCCAGTCGATCCGCTCCCGGCGGGGCTGGCTCACCTGGACATACCAGTCCATGCCGGCCATCAGCCCACCGAACAGCGCGATGTTGAGCAGCAGGCGCTTGCGGAGCTGCCGCACCGTCATCCGGGTGACCTGCGCCCTGGCTTTCGCCTTGAACAGCGCCCAGGGCGAGCGCGTCCGCAGGAAGAGCACGAGCAGCCAGCCGATCTGCAGGACCAGCAGCAGCGCGCCCAGCTTGATCATGCGCTTGGTGTTCTGGACCTGGACGCCCAGCTCGTTCAGCGCGAACGCCAGGTCGGCCAGGCTCTTCACCAGCTCGGCCTTCCGCCCGCCGGTCGTCTCGGCCACGTGCTTGACGGCCGCCCTCAGCGCCTCGCCGTCCCAGTCGGACGTCGCGTGCCGTGCCGCGCCGCCCGCGGCTGTCCCGTCACCGCGCACGCCCGCCGCGATCCGGCGGACCGCGTAGCAGAGTTCGTCGGCGAGCAGGAACAGCCGGCGCTCGTCGCCCTCCGGCCAGTCGGTGCCGACCGCCCAGCCCACCCAGGGACGCGCCCACGAGGGGATGGGAATCCCGTCGAGCCACACCGGAGATCAGCCTCCCGGCGACTCGGCGTCCCTGTAGGTGCGGGCGCCGTCGTGCAGGCGGTCATGCACGCCTTCGAGGTCGTCGAGGTAGCCCTCGAAGTGCGCCATGATCTCGGCCTTGCGGTAGGGGAAGCTCTGCTCCAGCTGGGCGCCGTACTGGTCGTCCCCCATGGGGCGACCGGCTCTGGCGAACGCGTCGCGCACCTCGTCGCGGATCATCCGGACGTGCTCCGCCTCTTCCGCCGCGTCCTGGGCACGCTGCCTGATCCCCGACCACCGCGCCGTGTAGCCGTGTTCCACAGCGTTCACTCCCGTACCTCTCGTTGCAGGAGAAAATACCCTAAGCGTTCATATTCGGACAGCTTCTGGATGATCTCGGGCTCGGCGGTGTGGTGCGGACGGCAGGGGCGTAGGTTACAGAACGTGGATCTGGACTTCGTCTGCACGCACGCCGGTCGGCCCGCACCCGATCTCACCCGCAGGGACGTGGCAAGGGCGCTGCTCGCCGTGCCCTCGGGGGTGGCGCTCGTGGCGCTGCCCGACCTCCGGCGGGCGCTGCTGGCCATGGGCAACCCGCTCTCGTCGCCGTTCTGGGAGTCGGCCAGGGCCGCGCTGAGCTCGATCGAGTCCGGCGCGGCCACGGTGGGCGACGTGCAGCGCTGGGCCGAGTCGACGGGCAGCGAGCCGATCCTCATGACGCCCAGCTACTTCGTCTGGCCGGAGGAGGAGGAACGCGGCCCGGTCGCCGAGGAGATGTTCGCGCGGCTCGTGGCGTACCTGGAGGAGCGGATCGACGCGGGCGACGTCGACCCCGACGCGCTGGCGGGCGGCGACCTGCCGGCCCGCAGGGCGTACGAGGAGCTACAGGAAGAGTGGCTGAGCACGCCGCTGCCCGACGGCAGGGTGCCCGGCTTCGCGGTCAACGACGAACAGGACGAGGAGCTGTTCGCCGTCTGGGACGAGGAGGAGGCGTTCGCGCTCTCCGAGCTGCGCCGGATCATCGGCGAGCTGCCCATGCAGCCCGACCTGCCCATCGGCGAGCTGCGCCGGGCCGGCACACGGCTGCGCGAGCTGCTCGGCCTGCCCGGCTACCCGGCCAACGTGCTGCGGGCCTGCGCCGGCTTCGACGACCAGCCGATGCCCGACGACGACGAGGAGTTGTGGCTCGCGGTGGCGGCCGGGATCACCGGGCCCGTCTCCGACCTGTCGGAGGAGGGCGACACGCTGGAGGAGTTCACCGACCTGGAGGGCGAGCTCAGCTACGAGGACACCGTGCTGGCCAACCTCTGCGCGATCCAGCACGCCGACTGGCTGGCCGCGGTCGCCGCGCTGGCCAGGTTGGGGCCGGGGGTGCTGGCCTCACCCGAGCGGGTCGCCAGGTTGATCGGCGAGTCGGAGGACATCGACGTCGACGAGTACGAGGTCGACGACCTCGCCACGGAGAGCCTCTTCCAGCCGGTGGTCGGCCTGTGGGCCTACCTCGGCATCGTGAACGAGGACGACGTGCTCACCCCACTGGGCTGGTGGGGGCTGCCCAAGGCGCTGGAGCGCGCCTGGTCACCCGCCGACTGACTCGTCGACCAGGCCCTGGTACTCGGGGTGCCGCTTGATGTAGGACGCCACGTACGGGCAGAGCGGCACCACCCGCAGCCCGGTGTCGCCGCTCATCTCGAGCGCCTGCTTGACGAGCGTGCTCGCCAGGCCCTGCCCCTCGAACTCGGGCAGCACCTCGGTGTGCGTGAAAACGATCTTGGCAGGCGCCAGCCGGTACTCGGCGAAACCGGCGACCCTGCCATCGACGAGAACCTCGAACCGGCTCTCCATCGCGTTGTCGATCACTTCGATCGGCATCTACTCGGCCTTCTTGTCGTCGCCTTCGGCCGCGTGCGGCACCTTGATCTTCGACATCTGCTTGTTCATGGATTTGATCAAGACGTACAGGGCCACCCCGATGAGGGCGACGACGGTGAAGCCGAGCAGACCCGGGCTGACATCACCAGCTGCGAGAACAGTCACCCTTCCAGTCTGCCATCGGGGTGGCGTGGTCCGTTCAGTGGCAGGCGGGCGAGACCTCGTCGGCGTGGATCCCGGCGAACAGGTCGTCCTCGGGCAGCTCGGTGTCGACCAGCGAGCGCGCCAGGTGGTAGTCCTCCGTCGGCCAGATCTCCTGCTGCAGCTCGCGCGGGCAGACGAACCAGAACCCGTCGGGATCGACCTGGGTGGCGTGCGCGAGCAGCGCCTCGTCGCGGATCTCGAAGTAGTCGCCGCACGGCACCCGGGTGGTGACCGGCCACTTGGCGGGACGGTCCTCCCAGCGGGAGATCCAGTCGGCGTACGGCGAGCCCATGCCGCGCGTGGTCATCGCCTCGTGCAGCGCCTCGAACCGCTCCTTGGTGAAGCCCATCTGGTAGTAAAGCTTCAGCGGCTGCCACGGGTCGCCGGTGCCGGGGTAGCGGTCGGGGTCGCCGGCCGCGTCGAACGCCTCGACCGACACCCGGTTGGTCATGATGTGGTCGGGGTGCGGGTAGCCGCCGTCGTCGTCGTACGTCACGATCACGTGCGGGCGGAACTCGCGCACCGCGGCCACCAGCGGCGCCGAGGCGTCCTCCAGCTTCTGCAACGCGAAGCACCCCTCGGGCAGCTCCTCGTTCTCGTCCTCCGGCAGGCCGGAGTCGACGAAGCCCATGAACCGCTGCTCGACACCCAGGATCTCGCGGGCCCGCGCCATCTCCGCCCTGCGCACCTCGCCGATGTTGGCCACGATCTCTGGCAGGTCCATCTTCGGGTTCAGCACGGAGCCACGCTCACCTCCGGTGAGGGTGCACACGAGCACCTCGACACCTTCGCGCACGTAACGCGCCATCGTCGCGGCGCCCTTGCTCGACTCGTCGTCGGGGTGGGCGTGGACGGCCATCAGCCTCAGCGGTGCACTCACGGGCTCGATGTCTCCTCAGTCGGACCGATCACCCGCCCGGACAGGTTAGTTTCTGCTGGGCGGTCGCGAGGGCACGCCCCCCGCAGGCGACAATTGTCTCGGATAACGCTGAGGGAGTGCAGGGAGATTCCGCCATGGCCACCAGAGATGTCGAGAACGGCCCGGTTCTCGGCACACCCGACGACTTTCCGGACCGTCCCAGGCGCGGCGGCCGGCTCGTCGTGCACGTCGTCATCGGCGTGCTGGTAGCCATCGTCGCCGGTGGCTGGGGCTACGTGATGTGGTCGATGACCGGCAGCAGCACGGGCGCCGCCTCGCAGGTGGTGTCGTTCGACGTCAAGAGGCCCGACCAGGCCGAGATCACCTTCGAGGTGAGCAAGCCTTCCGACAAAGCCGCCGTATGCCGCATCAGGGCCACGGACGTCAACCACGCCGAGGTCGGGAGCAGGGAAGTAAGAATCCCGGCCGGTGCGGGTACGAAGCAGCTCAAGGAGCGCCTCGACACCAGTGCCGCGGCGACTTCCGTCCATATCCAGTACTGCACTCTCGTAGAATGAGACGTTTGGGGAAGCGTTCGGGCGGTTACGTTTGTTAGCCTTTCGAAATTCAACTGGACGCAACCTCGACAGAGCTCAGTGCCCCCTAGGCAAGCAAGGAGAACCCGTGGCCGACTCTCGCGATGAGAACGTCACATGGCTGACGCAGGAGGCGTACGACCGTCTGAAGGCGGAGTACGAGTATCTCTCGGGCCCAGGGCGCGTCGACATCGCCAAGAAGATCGAGGCCGCCCGCGAGGAAGGTGACCTGAAGGAGAACGGTGGCTACCACGCCGCCAAGGACGAGCAGGGCAAGATGGAGGCCCGCATCTTCCACCTCCGCCAGATCATCGACAACGCCCAGGTGGGTGAGGCGCCGAAGACCGAGGGCATCGTCGGCCCCGGCATGACCGTGACGATCCGGTTCGTCGGCGACGACGACGAGGTCACCTTCCTGCTCGCCTCCCGCGAGGAGAGCGGAGCACCCATCGACGTCTACTCGCCCAGGTCGCCCCTCGGCGCCGCGATCAACGGCAAGAAGATCGGCGAGAAGGCGACGTACGCCATGCCGAACGGTCGTCAGAACACCGTCGAGATCCTCGAGGCCGTGCCGTACATCGGCAACTGACTCCCGAAGACCAGACCCGCCGGGCCTATCCGAGTCCGGCGGGCTTTTCGCGTTCCTCGGGCATCCGCCAGGACCTCGGCTTCCTCATGGCCGCCTCCACCCGGCGCGACCACCGCAGGCTGGTGCCGTTCATCGTGGTGGCGCTGGTCGCGGTGCTCACCGCCGACACCCTGCTGCTCGTCCAGTCGGGCGAGCGCGCCGACACGACCGTGGCGCGGCGGCGGCCGGCCGCGGTGGTTCCCAGGCAGACCCTGGCGGCCGAGACCAGGCCCCAGACCAATCCCCAGACCAATCCCCAGGTCACGACCACCATGCAGCCGGTGGCGCCGCTCGGGCAGCTGCACAAGCCCAACCTGTTCGTGGTCACCCGCAAGCCCCTCACCAACCAGCTCTTACGCAAGGTCGCCCGGGTCAAGGGGGTCAAGGCGCTGGAACTGGCCGACGCCGCGTCCGTCCTGCTCGACAACAAGCGGGTGCAGACCCTGGCCGTCAACCCGTCCTCGTTCCGGGCGTACACGCCGAAGGTGACCGCGTCCTCCGACGCGCTCTGGACGAACGTCGCCGCCGGTGACGTCGCCGTCTCGTTCGTGCTGGGCAACGACGGCGGGCTCGCGCTGCACCGCCGCGTCTCCGGCCCGGCGGGGGAGCTGCGGATCGGCGCCTACGCCACGACCGGCTTCGGCGCGGTCGACGCGGTCGTGTCCAGGGAGACCGGGCGGACCCTCGGGCTGCCGCAGAACAACGCGCTGATCGTCAGCGCTCCCGGCGTCGACTCGGCCAAGCTACGCAAGTCCGTGCTCGGCCGGCTGCCCAAGGGCACGCAGGCGGTCATGGTGAACCCGGTGCTGCCCAAGCCGCAGACCAGGCAACAGACGCTGGCCACGGGCTCGTTCATGACGGCCGCCCAGATCACCGTGGCGCTGAAGGCCGCGGTGTCCAAGCTCGGCAGGCCGTACGTGTGGGGGGCGGAAGGCCCCAACACCTTCGACTGCTCGGGCCTCGTGCAGTGGGCGTACGCGCAGGCGGGCGTGCGGATGCCGCGGGTGACCCACCAGCAGTGGGTGACGGGGCCGCAGGTGTCGCTGGCGCAGGCGCAGCCGGGTGACCTGCTGTTCTGGCGCAGCGACCCGACCAACCCGGGCTACATCTCGCACGTGGCGATCTACTGGGGCAACGGGAAGATGCTGCAGGCGCCGCGCACCGGGGACGTGGTGAAGTTCTCCCCGGTGAACACCCGCAACCTGGCCGGCGTCGTCCGGGTCAGCCCGGTACTGGCGTCCCGGGTCCGCTGACACGAGCCTGCCCCGCCCCTCCCACGTCCCACCTCACCGCCGCCCGCGCCTGCCTGCATGCTCGGCGGCTCCCTCGCGACCCGCCCGCGCCGCGTTCAGCGGCCCCGGCTCGGATGTCGCTTCGCCGCCACAAGGCCCTGACAGGCGCCTCCTGGGGGGTGTATTTCGCGCGCAAGTGTGTAATGTTGATTACATGGCAAACGAGGAAGCAACAGCGCAGATCCGGGCCTGGTTCACCGGCCGCCTCCCCGAGGGCTGGTTCACCGGCGCGCCGGAGATCGTGAGGGACCGCGAGGAGATCGCGGTCCTCGGGACGCTCCAGGAGCCCGAGGCCGAGGGCTCGGAGGCCGAGCGGGTCGCCCTGGTCGACGGGCTGATCCGACGGTTCCGCGAAGAGACCCGCGACAGGCGCATCGAGATCGCCAAGGAGGCCGAGCGCAGGTTCCGGCAGAAGGTGTCCTGGGGCGTCGTCTGCGGCGGCGAGACTGTGATGTTCACCACTCTCTCGGTGCCGGTGATGACCCGGCTGCGCCAGTCGGAGAGGCAGGTCCTCGACACGCTGGTGGCCGCTGGCGTGGCCCGCAGCCGCAGCGACGCGCTGGCGTGGTGCGTCCGGCTGGTCGGCAAGAACACCGACACCTGGCTGACCGAATTGCGCGACGCTTTGCAGCACGTCGACCGTGTTCGCTCCTCCGGGCCGGATGTCAATTCCTGAGAGCACCCAGCGGAAACGGGCCGGAAATTGGACTATACCTCTTACCAGATTGGTTTAGACCAGCGCTATTGTGCCCGTCCGGCGCGCTGACCGAATTCTTTAAAAGCCCTCTTCCTGGGTAGGCTCCCCCAATCGTCAAGGCCGCTGCCTGCGGCGACGCCGTATCCAACAGGTCTATGCCAATTGGATTCCAGACGGCGTCTGCGTTAAAGATGTTTGGGCGCCGACAGAGTGGAGGAGCCACAGCCGTGTCCGTTTCCGTGGAAGTACCGGCCCCGACGACCAATGCCGAATTGGTCGCGTGGGTGAACGAGATCGCAGCCCTGACCCAGCCCGACCGGATCGAGTGGTGCGACGGCTCGGAGGAGGAGTGGACGCGCCTGACGAACCTGCTCGTGGAGCAGGGCACGTTCACCCGACTGGCCAAGCGGCCGAACAGCTTCTACGCCAAGTCCGACCCGAGCGACGTGGCCAGGGTCGAGGACCGCACGTTCATCTGCTCGGAGCGCGAGCAGGACGCGGGCCCGACCAACAACTGGATCGCTCCGGCCGAGATGCGGCGGACGTTCGGCCAGCTGTTCAAGGGCTGCATGCGCGGCCGCACCATGTACGTGGTGCCGTTCTGCATGGGCCCCCTGGGAGGTGAGATCTCCCAACTCGGTGTCGAGATCACCGACTCGCCGTACGTGGCGGTGTCGATGCGGGTGATGACGAGGATGGGCGACCGGGCGCTGCGCCTGATCGAGAAGCGTGCGGCGGCGCGAAAGGCCGGGAAGCGCGACCATGAGCACAGCGACTTCGTCAAGGCGGTGCACAGCGTGGGCGCCCCGCTGGCGCCGGGCCAGCACGATGTCCCGTGGCCGTGCAGTTCCACCAAGTACATCAGCCACTTCCCCGAGACCCGCGAGATCTGGTCGTACGGCTCGGGCTACGGCGGCAACGCGCTGCTGGGCAAGAAGTGCTACGCGCTGCGCATCGCCAGCACGATGGCCCGTGACGAGGGCTGGATGGCCGAGCACATGCTCATCCTGAAGCTCACGCCGCCGTCGGGTGAGACGCGCTACATCGCCGCGGCCTTCCCGAGCGCGTGCGGCAAGACGAACCTGGCCATGCTGCAGCCGACGATTCCCGGCTGGAAGGTCGAGACGGTCGGCGACGACATCGCCTGGATGCGCTTCGGCGACGACGGCCGTCTCTACGCGATCAATCCGGAGGCCGGCTTCTTCGGCGTGGCTCCGGGAACCGGCGAGGTCACCAACGCCAACGCGGTCAAGACGCTCTGGGGCAACAGCATCTTCACCAACGTCGCGCTCACCGACGACGGCGACGTGTGGTGGGAGGGCCTCACCGACGAGCCGCCCGCGCACCTGACCGACTGGAAGGGCCGCTCCTGGACGCCTGACAGCGACGAGCCGGCGGCCCACCCGAACGCCCGCTTCACCACACCCGCCTCGCAGTGCCCCACGATCGCCCCCGAGTGGCAGGACCCCAAGGGCGTGCCCATCTCGGCGATCCTGTTCGGCGGCCGGCGCGCCACCGCGGTGCCGCTGGTCACCGAGTCGCTGAGCTGGGAGCACGGCGTCTTCCTCGGAGCCAACGTCGCCTCCGAGAAGACCGCCGCTGCCGAGGGCAAGGTCGGGGAGCTGCGCCACGACCCGTTCGCCATGCTGCCGTTCTGCGGCTACAACATGGGCGACTACTTCGCCCACTGGCTGAAGATCGGCAGGCGTTCGGGCGCGCAGCTGCCGCGCATCTACTACGTGAACTGGTTCCGCAAGGACGCCGACGGCAGGTTCATCTGGCCGGGCTTCGGCGAGAACAGCCGCGTGCTCAAGTGGATCGTGGACCGGCTCAACGGCGAGGCCAAGGCCGTCCCGACGCCGATCGGCCTGCTGCCGGAGGCGCTCGACACCGAGGGCCTGGACCTGTCGGAGGAGGACCTGCGCACGTTGCTGTCGGTGGACCGTGAGGTCTGGCGCGAGGAGGCGTCGCTGATCCCGGCGCACTTCCGCACCTTCGGCGACCACCTGCCGAAGGAGCTGTGGGACGAGTACACCGCCCTGGTCGACCGCCTGGGCTGACGAGGTCGCAGAGGTACGGTCCACGGGGCCGTACCTCTTGAAGGGCGCTGGGGTTTTTGCGGGTTTAGCTGACTTTCGGGCGGAAACCTCTCTCTCGTGGGGGGACTGCGCTGTGTGGACGGCTCATACCTGACCGTCACGCCTGTCGCGTGCACGGACAGTGTCGGCAGGCCGTACGAGATCACCTTGGAGCTGCGCCGCGACGGCACGCCGTACGGGGTCGTGGGGGAGAGGTGCGGCTGGCTGCTCGCCCGGCTGGCCCGGGGCGTGGACGACGCCCGTGATGGCCGCGGCGGGGCCGGGCTCTGGCCGGACCCCGACGACCGGTTCCCCGACGAGGAGCCCGAGAGCGAGCTGTTCTCCTTCCGCTATCGCACAAGGTCCGGCGTGGTGGGCGGCGGGGAGCTACGCTGCCAGCTCAGGACCATCCCGATCTGGGTTCCGCGCCGCGAGGGCTGCGGCGAGTGGCGCCTGACCCGCAGGGCGTACGTGGAGGCGTGGGGCGCCTCCGGCATCGGCATGCGGGCGGTGCTCACCTCGGCCGAACTGGCCGTGTTCGTCCGCGGCCTGGTGGACGAGGCCGAGGGCTGCCTTGACGGTAGAGATCTGGCCAGGAATCCCGTTGAGGGAGCAGGCAGGGGTGAATCGCGGTGATAATTGCCTGTTAGGTCATACGACCACAGGCACAGCACCGCTGGGGAGGGCTCCGTGGGCCTGCGCGATCTGGTCTACCGGGTGTACGAGCACCGGTTGGAGACCAAGCTGTCGAAGGTGAAGGGCAGCATCCCCCGGCATGTCGGGGTCATCATCGACGGCAACCGCCGCTGGGCGCGGTCCATGGGCATGTCCGACGTCGCCACCGGCCATCGCAAGGGCGCCGACAAGATCTCCGAGCTGCTCACCTGGTGCCGCGAGACGGGCGTCGAGGTCGTCACGGTCTGGATGCTGTCGAACGACAACCTGAACCGTCCCAGGGAGGAACTGGAGCCGCTGCTGCGGATCATCGAGGACGTCACGCAGGAGCTGGTGGAGGAGGGCTGGCGGATCAGCCCGGTGGGCGCGCTGGACCTGCTGCCGGACAGAACGGCGAATGTCCTGAAAACTGCGAAAGAGGCCACATCGCACCGTCCCGGCCTGATTGTGAACGTTGCAGTTGGGTACGGTGGAAGACGTGAGATTGCCGATGCGGTGCGCTCACTCCTCCAGGAGCACGCCAGCAAGGGGGCCAGCATCGAGGACCTCGTCGAGGTTCTCGATGTCGAGCACATCGCGGAGCATCTCTACACTCGCGGTCAGCCCGACCCGGATCTTCTCATCCGGACCTCGGGCGAACAGCGTCTGTCGGGCTTCATGCTGTGGCAGAGCGCTCACTCTGAGTTCTACTTCCACGAGGCCTACTGGCCCGACTTCCGCAGGGTCGACTTCCTGCGGGCGCTGCGCGACTATGCCGCGAGACACCGGCGTTACGGTTTCTGACCCGCGAAGCGGGTATTCAGGACGTAACGTTGGAAGTGTTCGGCCACAGGCCGAACACTCCGGAAAGGGCCCGCCTTTGCGCCACGACCTGCTGAGGGGGGCCGGAACCCGGCACCGCCGGCATGTCGCGGTAGGGGATGCGGGTCCGGTCCGATTCCCGCCTCGTCTGCAGGGCTCCCGCTCTCATGGGCGCCCGGGGGAGAACGTGTGGCAGTGTCCTCGAGCAACCCTTCTTCCAAGCCCGCCAAGCGCACTTATGTGCTGGACACCTCGGTCCTGCTCGCCGACCCGGCGGCATTGACCCGTTTCGCGGAGCATGACGTCGTCCTTCCGATCGTCGTGATCACGGAGCTTGAGGGGAAGCGGCACCATCCCGAACTCGGCTACTTCGCGCGGAAGGCCCTGCGCTACCTCGACGACCTGCGCGTGCAGTACGGCAGGCTGGACGAGCCGATGCCGACCGGGGATGGAACGATCAGGGTTGAGCTCAACCACAGCGATCCGTCCGTGCTTCCCGTCGGCTTCCGGCTGGGCGACAACGACACCCGCATCCTGACCGTGGCGCGCACGCTCGCCGCCGAGGGCTGCGACGTCGTGCTCGTCTCCAAGGACCTGCCGATGCGGATCAAGGCGGGCTCGATCGGCCTGCTGGCGGAGGAGTACCGCGCCGAGCTGGTCGTCGAGTCGGGCTGGACGGGAATGGCCGAGCTCCAGGCCACCACGGAGGACGTGGAGACGCTCTTCGAGCACGGCACCGCCGACATGGACGAGGCCAGGGACCTGCCCACGCACACCGGCCTGCGGCTGCTGTCGGCCAAGGGCTCGGCGCTCGGCCGGGTCCTGCCCGACAAGTCGGTGCGGCTGGTGCGCGGCGACCGCGAGGCGTTCGGGCTGCACGGCCGCTCCGCCGAGCAGCGCATCGCGCTGGACCTGCTGATGGACCCCGAGATCGGGATCGTCTCGCTGGGCGGCCGGGCGGGCACCGGCAAGTCGGCCCTGGCCCTCTGCGCGGGCCTGGAGGCCGTCCTGGAGCGCCGCCAGCACCGCAAGGTGGTCGTCTTCCGCCCGCTGTACGCGGTGGGCGGCCAGGAGCTCGGCTACCTGCCGGGAACCGAGGGCGAGAAGATGGGCCCGTGGGCCCAGGCGGTCTACGACACGCTGAGCGCGGTCACCTCGCCCGAGGTGATCGAGGAGGTGCTCGACCGCGGCATGCTGGAGGTGCTGCCGCTCACGCACATCCGCGGCCGGTCGCTGCACGACGCGTTCGTGATCGTGGACGAGGCCCAGTCGCTGGAGCGCGGGGTGCTGCTGACCGTGCTGAGCCGGATCGGCGCCAACTCCCGCGTGGTGCTCACCCACGACATCGCCCAGCGCGACAACCTGCGCGTCGGCAGGCACGACGGCGTGGTGGCGGTGGTGGAGAAGCTCAAGGGCCACCCGCTGTTCGCGCACGTCACGCTGACCAGGTCGGAGCGCTCGCCGATCGCCGCGCTGGTGACCGAGATGCTGGAGGACATCACGATCTAGGTCACCTCAGGTCGCCGCAGATGAACCGCCCTTCCATCTTGGAGGGGCGGTTCGCGTACCTGTGGACGATCTGGACCTGCTCGAAGGCGGCGTCCTGCTGGGCGGTGCAGACGATCTGCGCCTTGGCCTCCTTGCTCAGCTCGCCCTCGCCCTTGACGTAGACGGTGAGGGTGGAGGTGCGCGGCAGCTGGACCTCGTCACGCTTGATGGGGTTGAGCGAGTCGGAGATGCCCTCCAGGGTGAAGCCGCGCAGCGCGGTGTCGCGGTCGCCGAGCGGCGCGCTGGACGCGGCGAAGAGGGCGTTGAGGAGGCTGTCGACCCTGTCGGACGTCACGTTGGCGGGCTCCAGCGTCAGCTTGCCGTCCTTGAGCAGGTAGATCGTCTTGGACGGCGGCGGCACGGTGATCGTGGGCGGCTTGGCCCGGTCCTCGACGTCCGAGGGCGTGATGCCGCAGGCCGCCACCGCCAGCAGCGCGGCCGCCGCGAGGAGCTGACCGGCTGTCATCCGTGCGGCAGCCAGACCGTGAACAGGGTGCCGGGCTCCTGCCTGCGCACCGAGATCGTCCCGCCGTGCAGGTGGACGTTGGCCCGCGCGATGGCCAGGCCGAGGCCGCTGCCCTGGCTGCGGGCCCGCCCCGCGCCCGCCTTGAAGAAGCGGTCGAAGACGTGCGGCAGGGCCTCCTCCGGGATGCCCTTGCCGTGGTCGCGCACCTTCACCTCCAGGCCGTTCTCGGTGCCCCTGGCGCTGACCAGGACGGGGGGCAGGCCGTGCTTGAGCGCGTTGCCGACGAGGTTGGCCACGATGACGTCGAACCTCCTCGGGTCGAGGTTGACCGTCAGGCTCTGGGAGGCGTTCACCCGCACCTGGTCGCTCCAGCCTCTCACCTCCAGGCAGTCCTGGACCGCGTCGGCCACGTTGACCGGTTCCAGGTTGAGCGTGGCGGTGCCCGCGTCGAAGCGGCTGATCTCGATGAGGTGCTCGACCAGCTCGCGCAGCCGCTCGATCTCGCCGAGCACCAGCCTGACCGCCTCGGCGGGGGCGTCCGGCAGCCGTTTGGCCTCGTCGGAGAGCATGTCGGCGACGGCGGTCATCGCGGTGAGCGGGGTGCGCAGCTCGTGCGAGACGTCGGCGACGAACCGGCGCGACATCGCCTCCAGCGACCGCAGCTCGGCCACGCTCAGCTCCAGCGCCGCCGCCGCGTCGTTGAACAGCGCGGACAGCCCGGCCAGCTCGTCGTGCCCGCTCACGGGCAGACGCGTGTCGAGGCGGCCCTCGCCGAGCGCCTGGGCCGCCGCGCTGAGCCGCCTGACCGGCAGCAGCACCTGTCTGGCCGACAGCAGCGCCACGACCAGCGCGATCAGCAGGATGACCACGCCTGCCTGGGTGAACGTGGTGCGCAGGGCGGCGAGCTGGGCCTCCTCGTCGTGCAGCGGGAAGAAGACGAACACGCGCAGCCCGGTGGGCTCAGGGAAGCCGCTGTCCGCCCGGTAGACCTCGGCGCCGATGATCAGCCAGAGCTCGTCGTGGATGACCTTGCGCTGGCTGACGACGCCCTGCTTGGCCCGTCCGTACAGCTCGTTGGGCACGTTGGCCATGGTCAGCTGGCCCTCGGCGTAGGCCAGGTCGCGGTACTCGACGATGACGCTCCTGCCCGGCCCGCTCAGCGCCGCGGACACGGTGGCCAGCTCGGTCGTGGTGGGCGCGGCCTCGCCGGGCCTGAGCCTGCCGACGGGGAAGGCGATCCGCTCCAGCTCTCTGGTCACCAGGTCGATCGAGCTGTTCTCGGCCCGCTCGATCAGCGCCCCCTTGGCCAGCTCGAAGCCGATGGTGGCGACCAGCACCGACGCTCCCACGGCGACCAGCGTGAAGGTGATGACCAGGCGCGCCCGGAGCCCGGTCGGCAGCCGGATCACGGGGGGCTGAAGCGGTAGCCGAATCCGCGGACGGTGTGGATGAAGACCGGCTCGGCCGGCCTCGGCTCGATCTTCGCCCGTACGCGCTGCACGCAGGCGTCGACGAGCCGGGAGTCGGCGACGTGGGTGTGGTCCCAGACCGCCCGCAGCAGATAGCGGCGGTTGAGCACCTGGCCCGGGTGCCGCACCAGCTCCAGCAGCAGCCGCAGCTCGGTGGGCGTCAGGTGGATCTCCTTGCTGCCCAGGGTGACCTTGAGCGCGCCCCGGTCGATCATGAGGTCGCCGAACGAGATCCGGTCGGACGCCGCCGACTCGGCCCTGCGCAGGACGGCTCTGATGCGCGCGTCCAGGACTCTCGGCTCGACCGGCTTGACCACGTAGTCGTCGGCGCCCGCCTCCAGGCCGACCACCACGTCGAGGTCGTCGCCGCGGGCGGTGAGCAGGATGACGGGGAGCTGGTCCAGTCTGCGGATGCGGCGGCACACCTCGACGCCGTCGATGCCGGGCAGCATGACGTCCAGGATGGCGATCTCGGGCCTGCGCGACCTGATGTGGTCGAGCGCCTCCTCGCCCGTCCCGTAGGACGTCACGGAATGGCCCTGCCTGGTCAGCGCCAGCTCCAGGGCCGTACGCACCGAGGGGTCGTCTTCGACGAGGAGGATGCCAGCCACGCGCACATTATTCTTCCATGTCGTGTATATCCGTGTTGTGTCATGAAACTGTGACATGCCACTCACGTGATCCCGAAGAAGCCGGGGCAGCCTGAAAGCGGTCCTCCCTTCGGCGGTGGGGCCCGAAGGGCGGGCCCTCTTTGTTGTGACCAACATCACAGCGAACGGGAAAGCCTGCCCTAACCTGCTGATTAGTCAATGGAACGCCAACCGAATGTCCCGTTTCGGTTGCGGACCACCCCCCAGGACAGGGCAAGCTCATGGATCGTGAGCCCAGGTCCGCAGTTGAGTGAGCGCCAGACGCAGGAGACCCCCCGCTCGACACGCCGATCCTCGCGGGTGAGCGTGAAGCGGGTCGCCATCATCGCCGTGGCCGCCGCGGCCGTCATCGGCGGCGGCGGGTTCGTCGCCTACCGTGCCGTCCAGAACGCCGACATCGTTCGCGACCCGCTCACGCCCCAGGACTTCGGCAAGATCGCGTCGGGCGACCTCAGCGCCCCCGACCCCGAGAACGACGCGCTCAAGGACGCGGCGGCCCAGAAGTACCGGGCCGACAAGCTCAAGGAGGGCCGCGACGGCGGCAAGTCCAAGCTCGACTGGGTCGAGGTGAAGAAGCCCCCCACCAGCGACGGCTTCCCGCCCGCCACCTTCCCGCCGGGCAGCAACCCCTCGCCCGGCAGCAACAAGGGCGTCGCCAAGAGCATGCTCGCCTCGGCGGGCTTCGGCGCCGACCAGTGGGGCTGCCTCGAACGGCTCTGGATGAAGGAGAGCGGCTGGAACGAGCGGGCCATGAACCGCTACTCCGGCGCCTACGGCATCCCGCAGGCCCTGCCTGGCAGCAAGATGGCCAGCGCGGGCGGCGACTGGCAGACCAACGCCGCCACCCAGATCAAGTGGGGCCTCGCCTACATCAAGGGCAGGTACGGCACGCCGTGCGGCGCGTGGGGCCACTCGCAGGCCACGGGTTGGTACTGACAGGTCATCTTTTCCTTCTGCAATCGGCAAGCCGCCGGGCCACCTGATGTATGACGGCGCACGCTGGCCGCATGGGTGTGAAGGTCAGCGTGATCGTGAGTGTCCACAACCCGGGCGATACGGCCGACGCGTGCATCCGCTCCGTCCTGGAGCAGACCCTGCGGGCCGAGGAGTACGAGGTCGTCTTCGTGGACGACGGGTCCACGGACGGCATCGCCGAGCGGCTCGACACCGTCGCCGCGGTCCGCAGGAACGTCAGGGTCCTGCACCTGCCGCACTCGGGCTCCCCGATGGTCGGGCGCAACGTCGCGCTGGCCGCGGCCAAGGGTGAGTACGTCTACCTGATGGACCAGCGGGACCGGCTGGAGCGCGACGCGCTGCACCGCATGTACGAGCGGGCCGTCGAGACCGACGCCGACGTGCTGATCGGCCGCCTGGTCCGCGACAGCGGGCCGCCCGTGCCCGGCTTCGAGCGCAGCAAGGCCCGCGCCGACATCCTGCGTGACCGGCTGCTCACCCTGATCACGCCGCACAAGCTCTACCGCCGCGCCTTCCTGGAGGAGCACGAGCTGGGCTTCGCCGTGCCCGGCGGGCGGATCGCCGAGCAGGCGTTCGTGGTGCGGGCCTACCTCCAGGCCAAGGTCATCGCGGTGCTCGCCGACCAGCCCTGCTGCCACCTGGGCGAGCGGGCGGAGCCCGAGGAGGACCCGCAGGTCGTGGTGGCCGAGCTGCGCGCCCTGCTGTCCGCGATCGACGAGCACGTGGGCGAGGGACGCCCGCGCGAGCGCATGTACGGCTACTGGTACCGCTCGACCGTCCTGCGCCCGCTACTCAGCCAGCGCTTCGCCACCTCCTCCGTGGACAGGGGCCTGCACTTCAGGCTGGTCAGGGAGCTCATGGAGGAGCGCTTCCCCGAGCGGCTCGACCGCCACCTGCCCGTCCACTACCGGGCCCTGGCCACGCTCGTCCGCGCCGGGCGGCTGGACCAGGTCGTCGTCCTGGCCAACTCCTCCAAGCGGGCGGGCCTGCTCGCCGATCTGAACGAGGTCCGGTGGGACGCGCACGTCCTGGTGCTCGGCCTGACCGTGGAGGTGCTGGCCGGTGACGGCGAGCCCACCAGGTTCCGGACGGACGGCGACCGGCTGTACTGGTCCCCGCCCCGGTCCATCGACGACGACCTGCTGCCCGACAGCGTCAAGGACGTCACCGCGGCCGTCGAGCGGGCCCGCATCGAGGTGTACGTGCGGCACGCCGAGACCGGCGTCGTCCACTTCCTCCCGGTGGCCTACCAGGTGGAGCACGTCCCGGACGGCCGCCGCCATGTCCGCGTGCAGATCGCCGGCGAGGCCAGGGTGGACGTGACGGTCGCGGCGCTCGGCGAGCCGCTCAAGTCCGGCCAGTGGGAGGTGCACGTGCGCATGTACGGCGGCGCCCACCAGGCCAGGAGCCGCGTGCGACGCCCCGAGGGCCCGCTCAACTGCCTCGGCGTGCTGGCCCAGCGGCCCAGGACGCGGCTCGTGGTGCCCTGCTGGACGGACGCCGGAGAGCTGGGCCTGGCCGTCGAGCCGCGCTCGTTCTCCGAGTCGATCGCGCTCGTGTCGCCAGGCGTGACGCTCAGACAGCAGGACAGCCACCTGTACGTCGTGCTGCCCGTCCCGTACGTGCCGCCGAGCGGCGGGCCGCCGGTGGAGCTGGTGCTGCGCAGCGCCGCCAGGAGCGACCACGAGTTGACCGTGCCCGCGCTGGTCGAGCCGGGCGTGCCAGGCAGGTTCGCCGGGCAGCTGGTGGCCAAGGTCCCGGTCAAGCGGATGCTGGCGGGCAAGGACGCGCTCGGCCCCGGTCTCTGGCTGTTGTCGCTGCGCACCGCCGACGACGAGACCGGGCTGCGGTTCGGGCTGGAGATGCGCAGGGGCAGGGTCACGGTGCGTCCCTCGGCCATGGTGACCCCCGAGCGGCGCTCGCCGCTCGGCCGCGACACCAGGCTGCACAGGCTGGGCCGCCGCCTGCCCGGCGCGCGGCACATCGTGCGCCTGGCGCGCGCGGGCAAGCACCGCTACCTCAAGGACTGACCCACTCCTCCAGCTCGGCGAACGCGCTCCTGAAGGCCGGGAGCATCGGCTTGAGCTTGTCGGGGTAGGCGTCGACCAGGCTGTCGAGGTGATTGCCGCCCTCGATCCGGTGGTAGCGGAACGGCCGGTGCGGGCCGACCATCTTCGCGTACACGTCCGAGTCGCGGGCGATCGGCAGCAGCGTGTCGAGCGTGCCGTGGATGGTGATCAGCGGCTTGGTGATCCGGCCGGTCAACGCGATCTTCGCGACGGCCGCGTAAGGCTTGCGCGCGTCGTAGTCGTAGTCGGCCGCGGCGCCCTCGTACGAGGGGTCCAGCTCCTTCTGGTGGAGCTGCTGGGTGAGCTCCCAGTAGTGCTGCCGGTGGAACGGCCACAGGAACTCCGAGCCCTCGGCGAACCCGGCCGCGAGCACCCCTGACTGGTCCGGGTACGCCTTGAGCGCCTTCGGCAGGTAGTTGAGCAGGTTGTCGCCCTTGACCCGCCAGAGCGTGCCCTCCCAGTCGACGCCGCCGTCGTACAGCCGGCCCCGGTTCTCCAGCTGCCACCTGACGAGGTAGCCGCCGTTGGAGATCCCGGCCATGAACGTCCGCTCGGGCGACCTGCCGTACCGCTGCCTGACGACGGCCTTGGCGGCGACCGCGAGCTGGGTGACGCGCTCGTTCCACTCGGCGATCGCGTCGCCGGGCCGGCGGCCGTCGGTGTGGAAGCCGACGCCCGTGTTGCCCTTGTCGGTGGCGGCGAACGCGTACCCCTTCGACAGGACCCAGTCGGAGATCGTGTAGTCGTTGGCGTACTGCTCCCTGTTGCCGGGGGTGCCCGACACCACCAGCCCGCCGGTCCAGTTCTCCGGCAGCCTGATCACGAACTGGGCGTCGTGGTTCCAGCCGTGGTTGGTGTTGGTGGTGGACGTGTCGGGGAAGTAGCCGTCGATCTGGATGCCGGGCACCCCGGTCGGATTGACCGTGGCCGCCGAGTGCAGGCCGGCCCAGTCGGCCGGGTCGGTGTGCCCGGTCGCGACGGTGCCCGCGGTGGTCAGGTCGTCCAGCCTGGCGACGACCGCGCGCTCGGCGCCCGGCACGGTGAGCTGCTGCACGGGCGTGAGCAGGCTCGCGACCAGGGTGAGGGCGACCAACATCAGGCCTCCCTGAGGTGCTCTGCCAGCAGCCGCTGGAACTCGGCCGGGTGTTCCAGGTGCGGGCTGTGGCCGCACTCGTCGAGCACGGCCTCGCGGTAGCGGCCGTACCGCTCCAGGACGGCCCTGGTCTGGCTGACCATCGGCTGGGCCGGCGTCCCCGGCGAGCCGGGCACCACGCCGAGCGCGCCCAGGTGGGCCAGGTCGAACAGGGAGGTGTCGGAGACGATCACGTCGTCGGCGCCCCTGATCCACAGGATCGCCGGCTTGGGGTCGATCTCGTGCAGGTCGTCCAGCCGGAAGTTGGTCGGGGCGATGGCGTTCAGCACGCCGCGCTTGCCGGGCGACACGCCGGGCCACTCGGCCGACCCCGCGGCGTCGCCGGGGTAGTTCGCCTCGCCGACGTGCGTGGTGAGCATCGACCGGACGTAGAAGCCCTCGTCGGGGACGGGGTTCTTGACGTACGAGCTACGGAAGACCGACAGCGGGGAGGTCGGCGCTTCGGCGGAGACGTCGCCCACGCTCAGCCGGGCCACGAAGTCGGGGTTGGCGGCGCCCGCGCCCGCGCCCGTCCCGTCGGGGTGCGTCAGCCGGCCGTCGGCGCCCTCGGTCCCGCCGAACCCGTACGGCGAGATGGGGTTGACCAGGGTGACGGACCTGACGGCCGCGGGACGGTCGCGCAGCATCTGCAGCACGACGCCGCCGCCCAGGCTCCACCCGACCAGGTGGACGCCGTCCAGCTCCAGCGCGTCCACCAGCTCCAGCAGGTCGTCGGAGAAGTCGCGCAGCCCGCGGGCGGCGTCGACGGGCGCGGGGTCGGTGCCGCCGAACCCGCGCAGGTCCACCGCGAGCGGCCGGCAACCCTGCGGGAGGGCGGCCATGCTGTCGCGCCAGAAGGCGGCGGATGAGACGTTGCCGTGCACGAACAGGACGGGCTCGCCGCTCCTGCCCTCGACGGTCATGACGTGCTGCGTGAGCCGGGGGGTGGTGACGTTCACGCGTGGATCCTCTCGGCCAGGTCGCGGCCCTGGGTCTCCTTGGCGGCGAAGACCGCGACGAGGGTGAGCACGGCCGCCAGACCGAGGTAGACGGAGATCGGCAGGGCGCTGGAGTAGCTCTTGAGCAGGGCCACCGCGATGATCGGGGCGAGGGCTCCCGCCACGATCGCCGACAGCTGGGCGCCGATGGACACCCCGGTGTACCGCATCCTCGTCCCGAACAGCTCGGAGAAGAAGGCCGCCTGCGGGCCGTACATCATGCCGTGGAAGAGCAGGCCCACGGTGACGGCGAGCGTGATGGCCAGGAAGTTGCCGGTGTCGACCAGCGGGAAGAACGCGAAGATCCACAGCCCGATCCCGGCGGCGCCCGCCAGGTAGATCGGGCGGCGGCCGATCCGGTCCGACAGCGCGCCCCACATCGGGATCGTCACGAAGTGGATGGCCGAGGCGATGAGCACGGCGTTGAGCACGGTGGAGTTGTCGAGCTTGTTGGTCTTGGCGTAGGTGATGACGAAGACCGTGAGCAGGTAGAAGGAGATGTTCTCCGCCAGCCTGGCGCCGATCGCGGTGATCACGTCCCGCCAGTGGTGGCGCAGCACGCCCACGATCGGCGCGGTCTCCACCGGCTCGGCCTGCTGGAACACCGGCGACTCGGTGATCGACAGCCGGATCCACAGGCCGATCAGCACCAGCACGCCCGACAGCAGGAACGGGACCCGCCAGCCCCAGGCGAGGAACGCCTCGTCCGACTGCCAGGCGGCCAGCGCCGCCAGCACGCCGGTGGCCAGCAGGTTGCCGCCGGGCGCGCCCGCCTGCGGCCAGGAGGCCCAGAAGCCGCGCCGCCCCGCCTCGCCGTGCTCGGAGACGATCAGCACCGCGCCGCCCCACTCGCCGCCCAGCGCGAAGCCCTGCACCAGCCGGAGGGTGGTCAGCAGCAGCGGGGCCGCCGCGCCGACGGCCGCGTGGGTGGGCAGGCAGCCGATGAGGAAGGTGGCGGCGCCCATCATCAGCAGGCTGACGACCAGCAGCGTCTTGCGGCCGAGCCGGTCGCCGAAATGGCCGAAGACCAGGCCGCCGAGCGGGCGGGCGATGAATCCGACGGCGTAGGTGAGGAACGCCAGCAGCGTCCCGGTGAGCGGGTCGGCGTCGGGGAAGAAGAGCTTGTTGAACACCAGGGCGGCTGCCGAGCCGTACAGGAAGAAGTCGTACCACTCGATGGTGGTGCCGATCAGGCTCGCGGCGACGATCTTCTTGATGGAAGTGGCCATGCCGGTCACGCTAGGGAGTGACCGGCGTCACTCATATGGGGCCGGAGCCCACAGTCTGTCAGGTTGATGTGTGGCCGAGCCGGTGCAGCCGGAGGGCGAGCTGGATCTCCAGGGCCCGCTCCGGCTCCAGCCAGCCGTCGCCGAGCAGCTTGCCGACGCGGTCGAGGCGCTGGGTGACGGTGTTGACGTGGATGTGCATGGCCTCGGCGGTCCGCGAGGGCGAACCGCCCGAGCCGAAGTAGGCCGTGAGGGTGCCGGCCAGCGCCGTGCCCCTGCGCGCGTCGTAGTCGATCACCGGGCCGAGCACCGAGGTGACGAAGCCCGTCACGTCCCGTCCGTCGCCGATCAGCAGGCCGACGAAGCCCAGCTCGGACGCGCTCGCGCCGTCTCCGGCGCGGCCCAGCGCGCTGAGCGCCTCGGCGCAGCGCCGCGCCTCCAGGTAGGCGGTCCCGACCCCGATGGCGCCGTTCCCCGCCGCCCTCGACGCGCCCGCCGTGGCGGGGCTGTGCAGGGACGCGGTCAGGTCGGCGGCCACGCGGCGAGCCACGGCGCCCGCGTCCTGCCCCGGCAGCAGCAGCACCACCTCGCCGGCCCTGGCGGCGGCGAGCCCGTGGCGGAGCGCGGCCTGGGAGGAGGCCCAGAAGGCGGCGCGCTCGCGCTGCCCGTCGTGCCTGGCCACCACCACGACGTGCGGCGCGGACAGGTCGACGCCCAGCCTGCGCGCCCGGTCGGCCAGCCCCGGCGAGCCGGGACGGGAGATCAGGTCGTCGAGCAGCTCGCCGCGCACCCGGCCCTCCGCCTCCGCGACACTCCGGCGGAACAGCAGCAGCAGCGCGCACACCAGCGCGGCACGCTCCAGGATGCGCTCGTCGGCGTCGTCGCTGCGCAGGATCAGCGTGCACAGCGGCTCCCCGCCGACGTCCACGGACGCGATCAGCAGGTCCGCCCTGCGCACGGTGCGGCCGAGCGCCCGCGACGCCTGCGCGGCCTCGAACACGCCCGTGTCCAGCTCGCCCACGCTGCCGCTGAGCGGCCCGTTGATCGGCCTGCCCAGGTCGTCGAGGACGGCCAGCGAGCCGCCGAGCACGTCGGTCACCACGGCGGCCACGTCCTCGATGCCGCCGCCACGCAGGACCAGCGAGGTCATCCTGTCGTGGGCGAGCGCGGCCCGTTCGACGGCGTCGCCGTGCTCCCTGGCGGTGCGGTGCGCGGCCGACAGCTCCTCAAGCGCGTTCCTCGTCTCCTGGAGCAGCCTGGCGTTGTCGATCGCGACCGACGCGTGCGCCGCCAGGCTGGCCAGCAGCGACACCTCCTCCTGGTGGAACGGCCTGGCGCTGCGGTTCGCCGCGAACAGCACGCCGATCACCCGCTGGCCCAGCCGCAGCGGCACGCCCAGGATCGCGACCAGGCCCTCCTCCTCGACGGCCTCGTCGATGTGGCTCTTGTGCCGGAAGCGGGCGTCGGCGAAGTAGTCGGCCGTCGAGTACGGCGTCGCCGTCTGCGCCACCAGCCCGCCCAGCCCCGCCCCCATGGCCAGCCGCAGCGCCCGGAACTTGGCCGAGATCGAGCCGTCGGTGACCTGCATGTACGTGTCGCCCCTGGCGGGATCGTGCAGGGTGAGGTAGGCGGTGTCGGTCGCCAGCAGCTGCCTGGCGCGGTGCACGATCGCCTCCAGCACCGCGTCCAGGTCGCGCAGCGCCGCCAGGTCGCCGGCCGTGTCGTACAGCGCCGACAGCTCGGCCTCGCGCCTGGCCCTGCGTTTCAGCAGCGCCCGCACCTGCAGCGCCTCGACCTTGGCCTTCTCCAGCTCCTCGATCGTGGCGGGGTCGGCGCCCTCGGCCCGCGCCTGGATGATGGGCCCCTCGAACTCCACCGCCGAGGCCTCCCTGGCGAGCAGTTCCAGGAAGCGCCTGCTCATGGCCTCACTCCGTGGGGCGGACTCAGCCGCCGGATGCCGCCGCCTCGCACCACTAGCGCGCCGTCCAGCCGCCGTCGACGGGCAGCGACACGCCGGTGATGAACGACCCGCTCGGCCCGCACAGGTAGGCGACCAGCTCGGCCACCTCCTCCGGCTCGATCAGCCGCTTGACGGCCGCGGGTTCCAGCATGATGTCCTCGACCACCTGTTCGGGCGGGATGCCGTGCACCTTGGCCTGGTCGGCGATCTGCCCCTCCACCAGCTCGGTCCGGACGTAGGCGGGGCACACGCAGGTGGACGTCACCCCGTGCGCCGCCCCTTCGAGCGCCAGCACCTTGGACAGGCCCTCCAGCGCGTGCTTGGCCGTCGTGTAGGCCGACTTGTACGGCGAAGCCCGCAGCCCGTGCACCGACGAGATGTTGACGATCCGGCCCCAGCCTCTGTCGTACATCCCCGGCAGGACGTGCCGGGCGATCAGGAACGGCGCCTCGACCATGACCCTGAGCATGGCGGAGAACACCTCGGGCGGGAACTCCTCGACCGGCGCCACGTGCTGGAACCCGGCGTTGTTCACCACGATGTCCACCGGCCCGTCAGGCAGCCGCTCCAGGAAGCCCGGCTCGCCCAGATCGGCCACCACGGGCACCCCGCCGATCTCGGCGGCCACCTTCTCGGCCGGCTCCGACCTCCGGTCCACTACCAGCACCTTCGCCCCGCCGGCGGCCAGCCGTCTCGCGCACGCGGCCCCGATCCCGCCCCCGGCCCCCGTCACCAGCGCAGTCCGCCCAGTCAGCTCCTTCGCCATGCTCCGACCCTAGGCGGTCGCGGGGCGTGGACGCATGGGTGCAGACGACATAGATCGCCACCGTCCTATGTGGTCTTCGCGGGATGGTCCGCCCGGTCAGTCTTGCCCAGGCGCCTGCTACGGTTGGCCCGTGAACGCGTTCGCATACTCGTGGTGGCCCGCCTCCTAGGCGGTCCCACCGGCGCACGCGCATCCCGGCCGCCTCGACGAGGCGGCCGTTGGCATTTCCGGACGTCCCGTCGGGCATCTCAGACGAAGTCGAGCATCTCAGACGAAAGGGCGTCACGTGACAACCTGGCCAGCACTGCTCAGCACGCTCCTCGACGGCGCATCGCTCACCTCCCAGCAGGCCTCCTGGGCCATGGGACAGATCATGTCCGGCGCGGCGAGCGACGCCCAGATCGCCGCCTTCGCCGTCGCCATGCGGGCCAAGGGCGAGACCGTGGCGGAGGTGGCCGGGCTCGCTGACGGCATGCTCGCCCGGTCGGCGGCGATCCGGATCCCCGGCGACCCGGTGGACCTCGTCGGCACAGGCGGCGACCGCGCGAACACGGTCAACGTCTCGACCATGGCGGCCATCGTCGCGGCGGCGGCCGGGGCCAAGGTGGTCAAGCACGGGGGAAGGTCGGCGTCCTCGTCGGCGGGCGCGGCGGACGTCCTGGAGGAGCTCGGCGTCCGGATCGACCTGTCCGCGGCGGGCGTGGCGCGGGTGGCCGAGGAGGTGGGGATCACGTTCCTGTTCGCCCCCACCTTCCACCCGGCGTTCAAACGGACGTCGGGGCCGCGCCGCGAGCTAGGGGTCCCCACGGTCTTCAACTTCCTCGGGCCGCTCACCAACCCCGCGCTCCCGGCCGCGCAGGCGGTGGGCACCTTCCACCCGCGGATGGCCGAGGTGATCGCCGGCGTCCTCGCCGAACGCGGCGGCTCGTCCCTGGTCTTCCGCGGCGACGACGGCCTGGACGAACTGACCACCACCGGCCCCTCGACGGTCTGGGTGGTGCGCCGGGGAAGGGCCACCCAGACCCGGTTCGACCCGGCCGACCTGTCCGTTCCCCGGGCCACCGTCGAGGCTCTCAGGGGCGGCGACGCCCGGCACAACGCCGAGGTGGCCCGCGCCCTGCTGGCGGGCAGGCCGGGCCCGGTGCGCGAGATCGTCCTGCTGAACGCGGCGGCCGCCCTGGTGGCCGCTGACGGCGCCCCGCCCCCGGCCGAGCTCACCGCCGCCCTGGCGGACGCCCGCAAGCGGGCCGCCGACGCCGTCGACTCGGGAGCCGCGGCCGCCCTCCTGGACCGCTGGAGCCTCGCCTCCCAGCGCGCCGCCTAGTCTCGCGACTGCCGGGGCCGCGTCATCGACATCACGTCGAGGAGGTCGTCGAGCTGGGCTTCCGTGACCTTGCCCGAGGTCACGTGCCCGCGCTCGACGACCACCTCGCGGATCGTCTTGCGCTCCTTCAGCGCCTGCTTGGCCACCTCGGCCGCCTCCTCGTAGCCGAGGTACCTGTTCAGCGGCGTGACGATCGACGGCGACGACTCGGCGTACTCCCGCAGCCGCTCCACGTTCGCCGTGATGCCCGACACGCACCGGTCCGCGAGCAGCCGCGAGACGTTCGCCAGCAGCCGGATCGACTCCAGGATGTTCCGCGCGATCACCGGGAGCTGCACGTTCAGCTCGAAGCTGCCCGAGGCCCCCGCGAACGTGATGGCCGCGTCGTTGCCGATGACCTGCGCCGCCACCATCGCCGTGGCCTCGGGGATCACCGGGTTGACCTTGCCGGGCATGATGGACGAGCCGGGCTGCAGATCGGGCAGGTTGATCTCGCCGAGCCCCGCGCGGGGCCCCGAGCCCATCCACCGGAGGTCGTTGGCGATCTTGTTGAGCGAGACGGCCACCACTTTGAGCTGGCCCGACAGCTCGACGATGGAGTCCTGGGCGCCCTGCGCCTCGAAGTGGTCCAGCGCCTCGCGGAAGGAGATACCGGTCGCCTCCCGCAGCTTCGTGATCGCCTTCTCGGCGAACCCGGGCGGTGTGTTGATGCCGGTGCCCACCGCGGTGCCGCCCAGCGGCAACTCCAGTACGTGCCCCAGCGCCGACTTCACGCGTACCGCGCCGTGCTCCACCTGCGAGGCGTACCCGCCGAACTCCTGGCCGAGCGTCACCGGGGTGGCGTCCATCAGGTGGGTCCGCCCGGACTTCACCACGCCGTCGAACTGGATCGCCTTGGCCCGCAGCGTCGTCGCCAGGTGTTCCAGCGACGGCAGCAGATGGTAGGCGACCTCGGTCGCCGCGGCTACGTGGATCGAGGTCGGGAAGACGTCGTTGGACGACTGCGACGCGTTCACGTGGTCGTTCGGGTGCACGGGACGGCCCAGCCGCTCCTGCGCCAGTGTCGCGATCACCTCGTTGGCGTTCATGTTCGACGAGGTGCCCGAGCCGGTCTGGAAGACGTCGATCGGGAAGTCCGCGTCGTGCTCGTTCTCGGCGACGTCCGCGGCGGCCTGCGCGATCGCCTCGGCCATGTCCTTGTCGATCACGCCGAGCTCCGCGTTGACCTCCGCGGCGACCGCCTTGATCAGCCCGAGCGCGGCGATGTGCGACGGTTCCAGCGGCCGTCCTGAGATCGGGAAGTTCTCCACGGCCCGCTGGGTCTGAGCACGCCACCTGGCCCCGGCGGGGACGCGGACCTCGCCCATCGAGTCATGCTCGATTCTGAACTCGCTCATGCCTCCCAGTCTGGCCCACGCCTGGTGGATCAGCTGGAAATGACCGCCACGATGAGGATGGCGATCACCACGGCCGCGCCCGCCGCCACGCCCATCAGCACGAGCATGCCGTTGCGGTTGCCGCCGTCGCGCTGCTCCGGCTGCCCGGCGATGGCGAACAGGTCGGTTCCCAGGCCCTTCGGGACGGGCAGGTCGGGCATCATCGGCTGCGGCATGGGAGGCGACATCGGCGGCGCGGGCAGCGGGTAGACCTGCTGGCCCGGCGACCCGTTCTGCGGCAGCTGCACGCGCCTGGTGGTGACGGCCGCCTCGTCGCCCGTCCACTGCTGAGGCGGCGGCTGGGGCGGACTCGCCTGCGGGGGCGCCGGCTGGGGCGGACTTGCCTTCGGGGGCGCCGACTGGGGCGGCGCGCCGCGCTGGCCCATTCCCTTCGGGATGGGCGTCTTGGGACGCGCCACGGTGATCGTCTGCTCGGGGTCGTACGGCTGGGGAGCGGACCCAGGGGCGAACGCCCCGGCGGGGGACACGCCCCCCTGGGCTGGGCCGAACGCACCGGCGGGAGCGCCGCTCGACGGCGCCGAGCCGAACGCCCCGGCGCGGGGCACGCCACTGCCGCCCTGGGCGGCGGGCGCGGCGCCCTGGGGGCCTGCCGCGGGTGGCCGGTTGCCGGGCGTGGGTGGCCGGGAGCCCCTCGTCGGGCCGGCAGCGGCGGTGGGGCCGCCCTTGGAAGCGGGGGAGGACGGGACGCCGGGCGCCGCGTCCTTCGCGTTGGGCACGGGTGGCTCCTGCTTGTTCGATGCCTCGATGTTGATCACCGGCATCTCGCTCGTGGGCGTGTCGGCGACCATCCGCAGCATGGTCTCGGCCTGGGCGGCGCCCAGCCGTTGCCGGTAGTCCTTGTTCAGCAGCCCGGTCAGGACCGGCCGCAGCTGGCCGGCCTGGGTGGGCGGGTCGGCGTTCTCGCTCAGCAGCGCCGCCAGCGTCTCGGCGATCGTGGCCCGCTCGTACGCGGGACGCCCCTCGACGGCGAAGTACAGCGTCGCGCCCAGCGACCAGATGTCGGACTCGGGCCCGGTGTACTCGCCTCTGGCCCGTTCGGGCGCCGTGTACCCGGGGGAACCGATGACCATGCCGGTCTTGGTGAGCCTGGAGTCGCCCTCGGCCTTGGCGATGCCGAAGTCGGTCAGCACCACGCGCCCGTTCTCGGTGATCAGCACGTTGCCCGGCTTCACGTCGCGGTGCGTGATGCCCGCCGCGTGCGCCGCGCGCAACGCGCCGAGCAGGTCCACGCCGATCTCCGCGACCAGCCGGGGCGGCAGCGGCCCCTCCTCGTCGATGACCTGCTCCAGCGAGCGGGCCTCGATCAGCTCCATGATGATCCACGGGCTGTTGTCCTGGATGATCACGTCGTGGATGGCGGCGACGGCCGGATGGCTGATCCGTGCGGCGAGGCGCCCCTCGCGGACCATCCGTTCCCGCAGTTCGACGCGCTGCTCTTCGGTCAGACCAGGGTCCTGGCGGATTTCCTTGACCGCCACCTCGCGCCCCAGGGCGCGGTCGCGGGCGCGCCACACGGTGCCCATGGTCCCCCGACCGAGCGGCGCGATCAGCTCGTAGCGATCCGCGAGCAGGCGTTTCTGCTGTTCCGGCATGAGACGACGATATCGATTCTCGGTTGGGAAGTGCTTTACCCTCGCTTGCGAAGGTCCTTGGGCCAGAACCTACGCGGAAGGCACAACTTTATCACCGTCGCCTTGAACCGGGCATAAGTGGACGGAGTTGGCTTGGGTTCGACCCGCTTCCGGTGGACGCCCTCGCCCGGCTTGCGTTCCTGCCGGGGCGCGGGCACCGCCATCGTCGTCGTGGTGGTCTCGGCCCGGTGCAGGCCCCGGTGCGACGGCCTGCGGGCGAACGACGGCGTCGTGATCGCCGATGCCGTCCGCGCAGGCTTGCGCGGGGTCATCGGCTCCTCGGCGGAACCACCCGCCGCCACCCGCGCGAGCAGCAGCGAGGCGCGGACGGAGTCGAGCCGCGTCTGCGGGTCGATGCGCAGCAGCGCGTCGAGCACCGGCGCGAGCGGGCCCGCCTTGGTCATCGGGATCGGCTCGCCGCTCGTCAGGGCGGCCAGCGCGGCGGCCGCCGTGCGCCGCCCGTGCAGGCCCCGCCCCTCCACGGCGGTGTAGAGGGTCGCGCCCAGCGACCACAGGTCGGCCGCGGGGCTGGCTTTCGCGCCGAGGACCCGCTCGGGTGCGATGTACCCGGCCGAGCCGAGCACGATGCCCGCCTGCGTGATCGAGACGTCGCCCTCCAGCGCGGCCAGCCCGAAGTCGGTGAGCACCGCGCGGTCCTCCGTCACCAGCACGTTGCTGGGCTTCACGTCGCGGTGCAGGATCCCCTTGGCGTGGACGGCGCGCAGCGCCCCGAGGATCTGCCGCCCGATCTCGGCGGCCTTGCGCGGGTGCAGCGGGCCGCCCTCCTGGATGAGCTGCTCCAGGGACCTGGCCTGGAGCAGCTCCATCACGATCCACGGCCGGTCGTCCTCGGTGACCACGTCGAACACGGTGATGACCGAGGGGTGCGCGACCATCGCGGTGGCCCGTCCCTCGCGCTCGGTCCGGTGGCACAGCTCGGCGCGCAGCTCCTCGTCGAGGACGGCGGGCAGCCGCACCTCCTTGACCGCGACGTCGCGGTCGAGCAGCTCGTCGTGCGCCCGCCAAACGGTGCCCATGCCGCCGCGTCCAACCGGTTCCAAAAGCCGGTAGCGCGCGGCGAGTAGGTAACCGGAGGGCGCACGCATGCCTGGCAGCTTACCTATTTGTGTAAACCGACCAGTAGAGGCGGGGCCGATAAAATGTTGCGAACTTAAGTCAACCCGTCTGACTCGTCACGTCAGCAAAGCGCCTGGCCACATCGGTCCAGTTGACCAAGCCCCACAGCTTCTCGACATAGTCCGGGCGCACGTTACGGTACTGCAAGTAGTAGGCGTGCTCCCAGGCGTCGAATACGAGCAGGGGAGTGGTGTTCATGCCGATGTTGCCGTGGTGGTCGTAGACCTGCTCGACGACGAGCCTGCGGCTCAGCGGCTCCCAGGCCAGTACGCCCCAGCCGGAGCCCTGCACCGACGCCGTGGCCGTGGTGAGCTGCCGCTGGAACGCCTCGAACGTGCCGAAGTGCTCGTCGATGGCGTCCCTCAGTGCTCCGTCGGGCCGGTCGCCGCCGTCGGGTGAGAGGTTTTCCCAGAAGATCGAGTGCAGCACGTGGCCCGACAGGTTGAACGCGAACGTCTTCTCCAGCCCCACGAGGTTGCCGAAGTCGCCTCCGTCGCGGGCCTCGGCGAGCCGGTCCAGGGTGTCGTTGGCGCCCTTGACGTAGGCGGCGTGGTGCTTGGCGTGGTGCAGCTCCAGGATCTCGCCGGTGATGGCGGGCTCCAGCGCGGCGTAGTCGTAGGGCATGTCAGGAAGGGTGTACTTCCCCATGGTGTCCTCCTAGTCGATCTCTGTGACATCGACACTATTGCAACTAGGTTGCAACTGCATCGGTCTTGCGACCTAGGTCCACGACAGGGCAGTCTGGGGTTGTCAGTAAGGTCCCGGGTCCGCGCGGGTGGCGACGGCCGCCCGCGCGGACGCCGTTCCGGGGCGGGAAGTTCGCCGAATCGCAGGTCGGGGCGGGTACGCGGGGCGCGGCAAGGTCACTGACAAACGGATCCGTGGATTTCGTCAGCAAGTTGTAAGGACCTGGTAAGGCTGCGGGGGCAAGGTGGTGAGTAAGGAAAGTCAACCGCCCCCCAGGGAAGCCGCCAAAGTGTCAGTAGCCGGCGTCAGAATGGGGACAAGCGTCACAGGAACCGAAGACCGCCGAGACTTCGTTGAGGGACGTGATGAGATGCGCCAGACACAGGTTCGCCGCCGGCCGCAGAAGCCGACAGGGGCCACTCTGGATCTCCGCACGCCGTCAGGGCGAAAGCTGCCCTTCTAGGAATCCAGCGTCATCTGTGAGGTGCGCGATGTGCAGTCACACCCCCGCCTGTCCGACCGCCTACTCCGCCGACCGTGAGGCGTCGCACGTGGTCTCGTCCCACCCTGACCAGGGGTGGAGCCTCCTGTGCAACGGCATCGTGCTGTTCGAGGACACCGGCCTGCTGCTGCCCGACGGCACCGTCGTCGCGCCGCACCGGGCGCCGGTCGCCGCCTGAGCGCGAGGCCGTCGCTGATCGACGGGTACCGGCCGGTGCCGGGCGACGCGATCGCCCACCCGGCACCCTCCGGAGCCCCGTCTGCCTACGCGTCTACCTACGGCCGATCGAGAGCGCCGGGCCGGTGCGGTCGGTGAAGAAGTCGTCGCCCTTGTCGTCGACGACGATGAACGCGGGGAAGTCCTCGACCTCGATCTTCCACACCGCCTCCATGCCGAGTTCCGGGTACTCCAGCAACTCCACCTTCTTGATGCAGTCCTGCGCCAGCCGCGCGCCGGGGCCGCCGATGCTCCCCAGGTAGAAGCCGCCGTACTGCTGGCACGCCTGGGTCACCTGCTTCGACCGGTTGCCCTTGGCGAGCATGACCATCGAGCCGCCCGCCGCCTGGAAACGTTCGACGTAGGAGTCCATGCGACCCGCCGTGGTGGGGCCGAAGGAGCCCGACGCGTAGCCCTCGGGCGTCTTGGCGGGGCCCGCGTAGTAGACCGGGTGGTCCTTCAGGTACTGGGGCATCTCGCCGCCGTTGTCGAGCAGCTCGGCGATCTTCGCGTGCGCGATGTCACGGGCGACGACCAGCGGGCCGCTCAGGGAGAGCCGCGTCTTGACCGGATATTTCGTCAACTGGGCGAGGATCTCCGGCATGGGACGGTTGAGGTCCACCTGGAGTACGTCGTCCGACAGGTGAGCGTCGGTCGTCTCCGGGAGGAAACGCGCCGGGTCCGTCTCCAGCTTCTCCAGGAAGACGCCCTCCGGCGTGATCTTGGCCAGCGCCTGACGGTCGGCCGAGCACGACACGGCGATCGCCACCGGGCAGGACGCGCCGTGCCGGGGCAGCCGGATGACCCGCACGTCGTGGCAGAAGTACTTGCCGCCGAACTGCGCCCCGATGCCGAGCTTCTGCGTCAGCTCGAACACCTTGGCCTCCATCTCCAGGTCGCGGAACCCGTGCGCGGACGCCGAGCCGGACGTGGGGATCGAGTCGAGATAGCGGGCGCTGGCGTACTTGGCCGTCTTCAGCGCGTACTCGGCGGACGTGCCGCCCACGACGACCGCCAGGTGGTACGGCGGGCAGGCGGCGGTGCCGAGCGAGCGGATCTTCTCCTCCAGGAAGGCCAGCATCCGCTTCTCGTTCAGCACGGCCTTGGTCTCCTGGTACAGGAACGACTTGTTGGCCGAACCGCCGCCCTTGGCCATGAACAGCAGCTTGTACTCGTCGGGGTGGCCGTGCGGGTCCTCGGCGTAGAGCTCGATCTGGGCGGGCAGGTTGGAGCCCGTGTTCTTCTCCTCCCACATGGTCAGCGGGGCCATCTGGGAGTAGCGCAGGTTCAGCCTGGTGTAGGCGTCGTAGACGCCGCGCGAGACGTGCTCGGCGTCGCGGCCGTCGGTCAGGACGTGCCGGCCGCGCTTGCCCATGACGATCGCGGTGCCGGTGTCCTGGCACATGGGCAGCACGCCGCCGGCCGAGATCGAGGCGTTCTTGAGCAGGTCGAGGGCGACGAAACGGTCGTTGCCGCTGGACTCGGGGTCATCGACGATCTTGCGGAGCTGGGCGAGGTGCGAGGAGCGCAGGAAGTGCGAGATGTCGTGGATCGCCGTCTCGGTGAGCAGCCGCAACACCTCGGGCTCGACCTCGAGGAACGTCCTCCCCGCCGCTTCGACCCGCCGCACCCCCTCCGTCGTGATCAGCCGATACTCCGTGTCGTCGGCCCCAAGTGGAAGAAGGTCGCTGTAGTCGAACTCGCCCATGTCCATCCTTTCGGTCTCCTAGAGATTACGCGTCCCGCCGCCCCCTCCCGTCTCCGACCGGCCTCCGGGCACGGGACGCGCTCAGACCGACCAGGATGCCCGCGATCACCAGGGCCGCGCCCAGCAGGTCGTACGCGGACGGCGTGGCGACGCCGAGCACCAGGCCGGTGACGATCGCCCCCACCGGGATGAGCCCGGCGAACAGGCCCGCGCGCCCCGGGCCGAGCCTGGGCAGCGAGGAGTACCAGAGGAAGAAGGCCACCACCGTGACCACGACCGCCAGGTAGCCGAAGCCGAGCGCCTCGGCGGCCGTCGGCACCCTGAACATGCCCGGGCCCTCCTGCACCAGCCCGATGGCCGCCAGCATCGGCCCGGCCAGCGCCGTCGAGTACGCCGATACCCGGATCGGGCCCAGCTTCGGCAGCAGCGGGATGGCCAGCATGGAGAAGCTGATCTCCCCGATCCAGGCGCCGAGCGCCCACAGCAGGCCGGGCAGGTTGCCGGTGCCGAGCCCGGTGGCCAGCGTCCCGCCCGCCACCACCACGGCCGCCCCGATCAGCAGCCGGGGCGCGGGCCGGCCGCCGAACAGCGCCAGGCCCAGCGGGACGGTGCCGAGCACGGTCCCGACCAGGGCGGGGCCGGACGCGCGGGTCGACTCGACCACGCAGACGTTGAACAGGGCCAGGCCGAGCAACGCCAGCGCGCCGAGCAGCAGGCCCTCGCGCCAGGTCAGCCGGACGAAGCGCAGGCCGAGCGCCCGGGTGACGGCGAGCAGGATGGCCGAGGCCACCAGGTAGCGCACCAACTGCCCGCCGTACAGCGGGTAGTCCTTGATCAGTCCCGACACGCCCGCCAGCGTCCCGACGATGAACATGGCGGTCGCCGCGCCGGCGGCTCCGTTCCCGTTGACCGCGGCGAGCCCGGGGGGCGTGGCTGTGTCGGCGACTCCGTTTCTCATGGCAAGGATGCTAGGGAGACAATGGTTCCCATAAAGGGTCCAATAGCGTGATATTAAGGGGGGCCAATGTGGGCGACCTCCACGTGCCGATAGACCGGGAGCGAGGGGGGATCGCTGGGCAGATCGCGTCCGAGCTGCGGGCGGCGATCCGCCGGGGGCGGCTCGAACCCGGCACCCGCCTGCCCGCCAGTCGCGAGCTCGCCGCCGACCTCCAGGTGTCCAGGGGAGTGGTGGTCGAGGCGTACGAGCAGCTCGTGGCGGAAGGCTTCCTGATCTCCCGCGTCGGTCACGGCACCCACGTGGCCCCGGCCGCCGCCCGCGACGTCCCCGAGCCCGATCCCCTCGCCGAGCCGCCCGCGACGGCGTGCGCGCCCTACTACGGGCACCGGCCCACCTCGCCCGACCTCGGGGGGTTCCCGAGGGAGCGGTGGCTGGCCGCGCTGCGCCACGTCCTGGCCACGATGCCGTCGGACGCGCTCGACTACGGCGACCCCGGAGGCGTTCCGGAGCTGCGCGAGGAGCTGGCCGGGTACCTGCGGCGGGTCAGGGCCGCGGACGTCCGGGCGGAGAACCTGGTGATCGTCGGCGGGGTGGCGCAGGGGCTGAGCCTGGTGCTGCACGTCCTCGCGCAGCAGGGGCCGCTGCGACTGGCCGTCGAGGACCCGGGCAGCCACCGCCAGGTGCCGCTGCTCCTCAGGTCCGGCGCCGAGCTGGTGCCGGTGCCCGTCGACGATGAGGGCCTGGACGTGGCCGCGCTCGGCCCCGCCGACGCGGCGCTCGTCACCCCGGCCCATCAGTACCCGACCGGCGTGGTCCTGTCGCCGGCCCGCCGCGCCGCCCTCATGGAGTGGGCCGCGGCCGGCCGGGCCACGATCCTGGAGGACGACTACGACGCCGAGTTCCGCTTCGACCGCGACCCCGTCGGCTGCCTGCAGGGTCTCGCCCCTGACCGGGTGGTGCTCTCCGGCAGCGTGAGCAAGGCGCTCGCCCCCGGGCTCAGGCTGGGCTGGGTGGCCGCCCCCGCCGACCTCGCGGACGCCATCCGCCGGGCGAGGAGCGAGCTGGACCTCGGCTCGCCGGTCATCGAGCAGTACGCGCTCGCCCGCTTCCTGCGTACCGGCGCCTACGACCGGCACCTGCGCCGCATGCGCAGGGAGTACCGTCGCCGCCGGGACTCCCTTGTCAGGGCGCTGGCCGAGCACCTTCCCGAGGTGCGGGTCCGCGGCATCGAGGCGGGCCTGCACGCCTACCTGGACCTGCCGGACGGCTGGGACGAGGGCCAGGTGGTGGCGCACGCCCAGGCGCTCGGGCTGGCCGCGGAGCCGCTCGGCCCGATGCGCTTCACACCCGGGCCTCCGGCCGTCGTGGTCGGCTTCGCCCGCCTCCCCGCCCACCGGACGACAGAGGCGATCCGAGCCTTGAAGACCAGAACGGCCTCCCTGCGCACTCCCGCGGCCTCCCGCCTCACGGCTCCTCCTTCCGCGGCCTCCACTACTGCGGTCTCCGCTCCTCCCGCGAACCTTCCTGCTGCGAAAGACGGAGGCCGTCCGAGGCTTAAAGGTCAGAATGTCAGGACAAAATATTGACTGAAGCCAAACGCGTCACCTAGAAAGAATCTCCACCCCCGTTTGGAGGCGCCATGCGCGTGGGACTGCTGGGCTTGGGCAGGATCGGGGCGTTTCACGCCGCCACCCTGGCCGCACATCCGCTGGTGGACGAGCTGATCGTGGCCGACCCCGTGCGCACCTCGCCGCACGGCCGGCCCGGTGACCCCTTCGACGCGGACGCCGTGGTCATCGCCACCCCGACCAGCACCCACGCCGAGCTCCTGACCAGGGCCTGCAAGCTGGGCGTCAAGGTGTTCTGCGAGAAGCCCGTGGCCGGCGGCGTCCGCGAGACCATCGAGGTGCTGGAAGCCGGCGCGGGCACCTTCGTGCAGATCGGCTTCCAGCGCAGGTTCGACGCGGGCTACGTCCAGGCGGCCGTCGCCCTGGGCGGCGGCGAGCTGGGGGAGCTGCACCGCGTCCACCTGCTCACCGCCGACCCCGCGCCACCGCCCGCCGAGTACATCCCGATGTCCGGCGGCATCTACCGCGACTGCCACATCCACGACTTCGACATCCTGCGCTGGGTGACGGGCCGCGAGGTGGTCTCGGTCTACGCGACGGGCGCCAACCGGGGCGCCGACTTCTTCCGGCAGGCAGGCGACGTCGACACCAGCGCCGCGCTGCTGACGCTCGACGACGGCACCCTCGCCACGCTCCAGGGCTCCCGCTACAACGGCGCGGGCTACGACGTGCGGATGGAGCTGGCGGGAACCAAGGGCACCTGGGCGGTCGGCCTGGGCCCGCGCGCCCCGCTGCACGCCACCGAGGGCCTCCGGCCGACCGGCGAGCCCTGGCCCGACTTCGTCACCCGGTTCGCCGACGCCTACGTTGCCGAGATCGACTCCTTCCTGCGCGCCGACGAGAGCCCCTGCTCCATAGAGGACGCCCTGGCCGCCCTCTACGTCGCCGAGGCCGCCGAACTGTCGCGCCGCGAAGGACGTCCCGTCGAGGTCGCGGAGGTGACGCGATGAAGCTCGCGGGAGCCCCCATCTCCTGAGGCGTGTGCGAGGTGCCCGGCTGGGGGCACCAGCTCGAACCCGAGCGGGTGCTCGCCGAGATACGCGCGCTCGGCCTCACCGCGACCGAGCGCTGCGGCTGCCGGGTGTGCGCGGTCTGGTGGTCGGCCGCGCGCTCCTCTACCCACCGGACGACGACGTGGCCGCCGCCATGCTGGGACCGGCCGCCCGTTAGGCGGCCGACGGTTCGGCTGTCTGCTTCGGCTGGAAGCCCGGCGCGAGGGCGATGATCACACCCGCCAGCAGGAGCGGCGCGGCGAACGCCACCCGCATGTCGGTGGCGTCCGCGATGCCGCCGACCAGGGCCGCACCCACGATGAAGCCGACGTAGTTGAACAGGTTGACCCGGGCGATCGCCACCCCGGTGCCCGCCGGGTCGAGCCTGCCGGCCGCGGAGAACGACTGCGGCGCGACCACCGACAGGCCGACGCCGGTCAGCCCGAACGCCACGATGGCCAGTGGCTGGTTGGGGGCGAGCACGACGCCGAGGAATCCGAGCGTGGCGATCGCCCCGCCGATCCTGACGATCGAGGCCGGTCCGTACGTCCTGACGGCGAGGTCGCCGCCGAGCCTGACGGCCAGCGTGGTGGCCTGGTAGGCGGCGTAGGCGAGCGGTACCACCCCGGCGTTGGCCAGAAGGATCTTCTCCATGTAGACGGTGCTGAAGTTGGAGACCGCGGCGTCGCCGATGTACAGGAAGCCCATCGCCAGGCAGAGCGGGATGATCGGCTTCCACGGGAAGTGGCCGGTGGCCGCGACGGCCGTCTCCGTCTTCTCCTCGTCGACGGTGCACAGCTTCGGCCCGGCGTAGAGCGAGCCCGCCCCGGCCAGGACCATCGGCACCGCCATGATCACGCTCAGCGGGAGCGAGGACGCCGCCGCCGCCCAGAGCGCCCCGGCCAGGCTGAAGACGCTCCACAGGCAGTGGAAGCCGTTCAGCACCGCCCTGCCGTACCGGCGTTCGACCGCGACGCCCTGCATGTTGATGCCGGCGTCCACCGCGCCGACCGCCAGCCCGAACAGCAGCAGGGCGGGCACGAGCAGCGGCACGCTCGGAGCGAGCCCGGCGAGCACCACGGCGACCGCCACGATCGGCTGGGCGACGCGCAGCAGTAGCATGCTGCCGTGCCGCGCCGCGAACGTGCCCGCGGCCACGCTGCCCACCCCGGCGAAGACCGGCACGATCAGCAACAGCAGCGTGAGCGTGCCCTCGTCGAGGTGGTGCTTGTTCTGGAGGTTCGCGACCTGCGTGAGGAGCGTCGCGAACGACAGACCCTGGACGGCGTAGACGACGAACGTGGCGATGCGGGCCTGACGGTCACGCGGGGTCGGCACGGTGGCCTCCTGGTGGGGGGAATCAAACGTGAGGCGCCGTCAGGTTAGTGCTTCGACACGCCCCCACGCCAGCAGCGGGGGACACTGAGTGAAGGCCGTGTGACACGCGTTCGGAGAGGCGGATCGCGGCGGCCACGCGCTGCCGGAGCCGCCGCGTGCGCGGTCTGATCAGGGTTCGGCGGGGTGGTGTCGCGCTGACCACACGCCCAGTGCCACCAGGGCCGCGATCTCCGTGACCGCCAGCCCGCGCTCGACCAGGCCGAGGGGCATCACCCGCCACCACGGCAGCCCGCTGCGGGCCCCAGCAGCACCATCGCGGCGATCCCCAGCACCCACAGCACCGAGCCGAGCCCGAACCCGAACGCCGCCCACGACGCCCCGCGCCTGCCCGCGTGCCGCCACGGGCGGGCGATGACCAGCGCCGCCACCGGCAGGCTGAGGAACGCCACCAGGCTGCCGACCCGGTGGATGTCGCCGCTCAGGCTGGGCCCGACCGACCAGTCGTGCTTGGGGAACGACGCCGTCACGAACAGCCCCGCACTCCACGCCATCAGGGCCAGGGTGCCCGCCAGACCGGCCAGCCGCCTACGCATGATCGACAGACCGATGGCTGCGGACCCGGCCGCCAGCAGGCCCACCCCCAGCGCGAAGATCCAGCCCTGCGCGCCGAGGCCGTGCTCGCTGATGGTCCGCCGCAGCGGGTTGACCTCGTCGAGATTGACCAGGTCCAGGCTCACGATCACCGTGACACCCGCGCCGACCGCGCCGAGTCCCCACCATGCTGCTCGATGCACGACACGCCCCCTTTCACGGCCTTCCTGATCAACCCAACGGGCGAGCCTCCCGCTCGATTCCTCCCCGACGGCCGACCCTGCGGCGTTCATCCGAAACGCAAGCGGGCGACCGGGCCGGGGCTGTCAGAGGCCGAGCCAACTCGCGGCCGAGCCCGTCGGTGGCTCCGGTGATCAGGATCGTTCTCACGCCTTCAGCCTGCCTCCCCCGTCGACGGTGAGCACCGTGCCGGTGACGAACGAGTTGTTCACCAGGAAGGCGATCGTGCTCGCCACGTCGTGCGCCGTGCCGACGCGGCCGACCGTCGCCCTGGCGGCCGAGGACTCGAAGACCGCCGCGCGGGTCTCCTCGTCCAGGACGGACCACCACTCGGTGTCGATCACGCCGGGGGAAACGGCGTTCACCCGCAGCGGCGCCAGCTCGACGGCCAGCCCCGGCACGGCGGACTCGATGCCGCCGTTGATCGCGGCCAGGGCGGCGACGCCCGGCAGCGCGGCGCCCGCCGACGCGGCCGTCACGAACGTGATCGACCCGGTGGGGGCGAGCACGTCGAGCGCGGCCTGTGCGGTGAGCAGGTGCGGGATCAGCTTGCCGGCGGCGGCCTGGGCGATCGCGTCCGCCGTCAGCGTGCGCAGGGGGCCCGCGCCACCGCGGCCCGTGACGGTGATCACCACGTGGTCGATCTCGCCGATCCTGGCGAAGAAGGCCCGCATCGCCGCGCTGTCGCACGCGTCGACGGCCTCGCCGGACGCGCGGTCGCCGAGCTGCTTCAGCGCCTGCTCCACGCGCTCGGGCGAGCGCCCGGTGATGACGACCTCGGCGCCCGACCCGGCCAGCAGGGACGCCGTTTCCAGGCCGATGCCCGTGGTACCGCCCACGATCACAACACGCATGTCGTTCTCCTATTTCGAGACATCTTGCCTCGAAACCATAAAACGAGGCACTGTGTCTTGTAAAGTGGCGCGCATGGCAGGGAGACCGCGCAGTGAAGAGGCCAGGCGGGCGATTCTGGAGGCGGCGCTGGCGCTTGTCGAGCGCGACGGCTACCAGGACGTCACGCTCAAGGGCATCGCCGAGGCGGCCGGCACTGGCAGGCAGACGCTCTACCGCTGGTGGCAGAGCAAGGCGGAGGTGCTGCTCGAAGCGATCGCCGAGCTGGTGGGGCCGGAGCTGCAACCGCCCCCCGAGAGCGGCGACCCGCACGCCGACCTGGTGGCCTTCCTGGAAGAGACGTTCGGGGCGGCCCACGGCGTAGCCGGACGCGTGGTCGTCGGGCTCATGGCCGACGCGCAGGCCGACGAGAAATTCGCGGCGGAGCTGAGAGCCAGGCTGATAGGGCCGCGCAGACAGGCCCTGCGCACGGTGCTCGCCCGCGGGGCGCTGCCCGCCGACCTGGACCTGGACCTGGCGGTCGACGTGGTCTTCGGGGCCATGTGGTACCGGCTGCTGAACCGCCACGCCGAGGTGGACGAGAAACTGGCCAGGGAGATCGCCGGGTTGCTCGGGCGAATCAGGTGATACGGGTCCCCAGGGAGGAGCGAATTCCCCGGTTGCCGGATATCGTCGAAAGCGTGAATGAGCGCGCAGGATCCTGGTTGCCTCGCTTGCAGGAGGTCGGAGAGCGGCTGGCCGAGGAGTGGGTCTCGGCGCGCCGCCCCAAGCAGAGCGAAGGGCCGCAGCCGCACGAGCTGCGCGCGTCCGACGCCGACAGGGAGCGCATCGCCCAGGTGCTCCAGGACGCGCACGCCGACGGGCGGCTCACCCTGGACGAGCTGGAAGAGCGGCTCGGCGTGGTCTTCTCCGCGCGCACGCTCGGCGAGCTGGCCCAGCTGACCGCCGACCTGCTGCCCGCCGACCAGCAACCGCTGAACCTCGACGGGCGGCCCGTGTCGGCGTTCTTCAAGCAGGAGCAGCGCGGCGGGCGCTGGGTGGTGCCCGCCGAGCTGGACGTGACCGCCATGTTCGGCACGACCAAGCTCGACTTCCGCGACGCGATCCTGCAGAACCGGCGCATCGTCATCAACGCCACGCTGGTCTTCGGCGGGCTGGAGATCCACGTGCCGGAGGGGCTCGAGGTGATCCGCGTCGCGAAGGGCAACACCGTCCGGCTCACCAAGCAGCCGGCCGGGCCCGACGCGCCCGTGGTGGAGGTCCGCACCACGAACTTCGCGGGCGACGTCAAGGTCAAGGAGCCCCCGCGCCGCAAACGCCGCCGCTGAGCCACCCCGCTGAGCCGGCCCGCGCTGAGCTGCCCCGCGCTGAACTGCCCCGCGCTGAGCCGCCGTTGACTAACCCGCGGTGTCGAAGTTGATCGCGCTGTAGGCGCGCAGCTTCCAGAGCTGGTGCTCGCTCTCGACCTTGCGGATCGTGCCCGAACGCCCCCGCATCACCAGCGAGTGCGTCACCGCGACCCCCGCCCGGAAGCGGACGCCCTGCATGAGCTCGCCCTGCGTGATGCCGGTGGCGGCGAAGAACACGTCGTCGGAGCTGACCAGGTCGTTGGTGGTGAGCACCTGGTCCAGGTCGTGCCCGGCGTCCAGCGCCTTGCGCCGCTCGGCGTCGTCGCGCGGCCACAGCTTGCCCTGGATCACGCCGCCGAGGCACTTGAGCGCGCACGCGGCCACGATGCCCTCGGGCGTGCCGCCGATGCCCAGCATCAGGTCGATGCCGGTGCCGGCGCGTGCGGCCATGATCGCGCCGGCCACGTCGCCGTCGGGAATGAACTTGATCCGCGCGCCCGTCTCCCTGATCTCCTTCACCAGCCGCTCGTGCCGCGGACGGTCCAGGACGACGACCGTGACGTCCGCCGCCGAGATCCCCTTCGCCCTGGCCACCGCGTTGATGTTCGCGGACACCGGCGCGTTGATGTCCACCACGTCGGCCGCGTCGGCCCCCGTCACCAGCTTCTCCATGTAGAACACCGCGGACGGGTCGTACATCGAGCCGCGCTCGCTCACCGCGATCACCGACACCGCGTCGGGCATGCCGAGCGCGGTCAGCCGGGTGCCGTCGATCGGGTCGACGGCCACGTCGCAGTCGGGCCCGCTGCCGTCGCCGACCTGCTCGCCGTTGAAGAGCATCGGCGCGTGGTCCTTCTCACCCTCGCCGATCACCACCACGCCGTTCATGGACACCGTGTTGATCAACTGTCGCATCGCGTTCACCGCGGCGCCGTCGGCCCCGTTCTTGTCGCCCCTGCCGACCCAGCGCGCGGCCGCCATCGCGGCCGCCTCGGTGACGCGGACCAGTTCAAGGGCGAGGTTTCGATCAGGGGCGTGCTCGCCCGTGGCCAGGGCTGCGGGTACGGACGTCTGATCGGACATGCGTGAGGCCTCCTCGTGGACAACTGTCTCGATGGTAGTTGTCCCTCTATCCCCGATCAGCGGAGGATAATGTGCCTCCCTTGCCGCACTCCCCTTCCGGCGCGCTGTCACGGGGGCGCCGAACAGGGGGAATCCGCCCCCGCGCGGCAGGGCGGCGCCATGGAGGAGATCGAATGAGCGAAGAGGAACAGCCGGTGACAGTGCCGCGCACGTCCGAGCGGGGCGCCGCCACGCGCGCGGCGCTTCTCACCGCCGCCAGGGACGTCTTCGTCTCCAGGGGCTTCGCGGAAGCGGGTGTGACGGACGTCGTGGCCAGGGCCGAGGCCAGCGTCGGCAGCCTTTACCACCACTTCTCCGGCAAGGCCGACCTCTACCTCACGCTGTTCGAGGAGTTCCAGGCCAGACAGTCGCAGCGCACCAAGCAGGCCGCCCGCCAGGCGCGCGCCGCCGGGGAGAGCGACCCGATGCGGGTCTTCATCAGCGCCGCCCGCGCCTACCTCGACGGCTGCCTGGAGGAACGCGAGCTCGCCGCCCTCTTCCTGAGGGGCGACGGTCCTCCCGGCTTCGAGGTCGTCATGCGCGACAGGCTCCGCACGTGGGCCCAGCGCAACGCCGCCCTCTTCGAAGAGGACGAGAGCGCGCTCGTCGTCGTCCTCACGGGCGCCCTCGCGGCGGCGGTCTCGGAGGTGACGCTCTCGGGCGATCGCGGCCTGGCCGAGGACGTCCTCGCCATCATCGGCCAGATCCGGCCCTCCACTTCGGCAGGCGGTGCCACCAGCCGGTAATCTCGCCAGGTGTGCGACGGTTCACCCAAGGTTTCTACGGCTACGCGGTAGCCCTGTTCGTCTGCCTGGCGGCGGCGGCGCTCTTCCTGCTGATCACCCCGCAGAGCCGCGAGGAGCACATCCCCAGGCTCGACTACTCCATCACCGTCGCCAACTTCGGCCACGCCGTGCCGTACCAGGTCTGGGCCCCCGCCAAGGACCCGGCTGGCTGGGTGCCCAACAGTAACAAGATCGCCAAGGGCCAGAACGGCGCCCAGGTCCTCTACCTCGGGTACGCCACCACCAAGAGGCAGCACGCCATGTTCGTGCAGAGCGACGAGAAGCCGCCGGCCGAGTTCGCCAGCCGGATGGCCAACTCCGACAAGGCGGTGGGCACCGAGCAGATCAACGGCCAGCCGTGGGAACGGCGCTTCCGCGAGGACAAGAACCAGCGCACGCTGGTCCGCGCCCTGCCCGACGTCACCCTCGTGGTCACGGGCACCGCCGACTGGCCGGAACTGGCCGAGCTCGCCGCCTCCCTCCAGCAGCGTCCCAAGGGCTAGCCGGGATGTCTGCGGCGGTCGCGGCGCGGACGGGCACGGGGCTCCTCGGCGGGCCAGGGGAGTGACTGTCGGCTTCTGACTCTAGGGTGGTGTTCGTGGCAGACGACAAGGCACCCTCATACGAGCAGGCCCGCGAGGAGCTGACCGAGGTGGTGCGCCGGCTGGAGACGGGCGGCCTCACCCTGGAGCAGTCGATCGAGCTGTGGGAGCGCGGCGAGAAGCTGGCCGCGATCTGCGAGGAGTGGCTGCAGGGCGCCAGGGTGAAGCTCGCCGCCGCGATGGCCCGCCGTTCCGAGCCGACCAACGGCGAAGCCGACGGCGCCCCGTTCTAGCCACCCGTCCGACCGGCCGCTCCGTCCGTCTGGTCGCTCCGTCCGTCCGGCGCGTCCGTCCGGACCGTCTGATCGGCCGCTCCGTCCGACCGGCCGCTCCGTCCGAGCCGTGGTTGCGTCTGATCGGCGGCTGGGGCTGACCAGCGGTCAGGCGGTCGCCCGGTGCAGGGCCACGATCGGGATCCTGCGGGTGGTGCCGGCCTGGTAGTCGGCGAAGCCCGGTGCGACCGAGACCACGTGCGCGAAGAGCCTGTCACGCTCCTCGCCCTCGACGAACAGCTCGGCCTTGGCCGTGAACGACTCCGTGCCGATCTCGACGGTGAGAGCGGGGTTGGCCCGCAGGTTGTGGTACCAGGCGGGGTGGCGGTCCTGGCCTCCGTTGGAGGCGACGACGTAGATGGTGCCGCCGTCCTGGAAGTACATCACCGGCGACGTGCTCTTCTTGCCGCTCTTGGCGCCGGTGGTCGTGAGCAGGGCCAGCGTGGCGCCCTCGAAGGGCCCGCCGACCACGCCCCCGTTCGCGCGGAACTCCTCGATCACCTGCTTGTTGAAATCGTCAGACATCCTTGGCTCCTTCGAATCGGAGGTTTCTCCGGTTAACAGCGGAGCCTAACCGGAGATTCCTCCGGTTACAACGGCTATGCTCATCGTGTGTGCGGACGTCACCTACCCCTCCTCGGGCAGTCACAGCCGGAACGGGCCGACGCCGCGCGCAACAGACAGAAGATCATCGACGTCGCGTTCCAGATGCTCGCCGAGCGGGGGGCCGACCAGCTCTCCTTGGACGAGGTGGCCCGCGCGGCCTGCGTCGGCGTCGGCACGGTCTACCGGCGCTTCGGCGACAGGGCCGGGCTGGTGTGGGCGCTGATCGACGAGCGGGAGCAGCGGTTCCAGGCGTCCTTCCTGAGCGGGCCGCCGCCCGTGGGGCCCGGCGCGCCGCCCGCCGACCGGATCAGGGCGTTCCTGCGCGGGCTGGTCGATCGCATCGTGGACCAGCACGATCTGTTCCTGCTGGTGGAGAAGGGCTCGCCCGAGGCCAGGTTCGCCGGCCCCTACCGCGTCTATTACACCCATCTGGCCGTCCTGCTGGCGCAGGCGCGCCCGGAGACCGACAACCACTACCTGGCCGACGCGCTGCTCGCCGCCGCCAACGCCCATCTGGTACGCCACCAGCGCGAGGAGCGCGGCATGACGGTCGAGGCGATCAAGGACGGGCTCTCCGAACTGTCAGACGCCGTCACGCGCCCGGCACCATCCGCCCGCGGCCACGCGGCTTCAGGCTGACGCGGCGGTCCCCCAGGGCGCACTCCTGGCCGAGCCAGCCGTCACCCGGACGTTCCGGGCTCCACCGCGCGGCCGTCAGTCAGACGGCTCCTCCGTGCGGCCGTCAGCCAGACGATTCCGGCTCCTCCGTGCGGACCGTCAGCCGGTCGTCGGTGAGGCGGACGGTGAGGACGGTGCCGGGGGAGACGTCCTTGGCCAGCCGGACCACCTCGCCCGACGGATACTGCACGATCGCGTACCCCCGCTCCAGCGTGGCCGCCGGGGAGAGCGCCACCAGCCGGGCACGCAGGTGCGACAGGGAGTCTTCGGCGCGGTCGAGCGAGCCCGTCAGGCAGCGCCTGGCCCGGTCGCGCAGCGCCTCCACCTGCTCGGCCCGCCGCTCCAGCTCACGCACCGGATCGGCCAGCGACGGACGCGACCGGACGGACGTCAGCCACGACGCCTCCCGGTCGAGCCAGCCGCCCAGCACCCTGCGCCCCCGGTCACGCAGCTGCCGCACCAGCGAGAGCTGCTCCCCGACATCGGGGACGACCTTCTTCGCGGCGTCGGTGGGCGTGGACGCGCGGACGTCGGCCACCAGGTCGAGCAGCGGGCTGTCCTGCTCGTGCCCGATCGCGCTCACCACCGGAGTACGGCACGCGGCCACCGCACGCACCAGCGTCTCGTCGGAGAACGGCAGCAGATCCTCCAGCGACCCGCCGCCCCTGGCGATGACGATCACGTCCACGGAGGAGTCGGCGTCGAGCCGGCCCAGCGCCTCGCTGACCTCGCCCACCGCGTATGGGCCCTGGACGGCCACCTCCTCCACCTTGAACCGCACCGCGGGCCAGCGCCGCCTGGCGTTCTCCAGCACGTCGCGCTCGGCCGCGGAGTCGCGACCGCAGATCAGGCCCACCGTGCCGGGCAGGAACGGCAGCCGCCGCTTCCTGTCGGTGTTGAACAGGCCCTCGGCGGCCAGCAACTGGCGCAGCCGCTCCAGCCGGGCCAGCAACTCGCCCACGCCGATGGGACGGATCTCCAGAGCGGTGAAGGCGAACGAGCCCTTGTTGACCCAGAAGTCGGGCTTGACGTGCATCACGACCCTGGCGCCGTCGGACGGGCGCGGCACGGTCGCCTCGTAGACGCCGCGCGGTGCGGTGACCCTGGCCGACACGTTGGCCACCGGGTCGCGCAGCGTCAGGAACACCGTTCCGCCGCGGGCGCTCAGGTCGGTGATCTGACCCTCGACCCAGACCGTGCCGAGCTTGCCGATCCACCCGCCCACCATCTGCAGGACCGTGCGGATCGGCAGCGGAGACTCGGGCGAGGTCTTCGAGGTCATGGCGGAAGACTACGGTGCGCGGCCGACTATTCGGCTGCCTGGAGCTTGGCCAGGCGGTTCTCGAACATCCGGATGACCTCGGCCCGCGCGGTCGTGGCCTGCTCGTACGCCAGGAGCTCGCCGATCTGCTCGGCGGTCTTGCCGCGCATCCTGGCTCGCAGCGACGCGACGGTCATGCCGGAGTAGCCGGGCAACGGCTCGGCCGGCTCGCCGGCCTTGCCGGGCGCGGCCTCGCTGGCCTCAGCGGCGGCCTTCGGAGCCGCCTTCGGCTTCGCGGCGGCACGCGTCTTCGGCTTCGTCTCGGCAGTCGGCTTCGCCGCAGCGGCGGGCTTCTTGGCGGCGGGCTTCCTCGTGGCGGGCCGAGCGGCAGGCGCGGGAGCCGCCTCAGCGGGAGCGGCCTCGAGAGCGGCCTCTGGAGCAGCCTCGGGCGCGACCACGGGCTCAGCGGCGGCCTCAGGAGCGGCGACGCTCACCGGCTCGGCGGCAGCGGCGGGCTCAGCGGCGGCCTTGGGCTCGGCAGGCTCGGCGGCAGCGGCGGGCTCCGGCTCGGCGGTCGGCTCGGCGACGGCCGTACCGGCGGCGGGCTCGGCGGCGGCCTTGGGCTCGGGCGCGGCGGCCTCGGCCGCGGGCTTGGGGGCGACCGCGGGCTCGGCAGCGGCTTCAGGGGCGGCTTCAGGGGCGGCGGGCTTGGACGCGGCAGGCTCGGCGGCCTCGGGCTTGGCCGGGGCGAAGATGACCGGGTCCGGCTTGGTCTTGGAGGTGCCGTTCTGCTCGGCCGCGCTGGGACCCTGCTCGCCCTTGCCGGGACGCGGCGCGAAGATGACCGGCTCCTTGCGGGCGGGCTTGGCCTCCTCCGCAGGCGGCGTGGCCAACTGCTCGACGGCGGGGCGGGAGTCGTGCTCCTCCTCCTGCTCCTCCTTGCCGCCCAATCCCTTGATCGAGTTCTTCACCCGGTCCACGAGCAGCAGCGCCTGCCCTGCGGCGCTGAGCGTGGTCTGGACGACGACGAGAGGAAGGTCCTTGATCTTCGTCTTCAACTCGTCCTTGTCGGTGACGGTCTTGGTGATGTTGCGTATCACGTCGCTGAGGGACATGACGACTCCCTGGGAGGTCAGTATTGGACGGCCAGTCTGGCAAACCGCGGCTAACCATGCACGCGCGGCCCTGTTGGTCGCTCCACGTAGCATAAGAAGTATGGAGCCCAAGACCCCCACTACCCGCAGAGTCCTCGTAGCCAAGCCGCGCGGCTACTGCGCCGGAGTCGACCGCGCCGTCGTCGCGGTCGAGAAGGCTCTCGAGCAGTATGGTGCGCCGATCTACGTCCGCAAGCAGATCGTGCACAACACCCACGTGGTCCGTACGCTCGAAGCCAAGGGCGCCATCTTCGTCGAGGAGACGGCGGACGTGCCCGAGGGGGAGATCGTGGTGTTCTCCGCCCATGGAGTCTCGCCCGCCGTCCACGCCGAGGCCGAACAGCGCCGGCTGCGCACCGTCGACGCCACCTGCCCGCTGGTCACCAAGGTGCACAACGAGGCGAAGCGGTTCGCCGGCCAGGACTACGACATCCTGCTCATCGGGCACGAAGGCCACGAGGAGGTCGAGGGCACCTCGGGTGAGGCCCCCGAGCACATCCAGCTGGTCGACGGCCTCGACTCGGTCGAGCACGTCCAGGTGCGCAACCCCGACAAGCTGGTCTGGCTGTCGCAGACCACGCTGTCGGTCGACGAGACCAACGAGACGGTCGCCAAGCTCAAGGAGCGTTTCCCCACCCTGATCGACCCGCCGAGCGACGACATCTGCTACGCCACCCAGAACCGCCAGGTGGCGGTCAAGGAGATCGCGGCGCAGTCGCAGCTCGTCATCGTGGTCGGCTCCGAGAACTCGTCCAACTCCAAGCGCCTGGTCGAGGTGGCCAAGGACCACGGCGCGGCGGCGTCCTACCTGGTCGACAACGCCTCGTTCATCCGCGACGAGTGGCTCGAAGGGGTCACCACGGTCGGCGTCACCAGCGGCGCGTCGGTGCCGGAAGAGCTGGTCGACGAGGTGCTCGCCCGGCTGGCGCAGCACGGCTTCGACGACGTCGAGCAGGTCGAGTCGGTGCAGGAGAGCATGCGGTTCGCGCTGCCGCACGAGCTGCGCAAGGACCTCCGGGTCGTCTCCTAGTCGTCGGAGCGCGGCGTGCCGTACACCTTGGGCTCGAAGTAACCCTCGGGCTCGGGCGCGTAGAGCTGGCGCGTACGCGGCACGTCCGCGCCGGCCCGCAGCTCCTCGCGCAGGTCGCGGACGTTGTCACGCAGGCCGCGCCGCCAGGCCACGGCGAGCACGATCGCCGAGCCCGCGAACAGCCACGGCGCGCCGCGCGACAGCGAGCCGTAGAGCCCGAGCGCGAGCGACTGCACGATCGACACCGAGCCGAGCGCCCGGCCCAGCTCCACGAAGAGTGTGGCCGCGAAGAACACCAGCGGCGGGGTCACCACCAGCGACAGCAGCTCGCGCGGGTTGACCAGCAGCACGCCCAGCACGCTCGCGAGCACGAACGCCAGGCCGATCAGGATCGGCAGGTTCACCAGCGCCGCCACGATGTAGCCCGCCAGGGTGGCGACCAGGGCGAGCGCGATGGCGCCGCGAGCGGTCAGCTTGACAGCCGAACGCCTGCCTTTCTCAGTCACTGGCCCCGCCCCCCTTACTGCGCCCCGTTGGCCAACTTACCGTTCACCTGAGAAAGGAGAGACGGAGTTTCGAGCAGTTCGGGCGAGGCGAGCGGTCTGGGCAGGCCCTCCAGCATGCCGGGCGCGTCGAGGTCGCCGTCGACTACGCCCAGATCGTGCAGTTTGCGGGCACTGACCAGGACGCGGCTCTCGAGCGACCCCACCGTCTTGTTGTACGCCTCCACCGCCCGGGTCAGCGACTTGCCGAGGGAGTCGACGTTCCGTCCCAGCGAGGAGAGCCGCTCGTACAGCTCCTTGCCCAGCTCGAACACCGCCCGCGCGTTGTCGCTGAGCGCGGCCTGCTGCCAGGCGTAGTGCGCGGTGCGCAGCATCGTGATCAGCGTGGTGGGGGTGGCGATGTGGACGCGCCGCGTCATCGCGTACTCCAGCAGCCCCGGATCGCGCTCCAGCGCCGGCGCGAGGAACGCCTCCCCGGGGATGAACAGCACCACGAACTCGGGCGACGGGTTGAACCCCTGCCAGTACGCCTTGGCCGCCAGCCGGTCGATGTGCTCGCGCACGTGCCTGGCGTGCGCGTCGAGCCGCACCGTGACCAGCGACTCGTCGGACGCCTCCGCCGCCTCCAGGTAGGCCGCCAGCGACACCTTGGAGTCGACCACGATGTTCTTGCCGCCCGCCAGCCGCACCACCATGTCGGGACGCATCGCGCCCTCGGTCACCTGCTCGTCGAAGTCGCAGTACCGCTGCATCCCGGCGATCTCGGCGACTCTGCGCAGCTGGAGCTCGCCCCACCGCCCGCGTGCCTCCGGCCGTTGCAGGGCGCGCACCAGCGCGGTGGTCTGCGAACGCAGCTCCTGGTTGCTCTGCCGGACGAACTCCATCTGCTTGGCCAGCTCGGCGCGGGCCGCGCGCTGGCCGGACTCGGTGTCGCGGAGCTGCGTCTCCACCCGCGCCAGCGCCTCCCGCAGCGGCTCCACCAGGTGCTCGACGGCCTGCCTGCGCTGGTCGAGGTCGCCCGCCGCCTCCGCGCGGCTCGCCGCGAGCCTGGTCTCGGCCAGTTCCAGGAAGCGGATGTTGTTGACGTCAAGCGCCCGCGTGGACAGCGCCTGGAAGCGCTCGGCGAGCTGCTCCTCGACGTACACCAGCTTGTCGGCGGACGCCTTGGCCCGCGCTTCCGCCTCGGCGACCCGCACCGCCGCGCGGGTCCTGGCGAGCATGAAGCCGATGGCCAGCCCGGCGGCGAGCCCGATGAGAAGCGCGACGACGTCCACTCCATCGATGATGGCAGCAACCGTGCGTGCGGATCTTCCCGACACGCTTGCGCAATCCGCTTGTGCGTACCGCCGATCGTCACGCAGAGTATCGATATGGTGACGAAAATTCTGGCGCCCCTCGCCGCGGCGCTGGCCGTGGTGGGTGTCGTGGTCGCGCTGACGGCCACCTCCCGGAACTACGCGACGGCCCCGGCGCGGCCGCTGCTGTGGACGCCGGGCGCCTGCGTGAGCAGGTCGGACGCCAGGTACGACCTCACGCAGTGCAACGGCGGCCACGCCGAGGTGCTGACCATCACCGCGGACCCGCCGGGGCTCGGCGCCTGCCCCGACGACACCGACGACGTCCTGCGCCTCGACGGCGGCCGCGCGGCCTGCGTGCGTGACTTCGTCGAACCGCACGCGGGCGTGCCGGGCGCCGGCGGCGGCGTCCTCAGGCCGGGCGACTGCGTCGCCCTCGACGGCCGCGAGCGCCCGTGCTCGGCTCCCAGCTGGTACGGCCGGGCCGTAGCGGTCGTCCAGGACGCGGCGAGCTGCCCCAAGGGCACCCTCGACACCGTGGGAGCCCTGGGCGTGGTCTGCCTCGGCCGGGGCGGGCGGGTGCTCGCCGAGGGCATGTGTGTGGCGGAGCCGGCGCGGCACGTGGTGAACAGGTCGGCGATCTCCCGGGTGGGGTGCGGGTCGCGGGCGGCCTGGGCGCAGGTGACCGCCCTGGAGACCTCCGCCAGGAACTGCCCCGACAACTCCGAGCGGTACCTGGAGGCACGCGGCGCCTTCCGTCCCGTGACCTGCCTGCATCTCGTCAGCAAGTAAACTCGCTCGACGTGAGCCTCTCTATCGGCATCGTCGGCCTGCCCAACGTCGGCAAGTCCACGCTCTTCAACGCGCTGACCAAGACCGGCAACGCGCTCGCCGCGAACTACCCGTTCGCCACCATCGAGCCCAACGTGGGCATCGTGGGCGTGCCCGACGACCGCCTGCCGAAGCTGGCCGAGATCTTCAGCTCGGCCCGCGTGCTGCCCGCCAAGGTGGAGTTCGTCGACATCGCGGGCCTGGTCAAGGGCGCCTCCGAGGGGCAGGGCAGAGGCAACCAGTTCCTCGCCAACATCCGCGACACCGACGCGATCTGCCAGGTCATCCGGGTCTTCAGCGACCCCGACGTCACGCACGTCGACGGCGAGATCTCTCCCAAGCGCGACATCGAGACCATCAACACCGAGTTGATCATGGCCGACCTGCAGACGGTCGAGAAGGCCATCCCGCGCCTGCAGAAGGAGGCGCGGAACAACAAGGACAAGAAGGCCGCGCTGGAGGCGGCCGAGGAGGCGCTGAAGGTCCTGGAGACCGGCAAGACCATCTTCGAGAGCGGCCTCGACAGCGAGGGGCTGCGCGAGCTGCACCTGCTGACCGCCAAGCCGTTCCTGTACGTCTTCAACCTCGACGCCGACGAGCTGATCGACTCCTCGCTCAGGGAGCAGCTCTCCACGCTGGTCGCCCCCGCCGAGGCGGTCTTCCTCGACGCCAAGATCGAGTCCGAGCTGGTGGAGCTCGACGACGAGGAGGCGCTGGAGCTGCTGCAGTCGGTAGGCCAGGACGAGTCGGGCCTGTCGCAGCTGGCCAGGGTCGGCTTCGAGACGCTCGGCCTGCAGACGTACCTGACGGCGGGGCCCAAGGAGACCAGGGCCTGGACCATCCGCCGCGGCGCCACCGCGCCCGAGGCGGCCGGTGTGATCCACACCGACTTCCAGCGCGGCTTCATCAAGGCCGAGGTGGTCTCGTTCGACGATCTGGTCGAGGCGGGCTCGATCGCCAACGCCCGGGCCGCGGGCAAGGCGCGCATCGAGGGCAAGGACTACGTCATGCGCGACGGCGACGTCGTGGAGTTCCGTTTCAACGTTTGATCCCGGGATAGCTGAAGGCGTCAACCACTTGAGGGCCCCGCGCGTCGAATCGTCACGGCGTTCACGCTGACTCGGGAGACCTCATGATCCGTCGCATCATCGGGAGACGACGCCCCGCGCCCTCACTCGCGGGCATCAGCTTGGAGGAGGAGCTCGCCCTGCTGCGGGTGGAGCTCATGTACGGCCTGCGCGTCAACCGCGAGGCCTACCTGCGCAGGAAGGTCGACGAGCGGGAGGAGATCGCCGTCCGGATGCTCGACAGCGAGCCCACCGCCATGCTGGCTGAGCTGCGCGGATCGTTGGAGCGGTCGGTGCGTCCGACCGTGGTGGACCTCCAGAGCAAGCGGGCGTCTCCGCGCCAGGATCCCGAGCCCGCCTGAGGCCGTCATCGCGCGGACGGGCCGCATGCCACACGGCGTGCGGCTTGTCGCGTCTTATACCAAATGCGCAGGTCGCGACAGTCCCTACGCCATTTGGACAGGAATCTCTGGCCGCCAAGTTATGTGGCACAGTGCCGTTGGCCTGGGCACATACCTATTTCGTCGCCATGTGTTGGGGACGGGCGTGCCGGGGTGCCGGCTGCGGCCGGTTTGCCCCTACACGGCGATGCCTGCAGCATGGGCGTGGCTTTCCTGGAACAATGGCAAGACCGGATAGGGTGATTGCCTCACCGCGGTGATGGGGATCGGCAACGGACGACACCGCGCCAGGCCGGGGGGATTGGCGCGAGCGGAGGCGTGATGGCTCGTAGGTCAACCGTCCAGCACGGTCCTCGGATCGCTGGCGACCCCGAGCTTTCGGCGCGCCCTGACTTGGCCGACTTCGACGCGCCGCCTCCCAGCAGGCCGCGTCGCGGCGGCTGGTCGGGCGGCGGCGGGAGATGGCTCGTCTGGACGGGCCGCATCATTCTCTGGGCGCTTATCGTGGTTATCGTCGTGAATGGGGTTCGTGCCCCATTTGAGAGGTTTACCCAGGAAAGCGTGGCAGCTCCGAATGGCGCCGCGCGGCCGAACCAGGGATTCCCCGCCGACCGTGGCATGGCGTTCGCCGCCCAGTTCGCGGGTGTTTATCTGAATTTCAGCCCGGCCGACGCGCAGAGCAGGGCGAGCAAGCTCGCCGCCTTCGTGGCCGACGGCTCGCAGCCGCAGTACGGCTGGGACGGTTTCGGCAAGCTGGCCGCCGTCGCCATCCAGCCGTACGACATCGAGACCACCGACTCCCAGAACGCGATCGTCAGCGTGGCCTTCCAGTCGGGAGCCCGCAGGTTCCTGCTGTCGGTGCCCGTCTACTACTCAGGCGACGCAGCGGGCAAGCGATTCGTCGTCTCCGGGCGGCCCGCGATCCTGCCCGCCCCGACGCCCGCCGACCTGCCCCAGGTGGTCGGGCCGGAGGCCGACGAGGCGGCCGCCGCGGAGCTCAAGCCGCAACTCGAGGACTTCTTCAAGAAGTACGCCTCGGGCGACACGGCCGGGCTCGCGCGCTACCTCGACGAAGGGAGGAGCCTGCCCAACTTCGGCGGCGCCTTCACCTTCGTACGGCTTGAGAAGCTCGTGGTGCCCGTGGGGGGAGCCACGCGAGACGTCCAGGCGGTCGTGACGTGGCTCGTGCCGAGCGGCGCGACGCCGACCGCCGACCCGAACGCCAACGACCAGGGCAACGGAGACGGCCACCTGGAGCAGGCCTACCGGCTCACCGTCGAGAAGCAGGGCGACAAATGGTACGTCAACGACATCCGCGGCGCCGGTCGGGCCGTTGGATAGCCGCAACCGCGCTGCTGATCGGTACCCCGGGAGGACCAAGAAGTGATCTTGAAGACCATCGTGCTCGACCTCGTCGCGCTATCGCCGACACCAACCCCGACCGGCGTGAACACCGAGGGGCTCGCCAGCTTCCTGCGCGCGTTCTTCGCCCCGCTCTTCCTCGTCGTCGTCTCAGTCGTCGCGCTCTTCTTCCTGTTCACCCGCGAGATCACGAGGTTCGTCCAGTTCCTGATCCTGGCCGTGGCCATCGGCGTGATCTTCTACGTTCCCAACATCATCGAGGTGACGGCGAAGGCGATCGCGGGCGCTCTGGGCATCAAGTAGAGGGTTGAGGCCGCGTCTCAGCGGTCATGAACGAGCGGGTGGAAAGGAGGACCGCGTGGACCTGCCTACGTATACGAATATCTGGCGCATCGAGAAGCGGCTGTACAAGCTGTACGATCTACGGCTGCCGATGCCGCTCCCGATCGTCTGGATCGGCGTGTTCGTCGGCGTCCTTGCCCCGTGGTCCCTGTTGCTGTGGCTAGTCGGCATCGACTTCGTCGCGCCGTGGCACGTGCTCTACCTGGTGCCGCCCGGTATCGTCACGTGGCTGTCCACCCGTCCCGTGATCGAGAACAAGCGGCTGACCGAACTCCTGCAGTCGCAGGCGCGGTACGTCGGCGAGCCGCGCGTGTGGTGCCGGATGGCTCCGGCCGCCGAGCCCGAGGCGATCGCGTTCTCCGGGCGCGTCTGGCGCGCCATGCCCGCCAGGGATCGCGTCAAGGCGACCCGCAAGGCCCGCCACTCGCAGCGCAGGCGCGCGGCCGAGCGTCCCGCCGGTCCCCGCCAGGTCCGTCCCGCCGTCGCCGCGGCTGCCGCAGCCGCCGCCCAGGCCCCTCTCACCGAACCCGCGACCGCGGGCCGCACCGGCTGGGGCTCCATCACCCGCCGCGGCACCGCCCCCGCCCTCCTCCAGGAACTGGACGTACGCAACGACGCGGCGCCGTCCCACCTGTCTGACGGCCAGGGCTCCTCGCCCGCGCCGGCCCGCCGCCCCGACCCGGAGCGCGCCGCCGACCGTCCCGGGGAGACCGCTCGGGAGGCGGCACCGACGGCGGGCACCTCCAGCGAACCGGCTCGCACGCCGGAACGGCCGGCCGCGTGGGGAGCGGTCCCGATGCCGGGGCGCGCGGAGCAGCGTGGCGCTCGGGAAGCGGAGGAGTCTGGCGTCCAGGGCGGGGGGCTTGACGCGCCAACGCCGAGGGAGACGCAGGCCGGGGGGGACGCGCCTGCCGCGCAGAGCCGGAAACCCGCCGATCGGCCGGGTCCCGTGGTGGGGAAGCCGATCGACACGGAGGCCCTGCGGCGGCTGCGCAGGCTCGCGGCAAGTGCCGACGCGAAGCCTGCCACCCCCGCACTTCCTCCGTCCCCGCCTCCGACGATCTCCGCAGACAGCTCCACCTCCACGGACAGCGCCAACGCCGCAGACACCGCCGCAGACACGGCCGCAGACACCGCCGCGCCCGCAGACACCGTCGCGCCCGCGGAAGCCGCCACCGCAGCAGACGGCGCCGTCCCGTCCGCCTCCCCTTCAGCGGCGACCTCGCCTGCGGAAGGGCCCACGCAGAAGTCCGCGTCTGGGGCGGGTGAAGTGGCGGCGTCCGCGCCTGCGCAGAGTGAAGTGGCGGCGTCCGCGCAGAATGACGCGGCGGCGTCCGCGCCTTCTGCGGGTGAAGCGGTGGCATCCACGTCTGTCGGGGCCTCGTCGGCGACGAGCGCGGCGTCAGCGGAATCTCCCTCGACCGAACCCGCAGCCGAGTCTGCGCCTGCGGAAGACGAGCCTGTGCCGGGCGCCGCGTCTGTGGGGGGTGAGGCGGCGTCCGCGCCTTCTGAGGGTGAATCTGTGGAGGAGGCCGCGGCTGCGGAGAGCGGGTTCCTGGAGGAGCCTGCGCTCGCGGAAGGTGGGTCTGCGGAGGAGCCTGCGTCCGTCGTCGGTGAAGCGGCGCCTGCCGAGGGAGCTTCGCCCGCAGCGAGCGTGTCCGCAACGGGGGCTGATGAAGGCGTCCCTGAGCGGTCTGGTGACGGTGCCGCTGGGGGAACTCGGGAGGACGAGGCTGCGCGGATCCAGCACAGGAAGGGGCAGCCGCCCAGGCAGAACCGGTCGCTGGGGTCGCCGGACACGCCGCAGGTCTGGCCGTTGCTGCGTCCCGACTCGAAGCCGGTGACTCTGCGTCCGATCGGCGGGGGTGCGCGTGACACCGCAGCGCCCGCGCAGGCGGCCGGCCACGGCGAGCCGTCCTTGCCTGTGCCGTCGGGGCGTGACGGTGAGGGGGCGCCTGGTCAGGGGCGGCAGCGCGACCCTGAGGGCGCGTCCGTGCCGGGTGAGCGTGAGGGCGTGCGTGTTCCTGAGGCGCGTCGCGACAGTGACAGCGCGCCTGGGGCGCGTCGTGATGCGGTGCAGGCGTCTGAGGCGGCTGGTAGCGAGGCGCGCGATGCCCGCGAGACCGATGGTCGCGCGGAACGCGATGGCGGCGAGTCCAGCGGTGGCGGCCGGCGCGGTGCTCGCGAGGCCGATGGTGGCGCGGAGCCTGGTGTCGGTGTGGCCGGTGGGCGTGACGGTCGGGGTGCTCGTGGGGCCGGTGGGCACGAGGAGCGCGAGGTCCGTGAGGTGGCTCGGCGGGAGGACGCCGAGGTGCCGGCTGGGCGGCGGGCCGAGGCGCCGCCGCTGCCGCGAGTGGGCGGGGACATCGCTGCATCTGCGCGCGATGAGGACGCTGCCTCCGACCGTGGTGAGGCGCGCCGTGAAGGGGACGACAGGCGCGGGCGGGCCGGGGACGCGGTGGTTCCGGGGCCGCGGTTCGGTGAGCGTGAGGGGCGGGTGCGGCGGGTCGAGTCCGTCGTCGGACGCGACTCCGGTGGCTGGCGGCGGATCGCGCAGGTGGTCGTCGGCGGCGGCGGGGTGCGGACCGACGGGTCGGAGATCGACGAGGCCAGGGCGCGGGGCGTGTTCAGCGGGAGCCGGAGGGTCGTGGTGCTCGGGTGCACCGGCGGCGCCGGGCAGAGCACCACGGCGTTGATGCTGGGCCACACGTTCGCCAGGTACCGCGACGACCGGGTGGTCGCGGTCGATGCGAGCACCGGCGGCAACACGCTGACCAGCAGGGTCCGGACGGAGACGCCGGAGACGCTCGCCTCGCTGCTGTCGGGGCTGGACCGGGTCAGCGGCTACCTGACGATGCGGGGCTACACGACCCGGACGGCGTCGGGCCTGGAGGTGATCGGGGCCGACACGGACGCGGAGGCCGAGCGGCGGCTGACCGACAGGACCCTCCTGTCCGACCACCGGCTGGGCCAGGCCATGCACCTGCTCGACCGGCACTACAAGCTGGCCGTCATCGACCCGGCCGCGGCGCTGGCTGCCCGGGTGCTGCCGTACGCGGACCAGCTCGTGCTGGTGGTTCCCGCGAGCGAGGAGGCGCCGGAGGCGGTGGCGATGACGTACGAGTGGCTCGACGGGCACGGCTGCGCGGACCTGCGCAGGCGTGCGGTGATGGTGGTCAACGGCGTGAGCAGGCGTTCGATGGCCGATGTCGAGCAGGCGGAGGCGGTGGCCAGGGGCAGGTGCCGGGCCATCGTCAGGGTGCCCTGGGAGGACGACCTGGCGCCGGGCGGCGCGGACGTCGTCGATCCCGGGCAGTTGCGAGCGGCCGGTCGGCGGGCGTATCTCGCGCTCGCCGGGGTCGTGGTCGCGGGCTTTGCGGCACAGACGATCCGTCCGAGCGAAGAGGAGTTGGCGAGTGACCCCCCGGGCACGAGAATCGGTGAGCGATAAGTGAACGAGCGAGCAGGTCTGGCCGGTTCATGCGCCGAGGGGGCGGCATGAGCAGGGCGTCCCGAGCGCATCAGCGCCTGGCGGTCCGTTACTTCGACGATCGCATCCTGCTCACCGAAACCTGCGCATGGGCGTACTTCCGCCTGCCGACGGTCAGCTACGAGTTCGTCACGCCGGACGAGCGCGAGGCGCTGGCCACGAACATCACGATCGCGCTGGCCGCGATCAGGATGCCCGACGCCGAGGTGCACCTGAGGGTGGCGCACCGCACCTACCCGGCGGCCGAGTGGGCGATGGCGCTGAACGCCACCTCCGACGAGGGCCCCGGCTGGCGCGACTACCTGGAGGAGATGTACCGCCACGTCTGGGCGAAGGACTTCTGGTCGAAGGAGGTCTACCTGGGGGTGCGGCTGGGGCTGCGAGGCAGGCAGATCGGGGCCGGGATGTTCTCGCAGCTCTTCGGCTTCTACCAGAAGACGGAGAAGGCGCTCGGCCTGGAGGACGACCACGTCCCCGAGGGCGAGATCTCCAAGTGGACCGAACAGGCCGAACGGCTCGGCAGAGCACTGGCGTCGAGCGCCTTGTACGCACGTCACGCCACCTCGGTCGAGGTGGCGTGGCTGTTCCAGCACTCGGCGGCGGGCGCGCTCGGCGATCCGCCGCCGTCGGCGAGCCCGAAGCGCCGCTGGGGCAAGGGCGAGATCGAGTCGCTGGTCGAGGGCGAGATCCACAACGGCAGGTCGCTGCTGCGGATCGTGCAGCCGCAGGGCGACTCGTACGTGGCCAACCTGTCGTTCGCCCGCTTCCCCGACCTCATGCCGTTCCCCGACGGCGAGCCGTGGATGCACTTCGCCGACCAGTTGCCGTTCCCGGTGGAGATCTCGTCCAGGATGCGGCTGATCCCGCCGGTGAAGGCGTCCAAGGACGTCGCCCGCAAGCTCGCGCACGCGCGTGACATGGACATCCACATCCGTGAGGCGGGGGCGGAGGCGCCGCTCGCGCTGGCGGAGCAGATCGACGCCGCCCGGATGCTGGAGCACGGCATCACCAAGGAGCGGCTGCCGTTCGTGTACGGGTGGCACCGGCTGATCGTGTCGGCGCCCACCGAGGAGATCTGCGTGCAGCGGGTCGAGGCGGTGGTCGAGCACTACCGCGACATGGGCATCGACGTGGTCAACTCCACCGGTGACCAGTTCTCGCTGTTCTGCGAGGCGCTGCCGGGCGAGAAGGTCAGGGTCAACGCGTACGCCCAGCGCCAGCCGCTGCGGACCATCGCGGGCGGCATGGCCACCGCCACCGTCGATCTCGGTGACAGGCTCGACGACGGCAGCGACGGCTGGCTCGGCCCGTACATCGGCGAGACCGTCGGCAGGGCGCGCAGCATCGTCCACTTCGACCCGTTGGTGGCGGCGACCCGCAACCGGCCGACCGCCATCGCGATCACCGGCGAGCCGGGCGGCGGCAAGACGACGCTGGCGCTGCTGATGATCTACCAGATGTCGCTGCGCGGGGTCACGGTCGCGGTGATCGACCCGAAGGGCGACGCCGAGTCGCTGGTGCAGCTGCTGCAGAAGCGCGAGCGGAAGGCGCGGATCATCCCGCTCGGCTCGGCCGCGCCGGGCCTGCTCGACCCGTTCTCGTTCGGCGACGACATCGCGGCCAAGAAGACGATGGCGACCGAGACGCTGCGGCTGCTGCTGCCCCGCATGTCGGAGGAGCGCGAGTCGGCGATGATCCAGGCGGTGGCGGCGGTCTCCAACGCGCCCGACCCGTCGCTGGGCAAGGTGGTCGACTTCCTGGAGAAGTCGGAGGACGCCGCGTCCAAGAACCTGGGCGCGGTGCTGCGTTCCATGTCGGAGATGCATCTGGCCAGGCTCTGCTTCGACCCGTCCGGCGGCGAGCAGATCGACAGCGAGGGCTGGACCACCGTGTTCACGCTGGGCGGGCTGACGCTGCCCGACGTGGCCACCGGCCGCGACGACTACTCCTACGAGCAGCGGCTGTCGGTGGCCCTGCTCTACCTGGTGTCGCAGTTCGCCCGGCGGCTGATGAACGGGCTCGACCGCCGCGCGCCCAAGGCGATCTTCCTGGACGAGGCGTGGGCGATCACGTCCACGCCGGAGGGCGCCAAGCTGGTGCCCGAGGTGAGCCGGATGGGCCGCTCCCGTAACACCGCGCTCGTGCTGGTCTCGCAGAACGCCGGAGACCTGCTGAACGAGCAGGTGACCAACTGCCTGTCGTCGGTGTTCGCGTTCAGGTCGACGGAGCGGGTCGAGGTCGAGCACGTGATGTCCCTGCTCGGGGTGGAGCCGTCGGAAGAGCACAAGGCCGCGCTGCGGGCGCTCGGCAACGGCGAATGCATTTTCCGCGATCTGGATGGCAGGGCCGGACGCATCGGAGTAGACCTGATCTCTGATGAGCTGCTTCGGTGGCTCGACACGAACCCGACACACGACAAACCCGACGACAGCGGGCATGATGATCTTCAGGGGGGCGTGCGCAGGGCGCAGGAGGTGCGGTCATGAAGATCCGGCTACCCAGGCGACTGGCTCTGGTCCTGGCGTTGCTGGCAGGCGTCCTCGTGGTGCCGATCGTGGTGGGTGGCCTGTCGTCGCCCGTCGCCGCGGCCCCGTGCGACCTGTCGGGCCCGCTCTACCCGGAGGTGATCGGCGGCGGCACCGACGGCATGATCCAGCCGCCGGCCCCCGAGGGCGGGGCGCCCGCGCCGACCACCAACTACGCCCAGTTCGGCATGGCCGGCCAGTTCTGGCAGACCCATGACCTGGGCTGCTCCGACTACGTCGCGGTGCTGGGCAACCTGTGGTCCAACGGGATCTTCAGGTTCGCCAAGGCGGTCGACCGGCTGACCATCACCACGTACCAGGCCGCCGCCACGGAGGGCCCGCTCGCGTCGATCAAGGACGTGGTCGACGACATCGTGACGAACCTGTCGAACGCGATGTACTGGCCGTTCCTCCGCCCGATCGTGATCCTCGCCGCCATCTGGCTGGCCTGGTACGGCCTGATCCGCAAGCGGGCCACCACGACCCTCGAAGGCGTCGTCTGGATGGTCCTCGCGGTCACGGTCGCCACCTGGTTCTTCAGCAGGCCCGGCGACTTCACCGGGCTCGGCAAGATCGTCACCGACAAGACCGGCGAGGTGGTCAACTCGGCCTTCGCCGGGCTGCCCGGCGCGGGCGGCGCGTCCTGCCTGCCCGCCTCCGGGCAGGCCAGCCCGCAGGTCAAGGCGGGCGGCTACGCCCAGGCCGGCACCCCGGGCGTCGACCAGAACGCCGACGCGCTCTGGTCCACGCTGGTCTGCAAGCCGTGGCTGATGGGCATGTTCGGCACCGCCGACCCCAACCAGCCGATCGTCCGCGACTTCGGCCGGACCATGCTGGAGATCCAGTCCATCCCCGCGGCCACGGCGGGCCAGCCCACGCCGGACGTCGGCGCCCGGCAGGCGAAGTACACGGAGATCGCGGAGAAGCTCAAGAACGATCCGCGCTACACCATCTTCTCCGGACGCGACTGGGGCAGCAGGCTGGGCGTGTCCATCAGCGCGCTCATCGCCGCCCTGGTCGCCGGGCTGCTCATCTTCCTGGTGGCGGTCTCGCTGCTGGTGCTGAAGGTGGGCTTCCTGTTGCTGCTGATCCTCGGGCCGGTGTTCCTGCTGATCGGCGTCCATCCGGGCAGCGGGCGGATCATCGCCATGCGCTGGGTGGAGATGCTGGTCGGCACGCTGCTCAGGCAGGCTGTGCTCGCGCTCGTGCTCGGCGTCCTCGTGTACGGGTACGCGCTGATCATCTCGACGGCCATGCCGTGGGGGCTGCAGATCCTGTTCATGGCGTTGCTGACGATCGCGGTGTTCTTCTACCGGCGGCCGTTCCAGCATCTGTTCGCGTCCATGAACGGGCACACGCTCGCCACCCGCATGCTGGGCGAGGCGGCCAGCTCGCCGGTGCTCGAACGGACGGGCACCGGTGTGCAGAGCATCACCCGCTGGGGCGTGCGCAAGGCCAGGCCGATCGTGACGGCGGCCATGAGCGGGAATCCGGCGGCCGTGGTGGCCGCCAGCGCGGCGCAGGGCAGAGGGCGCGGCGAGGAGGGCGAGGGCGCGGCGACACCGTCGGGCACCAGGGTGCCGGCCACGGCCGCGCCGCTCAACACCGACCAGCAGGGCGGCAAGGCCGCCGGACGGGCCGTGCCCGCGCCTCGCCAGGGGGCGGCGCCGCCGCTGAACCTGGGCGGCACGCCCACCCGCGCACGCGGCTCCGGCGGGAACGGCG